>NZ_JAIBNX010000048.1:20593-46277 GCF_026130045.1 Micromonospora sp. CPCC 205371
CCCGCGGCGACCCGGGCGGGCGCGCCGGTCGAGGACGGGGGCTTCCCGCCGGCGGGGGCGGCGGAAGGCCAGGAGGGCGGCGACAGCAAGCAGGAGTACACCCTGCGGGTGTACGAGGACGGCGCGCTCCGCGAGGAGATCGGCGGCCTGGCGTTCAGCGGCAAGAGCGCGCGCACCATCGAGCGCACGATCAACGAGCGCTCCAAGGTGCTCCGCGTCGAGGTGCAGCCTGTACAAGGTGTCGCGCTCGCCGAGCGGATGCCGGCTCCCGGACGGTACACATTGGAGGCTCCGGCCCCCAACCCGATCGCGGTCACGCCGGCCGACCTGGAGGGCTCGGTCGCCGACCGCACCGGATACCAGGGTCTGGCCATCGCCGACAACGTCACCATCGTCGCCATTCCCGACCTGGTCACCATCGCCACCAAGGAAGACGGCAGCCTCGACGAAGACACGTACCTCGCGGTGCAGAAGCAGATCGTCGACTGGTGCGAGGCCAGCCACGCCCGCATGGCGGTACTGGACACGCCGCCCGGCCTCAACGCCACGCGCGCACTGGAATGGCGCAGCAAGCTCGCCCGCGACACCGCGTTCGGCGCGCTCTACTACCCGAACCTCGTCGTCGCCAACCCGCTCGCGCGGCCCGGCGCCACCAACGGGGAGCGGTTCATCACCGTCTCGCCCGTCGGGCACGTGGCCGGCGTGTGGGCCCGCACCGACGCCACCCGCGGCGTGTGGAAGGCGCCGGCCAACGAGGCGCTGCGCGGCATCGCCCGGCTGGAAACCGACGTCACCAACGGTGAGCAGGACCTGCTGAACCCCGAGGGCGTCAACTGCATCCGGTCGTTCGGCAGCTACGGCACGAAGATCTGGGGCGCCCGCACGCTCGCCAAGACCGACCCGAGCTGGCGGTACGTCAACGTGCGGCGGCTGTTCAACTTCATCGAGGAGTCGATCAGGCGTGGCACCCAGTGGGCGGTCTTCGAGCCCAACGACTTCGACCTGTGGCAGCGGGTGAAGCGCAACATCAGCTCGTTCCTGCGCGGGCTGTGGATGCAAGGCGCGCTCGTCGGTGCCACCGCGGAACAGGCTTTCTACGTGCTGTGCGACGCGAGCAACAACCCGCCGTCCTCAGTGGACGAGGGCCGGCTGGTCGTCGACGTCGGTATCGCGCCGGTCAAGCCGGCCGAGTTCGTCATCTTCCGGATCAGCCAGTGGCAGGGCGGCGGCTCTGCCAGCGAGGGATAGGGGTTCACGATGCCTGACCTGATGACCACTTTCAGCTTCGTGCTGGAGGTGGACGGCGTGGAGATGGCCAGCTTCCGCAAGTGCTCTGGCGTCGAGGCGGAGACCGAGACGATCGAGTACAAGGAAGCCACCAAGGACGGCAAGATGATCATCCGGAAGGTGCCGGGCGCGATGAAGTGGAGCGACATCACGCTGGAGCGCCGGATCGACGAGTCCAAGGCGCTGTGGGAATGGCGCCAGCAGGTCGAGGACGGCAGCATCGACGACGCCCGGCGCAACGGGTCCATCGTCATCAAGGACTCGACCCACGTCGAGGTCGCCCGGTGGTCCTTCGACATGGGATGGCCCTCCAAGTGGACCGGCGCCGAACTCGACGCCGGCAGCAACGAGATCGCCACCGAGAAGCTCACGATCACGCACGAAGGGCTGAGGCGGGAATGAGCCTTCGCACCGAGTACCCCTTCACGCTGCCGAAGGGATTCGTCGACGACCACGGCACGCTGCACCGCACCGGCACCATGCGGCTGGCGTGTGCGCGCGACGAGATCGAGCCGCTACGTGACCCGCGGGTCAAGGAAAATGACGCGTACGCCACCGTCATCGTCCTCGCCCGCGTGGTCACCGAGCTCGGCACCGTCCCGCGCGTGTCGACGAAGACGATCGAGTCGCTGTTCGTCAGCGACTTCTCCTACCTGCAAGACCTGTACCGGATCATCAACTTCCAGGACCCGAGCATCCTCGAGGCGATGGAGCCAGGGACCCCTTTCCCGATGGAGTCGGCGGAGGTGGCCTAGGGCACTACTCGCACGACGAGTTGTGGCAGGAGATCGCCTACCTCGCGTACCACCTGCACTGGACCTTCGACAGCCTGCTCGACCTTGAGCACGGCGACCGGATCAGGCTGCTGCAAGAGGTCGGCGGGTTGAACGAACGCGCTTGGCAAGGAGTGCAGGGTGGCTAACGCACGCACCATCGACCCACCTTTCGTGGGGAAGTTCAAGTTCGAGGTCGGCCCAGACCCGATCGGGTACTTCACCGAGGTGTCGGGGCTCTCGGTCCAGATCGAGGTGGAGGATCTGGTCGAGGGCGGGCAGAACGCGTACACCCACAAGCTGTTGGGCCGCATGAAGTGGCCCAACCTCGTCTTCAAGCGCGGCCTCACCGATACCGACGCGCTCTTCAAATGGTTGATGCGCTTCTCCGGCGAGGGGTTCACCAAGGAAGGCAACAAGGTCACTCCGCTCGACGGGACCGTCAGCGTCCTCAACGCGGCCGGCGAACCGGTCCGCATCTGGTCGTTCTTCGACGCGCGGCCGGTGCGGTGGAGCGGCCCCAAGCTCGCCGCCTCGTCGCGGGAGCTGGCGGTAGAGGAGTTGGAGGTGTGCCACTGTGGCTTCCGTTCCAACGCCTGAGCCGCTCTCGCGCCGGCTGCGCCGGCGCATGCGCCGCACGCTCGGCACGGTCACCCGCCTGCTGCGCCGCCGCACCGTGGCGGCGCAGCACGGTCCGGTCCTCCCGGAGCGGCCGGCGTCGCCGTCGGGCCGGGCCGCGCACGTCGTCGGCGCGCTGTCGGGCCGGCCCCCATGGCTGCTCGCTTCCCGCTCCCCCCGCGGCCTTTCTGGGGGGTCCGGGTTTCGCCGGCGCTCGCCTCGCATGGAGCCGCCTTGTCGGCGCGCCCCTCGCGTGGGAGCCCGCTGCGCGGCGTCGCGGGAGTTGGTGCCTCGCCGGGGTTCGTCGCGCGGGCGGCGGGCCTTGGCGCTCTTCCTGGTCCTGCCGATGGAGGCGCGGGGGCCATCGGCGCCGCCGTGGCGGCGGGACGGGCCCCCCCGCGGGTGGGGCCCCCGGGGGCCGCGAGCGGCGGGGGGCACGCCGGGGCCCAGCCCATGCGTCCGCCGCCGATGGCTGGCGGCCGCGTCGCGGGCGACGGGTTGCCGGGCGCCGCCCCCACCGGCGCCGCTCTTGTTGGCGGCGCGGTCCGTGGTGGCGGCGCTCTTGGTGGCGGCGCGGTCCGCGGTGGTGGTGCGGCGGGTGGGCGCCGGCAGGGAGGTGGGGCGACCGGCACGCCGCTCGCGACGCGCAAGGCGGGTGGGCCGGCCTTCCGGCCGCCGCAGGGCGCCGGCGACCTGCCGGTGCTCGGCGGAGCGTTGCTGCCGCCGGGCACCACGCCCGACCCGACCGGCGCTGTCCAGACGAGCGCGGCGCGGCCAGCGAGCGCCATCCGGTCCGAGACACCAGCGCGGCCGCTCCGGCCCGCGCCGCGGCTCCACCGCGCCAGCGCCGGCCGGCGCGGGGCGGCGGCCGGGCTGCTGGGGATGGTCGCGCGCGCGCCGCGCACCAGCGTCTACCTGCGGAGGGCGGCCGGAACGCGGCCCGCCGCATCGCCGGCGTCCGGCACGGCGTCGTGGTCGAGCGCCGCCCCCGCCGGATCGGCGAGCCAGACACAGGCCCGCCTCGCGGGCATGGCTGCGGGCATGGCGCCGTCCGCCGGCGACGCCCTGCGCGGCATCGGCGCCCGGTCTGCGGGCGCGGCCGGCCCCATTCCGCCCGGTCGATCGGCGAGCCCGTCGGGCGCCGCGAGCGCCTCGGGGGCGACGAGCCCGTCCTGGGCCGCGAGGGCGGGCTGGTCCGGGAGCGTGGCGGGTGACGCCCTTGTACGACCCGGTGCCGCCGCCTGGCTCACAGCAGCGAGCCGATCAACCGCGTCCGCCGCGACCGGGGGCTTCGGCGCATCGCGCCTTGGCGCGTCCGTCGCCGGCCGGGCCTCGGTCCGGCCTGGACCGGCGTCCCTGGGCGGCGGCTTGTCGGGGACGCCGACCGGAGGCGGGATCACGGCCCGTCCGGGCTCGCCCACTGGAATCGGCGGCCGGGCGGCCCATCTGGCGGGGCGCGGCGCTTCCACCGGCCCGGGAGCGCCGGTGGACGGCCTAACCGGCCCGGCGGCGGATCCCAGGGCCGGGTTTGGCAGCGGCCTGGCTGGTGAGCTCGCCGTGCGCGGCGCTGCCGGAGGGGCGGCCGGGGGCGGCGCCGCGACGGTTCTTGGGAGTGGGCTTGCGGTGCGCGGTGGCCCGGCGGGGATCGGGCGCGGCGTCCCGGCTGGCCCGGGGGCGGCGCCTGGGAGCGGTGGCCCGGCGGCCAGCGGCGGCGCCGCTGCGAGGGGGCCACGTGACGGGCTTGGGAGCGGGCGCGGTGCCACGGCCGGGGGTGGCCGGTCCGCTGGGCAGGCCGTTGCGCGCGACGCCGGCCGCGGTCTCGGGGGCCAGGTGGGCGGGCGCGGCGCGAGAGGGGGCGTTAGCGCGCCCATCTTGCGACGCGTCGCCGAAGCGTCGTCGGAGCAGTCGGCTGACATTGTGGGTGGACTGCCGGTGGCGGGCAACAAGGCGGAGGCGCTGTCGCCGCAGCGGCGGTGGGAGGCGGCTGTGGCGGCGCGCCCGCTGGAGGCGCCGCAGGCGCTGCCGGCACGGTTTCACGCGCTGGCGTCGGCCGTTACAGGTGCGGCGCTGCCTCCCCGGTACACCACCGGGCCCGCCACGCGGCACGCGCTCGCGTCGGCGGGTGCGCTGGGCGCGACGACGGGTTCGGTCGTACACCTGCCGGCACCACCGGCACGCGTATCCGTATCCGTGCTCGCGCACGAGTTGTCGCACGCGCGGCAGCCGGTGCGCCGGCCGCGGTTCCTGCTCGCGTCCATGTCCGGCGCGGTCGACGACGACGAGCGCGGCGCGCTCGCCGCCGGCCGCGGCCTCATCGCGAGTGGAACGAGCGCCGCCGGTCTCGCCGGCGGTGGCGGACCGGAGACCGGCGCCGGGCTGGTGGACCGGTTGCCGGTCGGCGGTGGTGTGGGTGCCGTGAGCGCCGTGACCGAGGTGGCCACGCGTGCGGCGCGGGCGGCGGTCATCGAGGCCGGCGCGTCGCCCTCCGGCGGCACGGGACTGGGCGGCATGGGTTTGGGCGGCATGGGTTTGGGCGGCATGGGGTTCGGCGACCTGGCCGGCGGATTCCCCGGCGGTGGCGGCAACAGCGTGGCGACGGATGCGCCGACGAGCGCGCCTGAGAGCGGCACAGTGAGCGGCACAGCGAGCGGCGGGACCGGCGCGGCGAACGACAGCACGACCGCCGCGGTCGCGGTCACCGCCGGCGGTAACGCGGGGGTCGACATGGACATGGTCGTGGAAGCGGTGGAGGAGCGGCTGCTGCGCGAGATCGAGCGCCGCGGCGGCCGATGGGCGGGGGTGTTCTAGAGATGGCTGGACCCGACGAGGTCGCCGGACCCGCGAAGGCGCGCCTGCGCATCGAGGGCGGCGGCGAAATCATCTGCCTGTTCAACCCGGCGGAGCTGACGATCACCAAGGCGAACACCTGGAACGCGGCCGAGGGTAAAGGGCGCAACGCGCCGGAGTTGCGCTTCCAGGCGGGCCAGCCGGGCACGATCGCGCTGAGCCTCACGCTCGACACGACCGACGAGGGCACCGACGTCACGAAGCACACCACGAAGCTGCTCGACCTGCTCAAGGTGAACCCCGCGTTGCCGGGCTCGGATACCAGTCGCAACAAGGCGCGCCCGCCGTGGGTCGAGTTCCACTGGGGAACGCTGCACTCGTTCAAGGCCATTGTGGAGCGTCTGCAGATCAAGTACACGTACTTCGCAAGCAGCGGCATGCCGTTGCGCGCCAAGGCCGACCTGAGCCTCAAGCAGTGGATGGACGACGGCCTGCTGCCGCTGCAGAACCCGACGTCGCACACGCCGACCCTGCACACCATGCACCGAGTCGTACAGGGCGAGACGCTCGACCGGATCGCCGCCGTGCACTACGCGGACTCGACCCGGTGGCGGCTCATCGCCGAGGCCAACTCGGTCGTGGACCCGCTCGGCGTACGGGCCGGATCGCTGCTGGTGATCCCCGAGCTCCCGGTGCGTCGCCGTGGCTGAGCAGAAGCGCCTGGACGGTGTCGTGCTGACCGTGGACGGCCGGCCGCTCCCGCCCGACATGTACGCGAACCTGACGCTCGCGCGCGTCGAGGAGTCGGTCCAGTTGCCCGACTTCTTCGAGCTGCGCTTCGACGACCCGCACTTCGAACTGTTCGATCGCGCCATGTTCGCCGTCGGTACCAGGATCGAGGTCGCCTTCCGCGCGGAGGGTGACCCGGTCGTGGTCACGGCGGGCGAGGTGACCGCGATGGCTGTGGAGCAAGGCGTCGCGGGCCGTCACGAGCTCGTGCTGACGGGCCTCGACCTGACCCACCGCCTTGCCCGCGTGCCGAAGTCGCGCAGCTTCCAGCGCGTGACCGACGCCGACATCGCGTCGCGCATCGCGGGCGAGTACAGCCTCACGCCCGACGTGGACGGCACCGGTGAAGTACACGACTACGTGCTGCAGGCGAGCGAGAGCGACTACTCGTTCCTGCGCCGGCGCGCGGGCCGGATCGGCTTCGACTTCTGGATCACCGAGCAGACGTTCCATTTCAAGAAGAAGCCCGCTGGCGCTGGCGCGCCGCCGCCGCTGAGGTGGGGCCAGAACCTGCGCCGTTTCAGCGTGCGGTTCGCGTCGGGCGAGCGCTGCGACGAGGTACAGGTGCGCGGATGGGATCCGCTGGGCAAGCGGGCCGTCACCGGGCGCGCCACGGAGGGCGATCCGGGCACCGACGCACCCGCCGCGATGGAGATGGCGGCTTCGGCGCGGCAGGGTTTTGGCCGGGTACGCCGTTCGGCCGGCCAGTTCCCGGTGGCGGACCAGGCACAGGCCGACGCGCTGGCGCGCTCGTTCCTGCTGCGCACCTCCGGCGGCGAGGTGATCCTTCGGGGCGAGGCCGTGGGTGACCCGCTGATGGGCGCGGGCGGCGAGGTGCGCATCGAGCAGGTGGGCGCGCGCCTGACCGGCAAGTACCGGGTCACAAGCGTCGAGCACGTCTACGGCGCTGGCCGCCCATACGTGACGCGCTTCGTGTGCGGTGGCAAGGAACCGGCAGGGCTGGCCGACCTGATCGGCGCGGCGGGCGGCGGCGGGTTGTCGAACGGTGGTGTGGAGCGGCGCTCGTGGGGCAGCCTCGTCATCGGCATCGTCACCAACAACGCCGACCCCGAAAAGCTGGGCCGGGTGAAGGTGACGTTCCCGACACTGTCCGAAGAGGACGAAAGCACCTGGGCCCGGGTGGTGACGCCCGGCGGCGGCCCGAAACGCGGCATGCAGTGGCTGCCGGAGGTCGACGACGAGGTGCTGGTCGGGTTCGAGCTCGACGACAAGACCCGGCCGGTGGTGTTCGGCGGACTGTGGAACAGGCAGGACCCGCCGCCCGAGCCTGACCCGTGCGCGAACGGCGCGGTGCAGTCGCGGGCGCTCGTCAGCCGGGGCGACTCGCGGCTGACGATGACCGACGACCCGACGCCTTCGGTGCACCTGTCGCTGGGTGGCGACACCTGCCACGTACACCTGGAGAAGACGGAGTCCAAAGTGACCGGTGAGCAGAAGCTGGTCATCTCGGCGACCCAGATCGAGATCAAGGCGACGCAGAAGCTGGCGCTGAGCGCCGCCCAGATCGAGATCACCGCGAGCGGTCCGCTGACCGCGTCCGGCAAGCCCATCAAGCTGAACTGAGGAGGGAGAGCGATGACCCAGCCGGTGGCCCGCCAGAACGACCGCGTCGCGGCGATGGACACGCACATCGTGATCACGCCGGGCGGCCCGTCGCCGGTCCCGTTGCCGTTCTCCGGCCCGCTGCTGATGTCGCTGTCGCCGGACGTCTTCGTCAACGGCCTGCCGGCCGCGATCGTCGGCAGCATCGCGCAGAACACGCCGCCACACATCCCGCCGCCGGGCACGTCGTTCAGCAAGCCACCGACCAACCTGGGCCGGGTCATCATCGGCGCCCCGGCTGTACTGGTCAACGGGCAGCCGCTGGCCCGCCTCGGCGACACGGTGATGACCTGCAACGACCCCGTGGACCTTCCAGTCGGAAAGATCGTAGTCGGTTCACCGGATGTGCTCGCATGAGCGAGGGAGCTGGCGCGGCGGCGCCTGGACTGAGCGACGCGCCGACGAAGTCGGGGCGCGGCGCGAGGGAAGGCGTCGCATTTAGCGCCGCGCGACCGAGCGAATCAGGAGACACAGCATGAGGGAGAACGGCGACTTCGTAGGCAACGGCTGGGGTTTCCCGGCCGCGATCTCGCGCTCGGGCGCGGTGCGGCTCTTCACCGGCTCAGATGAGCTCGACGGCGCCATCCGGATGATCCTGTCGACGATGCCGGGGGAGCGGGTCATGCGCCCGGACTTCGGCTGCGCGATGTGGCACCTGGTCTTCTCGCCGCTGACGCCCACCACGCTCGGCATGATCGAGCAGGCGGTGCGCGAGGCGCTGGAGCGCTGGGAGCCGCGCATCAGGCTCGACCAGGTCACGGCCGTGCCCGAGCAGGCCAGCGGCGCGGTCTTCATCGAGATCGCGTACCGGGTGCGCACCACCAACGACACCCGCAACCTCGTCTTCCCCTTCTACACGATCCCCACCGAGGAGCGAGCGTCATGAGCCTTCCCGCGCCGAACCTCGACGACCGGCGCTTCCAGGACATCGTCGACGAGGCGAAGCGCCGCATCCCGCGCCACTGTCCCGATTGGACGGACCACAACGTGTCCGACCCGGGCGTGGCGCTCATCGAGCTGTTCGCGTGGATGACCGAGATGACCCTGTACCGGCTCAACCAGGTGCCGGACCGGCTGTACGTCAAGTTCCTGGAGCTGGTGGGCGTCGAGCTGTTCTCGGCGGTGCCGTCCCGTGCCGACCTGCTCTTCACGCTGACCGCGCCGCGCCAGGAGCCGATGCGGATACCGGCTGGCAGCCAGGTGAGCACCGAGCGCAGCGGCGACGAGGAGCCGATCGTCTTCCTCACCGAATCCGACCTTCGCCTGGTGCCGCCGCAGCTGGTGGCGTGCCTGACGCCCACCGGCGACCGGTTCGAGGACCGGTGGGACGACCTGCGCCGCGCGGCCACCTCGGTGCGCCTGTTCTCCACGCTGCGCCCCGACGAGGCGGTGTACTTCGGGTTCGCCGACTCGGTCGCGTCGCACCTGCTGCGGCTCGACGTGACCACCGGCCCGGAGGGCGCCGGCGTCGACCCGCGCCGCCCGCCGCGCTGCTGGGAGGCGTGGGACGGCCGGGAGTGGCGCGACGTGCGCATCCTCGACGACACCAGCGCCGGGTTCAACAGCCCGGGCCAGGTGACGCTGCTGATGCCGCCGCGCCACGAGACGCTGGCACTCGGCGCCCGGCGCGCGCACTGGCTGCGGTGCCGGTTGACCCGGCCGGAGCCCGGCCAGCCCGAGTACCGCAACCCGCCGCAACTGGAGTCCCTGTCGGTGGTGGCGCTGGGCGGGGCGGTGACCGGGTACCATGCGGAGCCCGCGCCGGCCGAACTGCTCGGCACCAGCGACGGCAAGCCCGGCCAGGTCTTCCAGGTACGCCGGGTGCCCGTCCTGCCACGCCGTCCAGATGAGACGGTCCGGGTGGTGCTGCCCCGGCACGACCGCGCGACCGACCCGGAGGAGCAGACCTGGTCGGAGGTCGCCGACCTGGCGGACGCGACCGAGGACGACCGGGTCTTCACGTGGTCGGGCGCCTCCGGCGAGATCCGCTTCGGGCCGCAGGTGATCGACCGGGACGGCCGGGTGAAGCAGCACGGCGCGATCCCGCCGATCGACGCGCAGATTTGGGTCACCGGGTACCGCTACGGCGGTGGGCGGCGCGGCAACGTGGCCGCGAACCGGCTGACCGTGCTGCACACGTCGATCCCGTTCGTCGCATCGGTGACCAATCTGGACCCAAGCCGCGGCGGCGTCGACCCGGAGACGGTGGCGAACGCCAAGCTGCGCGGGCCGATGCTGCTGCGCGGCGCCCGCCGGGCGGTAACCGCCGAAGACGTGGAACGGCTGACGCTGGACGCCGCACCGGCCGTTGCCCGGGCGCGCTGCCTGCCGCCGGAGAACCCCGGTGACCCGGCGCGCCTGCTCGTCATCCCGCGCGTCGACGTCCCGCCCGCCCAGCTCGTACTCGACGACCTGATCATCCCGCCGGAGCTGGAAGAGCAGATCAAGGCGTACCTCGAACCGCGCCGGCTGCTCACCATGCGGCTGCGCGTCGAGACGCCCCGGTACCAGGGCGTGAAGGTGGCCGCCGAGGTGCGCGCCGAGCCGGGCATGCGCCCCGAGACCGTGCGCGAGCGGGCCGAGCAGGCCCTCTACGAGTACATCAACCCGCTGACCGGCGGGCCGGGCGGGCAGGGCTGGCCGTTCGGGATCGACCTCCAACTCGGCGACGTGTATGGCGTGCTGCACGGCGCGCTCGGCGTACAGGGCGTGGAGGCGGTGCACTTCATCACCGCCGACCTGCGCCGCGAACGGGCCATCGAGCAGGTCGATCAGCGGGTGCGGTTGCAACCCGGCGCGCTGTTCATGTCGTTCCAACACAGGGTCGAGGTGCGTCAGTGAGCGAGGGAGTTGGCGCGGCGGCGCCTGGACCGTGCGACGCGCCGACGCAGTCGTGCGTGGCGCGCGGGAAGGCGTCGCCTTCAGCGCCGCATGACCGAGCGAACCGGGAGAGACCGTGAGTGGGTGGCTCGTTGAGCAGATGCCTCGGGCGATGGCGGCCGATCCGGTGCTGGCTGGGTTCGCCGCCGCGTTCGAAGAGGTGGCTGACACTGTGCTCGCCCGCGTCGACAGCATCGAGCACCAGGTCGACGCCGGGCTGGCGACACCGGAGATGCTCCAGTTCATCGCGTCCTGGCTGGGGCTCGTGCTGGAACCGAGCGACCCGCCGGCGTACCGCAGGGCACTGGTGCGGCAGGTGGGCCGGCTGCTCGGCTGGCGCGGCACGCGGTACGGCGTCGAAGGGCTGCTGGAGGCGGCGACCGGCGCGCGGGTGACCGTGTCGGACGGCGGCGGCGTGTACGGGATACGCGATGAGGTGCCGCCGGCGGACCCGGTGGTGCGGGTGACTCTCGACCACACCGGCCACCTGAGCGAGCAGCAGGTGCGCGGCTTCCTGGAGGTCGAGCTGCCACTGGGCGCGCAGGTCGAGCTCGACGTGCGGTACCCGCAGAGCCCGAGCCGCGGCCGCGCCAGCGTGCGAAACCTGCCTCCGCAAGGGCCGGCGCCTGGCACCGCCACGGGCCGAGCCGCGGTACCGCGAGACGGGGGTGTGGACGGTGGTTGACGCGTCGGCCGGCCGGCAGACGGTGGCGTGTCCGGACTGCGGCACGCCCGTCCGGCCGGATCGCGAACGGCTCTGTCCCACCTGCGGGTACCCGCTGGTGCTCCTGCGCTCCGCGCCCGTGGACTCGGAGGCGGGCCCGGCGCGCGTGCCCGGCGAGCAGGGCGAGGCGACCGACGTGTTTCGCACGGACCTCTTCGCGCGCGGCGCGACCACAGTGGACGACCAGCCACCACTTAGCCTTGACGAGATCGAGTGCCCGCGTTGCCGGGAGCGCAACCCGCTGGAACGCATCCGCTGCCAGCGCTGCGGCCTGGAGCTCCAAGGCCGGCGCCCGACTCCGGTCGCGGCGCCACTGTTGCGACCAGAGCCGCTGGAGCCAACGCCGGGGCCGAAGCCTCGGCGGAGCAACCGGTGGATGATCCCGGTGGGCTGGGCGCTGATCATCGCTGCGGCGCTGATCGCCGCGGCCGTCTTCTTCGCCACCAGAGGCCCCGATCCGAACCAGTCGCAGGAGCAGGACCCACCCGCCGGCGGCGGGCTGGTGCGGGTCGCCCAGCAGGACATCCAGGCGAGCGCGTCCAGCACGCTCCCCAACGACCCGCGCTTCAACGTGGCGAACACAGTGGACGGTAAGAACGAGACGACGTGGCAGAGCGACGGCAAGCGCCTGCGCAGCAACGTCGGCGTGACACTGACGTACCGGTTCGCCCGCGAGGTGCCGCTCGCCCGCATCACCGTCGTCAACGGGGACGCGCGTTCGGAGCGGGACTTCACGAACAACGAGCGGGTGCGGCGCATGCAGGTGCGCGCCGGTTCGTGGGTGGCGAGCTGGGAGCTGAAGGACACCACAGATCCGCAGTCGATCGACGTCGACGCGGGCTCGGTATCGGCGGTGACGCTGGAGGTCGAGGCGACCTATCCGGGCACCACGTTCAAGGACGTCGCTGTCTCCGAGGTCATTTTCGAAATACCGGATGGAAGTGGAGGCTAGGCGATGGCGGTGCCGTTGCGGGTGACCGTGTCGATCGAGCGGATCGACGCGGCACCCGGCGACTCGTTCAACTTCGACGTCACCGTGCGCAACACCAGCGACATCGTCGAGCACTACGTCGTCGAACTGCTCGGGCTCCCTGCCGGCGCCACCTCGCGGGCCGAGCCGGATGTCGCCAAGCTGCGGCCCGGTGAGAGCGCCACAGCGGCGGTGCAGCTCTCGATACCCGTGCAGGCGCCGGCCGCGGCCGGCCTGTACACGCTCGGTGTGCTGGTGCGCTCGAAGTACCGCGAGGAGGTCTCGCGCTGCGAGGAGCTGCCGCTCGCGCTCGCGGCCGTCGACGACGTCACCGTTCGCGTCGAACCGGAGGTCGCGACCGGCGGCCGCAGCGCCCGGTACACGGTCCAGGTGACCAACGGGGGCAACTTCGGGGCGCGGGTGGCGCTCGGCATGTCCGACCCGGAGCAGCGGGTATCGGCCACATTCGACCCACCGGTGCTCGACCTGCCACAGGGCGCGACGGCGCACTCGTTCCTGAGCGTGCGCGCCCCCGTCCCGTGGAACAAGGAGAAGCAGCGCGTCCTCACCGTCGAGGCCGCCGGCAGCGGCGTACGCGGGAAGGGCACGGCCACGTTCGTACAGCTGCCCCGGTTCGCGTCGAAGCTGGTGCGCACCGCGGGCATGCTCGGCGCGGTGCTCGTCGTTGCCGGCGCCGTGCTGGCGGCGGCCCTGATCGCCCGCGCGGGCAACGACGACGAGCAGCAGCAGGCCGGTAACAACCAGACGCCGCCGGCCGTCACGTCGGGCGCACCGGCACCGGCCACGTCGGCCCCACCGTCGCCGAGCGAGAGCCCGAGCGCCGCGCCTACGAGCGCGCCGGCGGAGTCGCCGACCGCCGCGCCGCCCGCCGACCCGATCACGGTGAACGTGACGCAGCCGTTCGGCGACCCGGCGAACGGCGTGCTGCCGGCGGACGCGTTCCGCCAGTTCGACCTGGCGCTGACCGGGCGGCCGGAGCGCAACAGCCCCGACGGCTGCGACGACGCCAGGTCGGTCGCGGTGACGGGCGACGCCACCAACGGCAGGTCGTTGTCCGCGTCGCGGCAGGACGACGCGACGGCCTGCAAAGGGGTACCGGTGAGCATCGAAGGGCTCCGGGACATCGCCGCGATCCAGGTGGTGGTCGCGGGTGACGACAGGCGGCAGATGGAGGTCTTCTACACGAACGGGAACCGGAGCATCCAGGACGACCTGATCCTCACGACCGAGGAGCGCCGCGGCGAGATCGACTTCGTGGTGGTGCGGGGCGTACCGGACGGTGCCGGCGACGACCCGCCACCGGCCGCCATCCGCACCATCCGATACATCCCCGCGACCACTTGATCAGTTCAGGAAGCTGCCGTACGGGCCGTTGAGCATCCCGTTCTTCTGGGCCTGGCTGAAGTGGGTGTTCGGGTAGTTGTAGAACGACGCCGACATCGGGGTGCCGTCGGTCGACGACGAGTCCGGCAGGCCGAAGGCGTGGCCGAGTTCGTGCACCATGCCGCCGTACCAGCGGTTCATGTTGCCGCCGATGCCCGCGGCGCCGTCGGCGTCGTGACCACTGAGGATCACCCAGCCGCTGCCACCGCCACCGCCGGAGCAGGGCGCCTCGGCGCTGATCTCACCCACGTTGATCCAGCGGCTGTCGGGAGCGCGCAGGTTGAGCTTGCGCATCAGCTCCTGCTGCATGTTGAACACGACCCACCAGTAGCACTCGTTGCCGTTCGGCGTGTTCTCGTACCAGGAGCGCGGGTGGTCGCCGTTGACGACCTCGACGACCGGGTTGTTGAGGCGGAACGTCCTACCCAGTTCCTGCTGGAAGTACCGCTGTGCCTCGCGCATCACGTTGGCGATGCCGTCCGGATAGCGCTGGTCGTACGGGACGTCGGTGGGCTTGAGCCAGTAGACGCGGACCGTGCCGTTCGGCGGCGTGGCCGGCGGTCCGGTGGTGGGCGGCGGGCTGGTCGGTGGCGCGCTCGTCGGGGGTGCGCTCGTGGGCGCGGTCGGCCCCGGGGTCGGCACGGCGCCGGTGCAGGCCACGTTGTTGACCGAGAAGTTCGTGGGCACCGGGTTGCTGGAACCGTTCCACGAGCCGTTGAAGCCGAAGGAAACGCTGCCGTTCGTCGCGACGCTGCCGTTGTAGCTCGCGTTCGCGGCCGTCACAGCGGCCCCGCTCTGCGTCACGGTCGAGTTCCACGCCTGGGTGATCGTCTGGCCCGCCGTGAACGACCACCGGATGGTCCAGCCGTTCAGCGGGTCGCCGAGATTGGTGAGGTTGACGTTGCCGGTGAACCCGCCGGGCCACTGCGACCCGATCGTGTACGTGACCCTGCACGCGGTGGCGGCGGCCGCTGGGCCGGCCGTGGCGGTGGCGAACGCCGCGGCGGCGAGCCCCATGGCCGCGGCGGCGGCGAGTAGTCGTTTCATCGGCGTCTCCTTGGGAGGGGGTGACCAGCGGGGCACCGCTGGCGCGGCGAGGTGCCGTCACGTCCCGCCCGGTGACGCGATCTAGCGACAGATCTACCGCATTCATTCGACGCCTGTCAATGAATCGGGGCCACGGGCGGGCCTCTGGCTCCGGCATCATGTATCGATACGGCTCGCCGTCCCCCAGGAGGCCTTCGTGACCACCAGTCGTTTGCTCGCCGCCGCGTGCGGAGCTCTGTTCTCGCTGTCGTCCCTGTCCGCGAGTGTCGGCGTGGCCGCCGGCCTGGTGGGGAGTTCGCATGCCGCGACGGTCACGGCGGTGGCGTCGATAGACCCGCGTCTGCTGGCCAACCCGGTCATCGTCTTGGACACTTACGCGATCCGCGCGGTCGCGAGCATCGACGCGCGGCTCCTGGGCTGCCCGGTGATCATCCTCGACAGCTACTAGAAGCCGCCGACCGAACCGGTTAAGTCGAGCCGTTCGCAGGTATCAATTTCGCAGACAAGGCCGGGTGGTCTTGACGGCTGTCCATACCTCATGTTTCGCTGACGTAACTTACGCGGTTCAGCAACCCCGCCAAACGTATCGATCAACGACACAATCGTCCGTGCCGGGGCACCAGTTCCGGCTGGGCGCGCGTGCGCGTACCCATCCCCCAACCACGCACGAGGAGGACGTACCCCGATGCGAACCCGACCTCGATATATCGCCGCGCTGTTCACGGCGGTCCTGCTGGCGACGACGGCCTGCGAAGGCGGCGACAGCGGGTCCAGCGGCAACTCGTCCAACGGCGGCCAGTACCCCCGCAACGAGACGCTCTACACGAGCGGCAGCGCGTGGGGCCCGCCCACCACGTGGAACCCGATCGTGCCCGGCTACGCCACCGGCACCGTCGGCCTGGTCTACGAGCCGCTGTTCATCTTCAACCCCGAGAAGCTCGAACTGGAGCCCTGGCTCGCCGAGAAGGGCGAGTGGAGCGCCGACAACAAGACCTACACGGTGACCCTGCGCGACGGCGTCAAGTGGAGCGACGACAAGCCGTTGACCGCCGACGACGTCAAGTACACCGTCGAGCTCGGCAAGATCAAGGCGGTGCCCTACAGCAACCTGTGGAACTGGCTCGCCAGCGTCGAGGCCACCGACGCGCGCACGGTGAAGTTCACCTTCTCCGACCCGCGGGTCCAGGAGTGGGAGAACTGGCTGTACGAGAACGCGATCGTCCCCAAGCACATCTGGGAGTCGCGCTCCGAGGCCGACATCACCACGCACAAGAACGAGAAGCCGGTCGGCAGCGGGCCGTACGTGTACCAGGCGCACGCCCAGGACCGCATGGTCTGGAAGAAGAAGGACGGCTGGTGGGCCGAGAAGGCTCTCAACCTGAAGGTCGCGCCGACGTACATCGTCGACATCGTCAACTCCAGCAACGAGGTGGCGCTGGGCCTGCTGACCTCGGGCCGGCTCGACCTGAGCAACAACTTCCTGCCCGGCGTGGCCAACCTGCTCAAGGGTGACTTCAAGGTCAAGACGTACTACGCCGAGCCGCCCTACATGCTGTCGGCCAACACGGCGATGCTGATCCCGAACACCACCAAGGCGCCGATGAACGACGTCGCCTTCCGCAAGGCGCTCGCCCAGTCGATCGAGGTCAAGAAGATCGTCGAAGGCGTCTACGGCAACATCGTCAAGGCGTCGAACCCGACCGGTCTGCTCCCGGTCTACGACCAGTACGTCGACCAGGCCGCGGTCTCCTCGTCCGGCTTCACGTTCGACACCAACAAGGCCAAGGCCACGCTCGCCGCAGCCGGCTACAAGGACACCAACGGCGACGGCAAGGTCGAAGACAAGACCGGCAAGCCGATCAGCCTCAAGCTCATCGTCCCGTCGGGCTGGACCGACTGGATGGAGGCCGCCCGGGTCATCGCCGAAGGCGCGCAGGCCGCTGGGCTCAACATCGTCGCCGAGTTCCCGGACGCGGCGGCGCTCGACGACGCCCGTACGGCTGGCAAGTTCGACCTGCTCCTCAACAACTGGACCGGTGTGAGCAACACGCCGTGGACGTACTACAACTACGTCTTCCAGCTGCCGGTGCAGGCGCAGCAGTTCAGCGCGAACTTCTCGCGGTACCAGAACCAGGCCGCGTGGGAGCTCGTGCAGAAGCTGTCGCGCACGCCCAGCGACGACCCGGCGTACAAGACCACGATCGCCGAACTCCAGAAGATCCACCTGGCCGAGCTGCCGGCGATCCCGCTCTGGTACAACGGCATGTGGGCGCAGTACACCGAGTCCGCCTGGACGAACTGGCCGTCCGAGGCCGCTGGCGCGCCGAAGGACTTCCCCAGCACGTGGAACAACATGTGGGAGCTGGGAAGCATCAAGATGCTGACGCAGCTAAAGCCCGTCTCGTCGAAGTAACCAGCCGCACGGGATGAGGGGAGGGCGCGCGTGCGCCGGTACTTCGCGAGAAAGGTAGCGATCTACCTGCTGACGTTCTTCGTCGCGGTGACGCTCAACTGGCTGATCCCCCGGTTCATGCCGGGAGATCCGGTCCTGCGGATGCTCACCCGGACGTCAGTGTCCAATCCGGACGCGATCGCTCCGATGCGGGAGTACTACAACAACGTGTTCGGCCTGGACGTGCCGCTCTGGCGGCAGTACCTGAACTACTGGGCCGAGTTGTTGCAGGGCAACATGGGCATCAGCGTGTGGCTGTTTCCCGCGCCGGTCACCGAGGTGATCCTCGACGCGGTGCCGTACACGCTCGCCCTCCTCATCCCATCGATCCTGTTGAGCTGGTACGCCGGCAACAAGGTGGGCGCGCTCGCCGCTCGCCGCCGGTGGCTCGACAACACCGTGCTGCCCCTCGGGTACGCGCTCACGGCCACGCCGTACATGTGGATCGCGATCGTGCTGGCCTGGAGCCTCGCGATCATCGCGGGGATCTTCCCGGTCGCCGGCGGCTACAGCTTCGACCTGCAGCCGTCGTGGTCGTTGGTGTTCTTCAACAGCCTGCTCCAGCACTGGTTCCTGCCGTTCCTGTCGCTGTTCCTGGTGGCGTTCGGCGGCTGGGCCATCGGCATGCGAAATATGATCATCTACGAGCTGGAGGCGGACTACGCCAACTATCTGGAGGCGCTCGGCGCGCCGCGCCGGCTGATCCGCCGGTACGCGTTCCGCAACGCCCTCCTGCCGCAGCTCACCGGCCTCGCGCTTCAGCTCGGCGTGCTGGTGGCCGGCGCCCTGGTCACCGAGATCGTGTTCGGCTATCCCGGCCTCGGGCGGCTGATCCTCATGGCGATCCAGAACCAGGACTTCTTCCTGCTCCAGGGCGCCTTCCTGTTCATCGTAATCGGAGTGCTGATCGCGAACTTCGTGATCGACATCGTCTACGTCCTGGTCGACCCGCGTACCCGGACCGGCATGACGGGAGGCGCCGCATGAGTGACCTTGCCCGCGCGGCGGGGGAGGAGACCGCGCCGTCCGCTGGCGGCGAAGTGGTGTCGGCGCCCGCGGTGCCACTGGCCACCGGCCCGGTCGCGGCCGCGGCACCGGGCGCGCGCCGCACCCGCGACGCGCTGCACTTCGCCCTGCGCAACAAGAAGGTCGTCGGCGGGGGGATCGTCGTCCTGGCCTTCCTCGCGCTCGGCCTGATCGCGCCGTTGTTCTACGACTACGGCCACAGCGAATACGTCGGGCCGCAGAGCAGCGGCCCGTCCGGCGAGTACTGGTTCGGCACGACGACGTTCGGGCAGGACGTGTTCCTCCAGTTCGTGCACGGCATCCGGTCCACGTTCCTGGTGGGCCTGCTCGGTGGCGGGCTGGCCGCGCTGATCGGCATGACGATCGGCTTCGTGGCGGGATACATCGGCGGCCTGGTCGACGAGGCGCTCAACATGCTCACCAACATCGTGCTGGTGCTGCCCGCCCTGGCCGTACTGATCATCCTGCACACGTACATCGGCATCACCAGCGTCCCGTCGCAGGCCCTCTTCATCGGGATCTTCTCGTGGCCGTGGGTGGCGCGCGCGGTGCGCGCGCAGACGTTCTCGCTGCGCACCCGCGACTTCGTCGACCTGGCCCGGCTGAGCGGCATGGGCTCCGGAGCGATCATCCGGCGCGAGATCGCGCCCAACATGAGCTCCTACCTGTTCATGACGTTCATCCTGCTCTTCGGTGGTTCCGTGCTCTTCGCGGCCACCCTCGACTTCATCGGGCTCGGCCCGACCGGCGTGATGTCGCTCGGCCTGATGATGAACAACGCCGTGCACTGGAGTGCGCTCCAGTTGGGCCTGTGGTGGTGGTTCCTTCCGCCGGGGCTCGGGATCACCGCGATCGTCGGCGCGCTGTACATCATGAACGTCGGGCTCGACGAGGTCTTCAACCCCAAGCTGCGGGAGATGTGAGGCATGAGCCTGCGGGTCGACAACCTCAAGGTGTATTACCGGACGCTGCGCGGCGACGTCAAGGCCCTCGACGGCGCGACGTTCACCGTGGCCGACGGCGAGATCATGGGGCTGGCGGGGGAGTCCGGATCGGGCAAGTCCACGCTGGGCAAGAGCCTGATCCGCCTCGACACCCGGATGCGGCTGGTCGAGGGCGGCGTCGAACTCGACGGTAAGCCGCTGCCGATCGGCGACCAGGACGCGATGAACGCGTACCGGTTCAAGGCGGTCTCCCTGATCCCGCAGTACGCGATGAGCGCGCTCAACCCGACTCGCAAGATCGGCAAGATGATCTCAGAGCTGCTGGGTGCGCGCGGCGTCAAGTACAGCGAGATCAAGCCCGAGCTTGAGCGGCGGCTCGACCTGGTCGGGCTCAAGCGGGAAGTGCTCAATAACTATCCGATCGAGCTGTCCGGCGGCATGAAGCAGCGGATGGTGCTCGTACTGTCCACATTGCTCAATCCGAGCCTGCTCATCGCCGACGAGGTCACCTCCGCGCTCGACGTGTCGACGCAACGGGCGGTGGCCGAGACGCTGGTGGAGTTCCGCGATCGCGAGTTCGTCAAGAGCATGATCGTGGTCACGCACGACATCTCGCTCGTGTACCAGATCGCCGACACCATCATGGTCATGTACGCCGGAAAGCTCGCCGAGAAGGCGCCCGCCGACGTGGTGGTCAACGCGCCCCGGCACCCGTACACGCAGCTCTTGATCTCCTCGTTGCCCGAAGTCGGCGTCCGGTACGCGGACCGCAAGCTGGCAGGTATCCCGGGCAGCCCGCCAGGGCTGCTGAACCCGCCGGCGGGCTGCCGGTTCCGCGACCGGTGCCCGCTGGCGTTCGCGCGCTGCGTCGAGGAGCCGCCGTTCGTCGAGGTCGACAAGAACCACCACGTCGCCTGCTGGAAGGCCCAATGAGCATGCTGTCGCTGGAACGGGTTACGAAGAGATACCGGGTCGGCGCCTTCGGCGGGCGCGAGCTGACCGCCGTGCGCGACGCCACCTTCGCGGTCAAGGCCGGCGAGGTCGTGTCGCTGATCGGCGAGAGCGGCAGCGGGAAGACCACGCTCGGTCGCATGGTGCTGCGGCTCGCGTCCGTGAGCGGCGGCCACATCCGGTTCGACGGCACCGACGTCTCGCGGCTCAAGGGTCGCAAGCTCGCCGGGTACTACAAGCACGTGCAGGGCGTCTTCCAGGACCCGTTCAGCACCTACAACCCGATCTTCAAGGCCGACCGGGTGCTGCACACCATCCGGCCGACCTTCTTTCCCGAGGTGAGCGCCGCCGAGTGGCGCAAGCGCATCGACACCGCCCTGGAGTCGGTGCGGCTCGATCCCCGGCAGGTCATCGACAAGTACCCGCACCAGCTCAGCGGCGGCCAGCTCCAGCGCATGCTGATCGCGCGGGCACTGCTGCTCGACATCAAGCTCCTGGTGGCCGACGAGATCATCAGCATGCTCGACGCCTCGACCCGCATCGACGTGCTCAACCTGCTCGCCGACCTCAAGGAGCGCGGCCTCGGCATTCTCTTCATCACCCACGACCTGTCGCTCGGCCACTACATCAGCGACCGGGCGGTGATCCTGCGCCGCGGCGTGGTCGTCGAGATGGGCACCACCGACAAGGTGTTCGGCAACCCGCGCCACCCATACACGCGGACCCTGCTGTCGTCGGTGCCGCAGATGCACCACAAGTGGACGCGCGCCGACATCGCTCGCACGATCGACGGTAGTTGCGCGATCCACGACGGCGGCGCCTGCGCTGGAGAGCCTCAGCTGGTGGAGGTCGACGACGATCACCTCGTGGGGTGCGCCGCGCATTAGCGAGCGGGCGAGGGTTTACCAAGCCCACGCCTCCGGCGCCGGGCCGCCCTTGCCGATGGGCGGAAACAGCTCGTCGAGCCGCGCGAGCGTCTCCGGCCCGAGCTCGGTCTCCACCGCCTCGAACGCGAGGTCGAGCTGCTCGGGTGCCCGCGGCCCGACCACCGGAGCGGTCACACCGGGCCGCGACAGGAGCCAAGCCAGCGCCACCGCGGTCGGCTCGATGCCCAACTCGGCACACAGCTTCTCGTACCCTTCGAGCGCCGCCCGGTGCGGCTCGACCCGATCCGGCGCGTGCAGCACCGTCCGGCCGGCGACGCCCTCCCGCTGCTTGCGCAGTGCGCCCGAGAGCGCGCCGAAGTGCAGCGGCGAATACGGCAGCACCCCGATACCCAGCCCGATCGCCGCTGGCAATACCTCCAGCTCGACGTGCCGGGTCAGCAGGTTGTACTTGCACTGCTCCGACACCAGACCCAGGAAGTGGCGCTTGTCGGCGGCGGCCTGCGCGGTCGCGAGGTGCCAGCCCGCGAAGTTCGACGAGCCGACGTACCGGATCTTGCCCTGTCCGACGAGCGTCTCCATGGCCTGCCAGATCTCCTCCCACGGCGTGTCGCGCTGCACGTGGTGCATCTGGTACAGGTCGATCCAGTCGGTGCCCAACCGTCGCAGCGACGCCTCGCACGCCGCGATGATGTGCCGCGCCGACAGCCCCCGATCGTTTGGCCAGTCGCTCATCGGCGCGTACACCTTCGTGGCCAGCACGATCTTGTCGCGCGGGCCAGACCAGGTCCCGATGTACTGCTCGCTGGTCCCCTCGTAGTCCACCCGCCCGTACATGTTCGCCGTGTCGACGAAGTTGACGCCCGCGTCGACCGCTTTGTCCAGCACGGCATGGCTGGCGGCCTCGTCGATCTGCCAGCCGAAGTTCATCGTGCCGAGACAGATCCGGCTCACGCTCAGCCCCGTGCGGCCCAGGTAGGTGTACTCCATGATGTGGACCATAGGGCGCCGCTCCACCTGGTCGCTCACCGTTCGACTGTGCTCGAATGGAGCGTGCTCCGGATCGAGTTCGCGCCCGCCGACCTGGCCGGCCTGAGGTTCGCGCACTCGCCGATGGTCGAGGTCGTGGCGAGCGGCTTCGCGCTGCACCAACCCCGGCGCCACTGGATGGCCTCCGCCTGGCGAGACAGGGTGCGCCCCCGCCTCACCGGCGTCGACACGTTCCTGACCCTGCTGCGCGGCCCGACCTGCTACGTGCCCGACTTCCTCACCCCCGTGCCGGCCACCGCCCGCCCCAGCCTCGACGACGAGCTGCGCACCATCGCCGGCACCCCGCTCGACCGGGTCGCCGCCGAGGTAGCCGCCGGCTGGACCGGCCACCGCGCGCCGCCCGAGATCACCCGGTTCGAGACCGACCCGGCGGGCGCGCTGGCCGAACTGATCGCGCAGATCCGGCGGTACTTCAGGCTCGCCATCGCCCCGATCTGGCCGCGCCTGCGCGCCACCGCCGAGGGCGAGATCGCACACCGCGCGCTCGCCGCCGCCGAACACGGGCCGCGAGCGCTGCTCGCGGGACTCCATCCCAAGCTGAGCTGGGACGGTTCGGCGTTGCTACTCGGGTACGCCAAGAGCCACGACCTGGCACACGATGGCAGCCCGCTCGCGCTGATGCCCGCCGCGTTCGCCGGCCCGATGGTGTACGCGACCACCGGCACCCCAAGCGGCCGAGCCCTCTGGTACCCGCCGCGCGGTTACGCCTCACTCTGGTCCTCGCCTTCGCCTGCCCCGCCCGCGGCCCTGGCAGCGCTTCTGGGCCCGACGCGCGCGGCGGTGCTCACCCTGCTAGCCGTGCCGTCCAGCACCGGGGAGGTGGCCGAGGCACTGCACCTCGCACCGGCGACCGCCTCCCACCACCTCACCACCTTGCGCGACGCCGGCCTGATCGTCGGCCAGCGCACCGGCCGCCGCCTCCGGTACCTCCGTACCACCCTCGGAGAACAGCTAGCTAGCTAGGTGCTGGCCCGATAAGGTCCCACCGGTTGCCGGCGACGTCCACAAACACCACCACCCGCCCGTACGGCTCCGTGCGCGGCTCACTCGCGAACTCCACGCCCGCCGCAACCATCCGCTGGAACGTAGCCTCGAAGTCGTCCACGTGCAGGAAGAACCCGACCCGCCCGGCAACCTGGTTGCCCACAGCTGCGGCCTGACGCTCACCGTCGGCACGCGCGAGCAGGATGCCGGTCTCCGCACCGGGAGGCCGCACCACCACCCACCGTTTCGGCCGTCCATCATTCGTCAACGACGGCGAATCCTCGACCAGCTCGAACCCCAGCACCTCCGTAAAGAACCGGATCGCGGCGTCATACTCATCCACCACCAGCGTGAAACGCTCAACTCGCACGCCCCAATCTCCCATAGGCGCGGCGCCGCGCACCCTTAGGAGTCGATAGCCGCCGCGATGCGACAGGTACAGGGCCTCGTCTCATCTCCGCAAGTCGTAAACATTTCGGCGAGGCCGGCGCTCGCTGTCCACATAGGGCGGTGGGATGAAATTGGGCCTGCCGTCGTCGGCCATCCGCACCTCCCACTCGCCTCGGTGGATGATCCGATGATGGTGTCCACATAGGAGTACACCGTTGTGTAAGGCGGTGTCTCCACCGGCGCTCCAGGCCTTGATGTGGTGTCCGTCGCACCATCGTGGCGGCCGATCACAGCCCGGGAACGCACACCCGCCATCGCGTGCGACCAGTGCTCGTCGTAGTGGTCCGGTGAACAGGCGGCGGGATTGTCCGACGTCCAGGATCTGTCCGTCGCCGCCGAGCACCATGGGGATGATGTGGGCGTCGCAGGCCAGCCGCCGCACCTGCTCGGCGCTCAACCGCTCCCCGGTGTCGAGGTGCCCGTGCCGCAGTTCCTGACGCAGCACGTCATACGGCACGGTGACCACGACCTGAGGCCGATCCCCGCCGTTGGCCGGCAGTTCCTTAGTGCGTAGCGCCAACCGGCACACCTCAACCAGGGCGTCCGCGCGCCTTTGGGTGGGTGTGCGGTCGGGGTCGGGTTTGCATAGCGGGTCGAGGGCGGCGTTGATGGTGGCGGCGGCTTCGGCGTCGAGCCAGCCGGTGAGGCGGAATCTGCCGTCGCCGTTGTTGGTCAACGTGAACGCCCGGGTTTGTTGGGCGTGTTTCTCGTCCCGTTCGGCGGCGCGCCGGTCGGCGTCCTCGGCGACCTCTGGTGCGACGTGGGCCAGGATCCGCTGTGCGGCTTTACGGAGGATGGCCGGCTCCCAGTCGGCGAAGTCTTCGATCAGGGTCTTCTCGGCCAGATCCACCACGTCCGGCGTGGCTTCGGTGGCCAGGTCGTGGACGGTTTTGGCGATGACGTGGGCTTGCTCGACGGTGACCGCCGCGGTGGACAGCGCCGCGTCCAGCACCGGCCGCTTGTCCAAGTCACCGGCTAGGTCGACCATGCGGCGTGCGGTGTGGATGCTGACGTGGAGGCGTTCGCGGAGCCAGACGGTGGTGCTGGTGGCCTGCTGGGTGATGGGCAGGTTGCGGCCGTCGATTTCCCGGATCAGGTGGAGTTTGATGGCGGTGAGCATCTGCTCGGCATTGTGCACCGCGTGCAAGGCATCGACGAGATCAGCGTCGGGCAGCGACCACACGGGGGCGCCGGCGCACTGGCCAGCGATGCCCTTGAGCTGCTCAAACGCTTCCCGCACCCATCAATTCTCGTACGTGCGTGCGATGATCGTTGCCCCTGCGGACGCCACGCCGGCCACGACACGCCGACGCCGCGAAAATAGCCCGCACCAGCTCCCGGCGGCAGGCGAGCGCCGCGCGCTCACACGGTCACGGCGGCGCATAGGCGTCGCGCCCGTGGGTGCCGCGCTGGGTGAGCCTGCGTTGTGGGCCGCGGTTGGGGCGCCGCGCTGGGGCCGCGTTCGGGCCGCGTTGAGGAACCGGGCTGGATGGCCGCGTTGGGAGGCCGCGCTGGGCCGTGCTTGGAGGGTCGCGCTGGGGGCCGCGTTGGGGGCGGGTTGGGGGCCGCGTGGGGCTGCGGCTGAGGGCCGGGCTGGGAAGACGCGTTCACAGGGACGCTGGTCGCGGGTGGCGCGGCTTGTCCGGGTCCGGCTTGCCGGCGTTCGCGCGGAGCCGAACCCCGATCAAGGACTCTTGCGTGGACCAAGGGCGAATCCACACGGATAAGTGATCGCACCATGTGTATTCGCCCTTGATCTCGCAAGTAATGTGCGCGGCCGCCCACGGGCCGCGTAAAAGCGCGGAGCGCGTTTACGACTGATCGACGAAGGGTGGCGCGGCGCGGCATCTAGACCACTGTCCGCGACAGCGGACCACAAACCAGCTGCGCCTCGACGCGGTCGTCCGTCAGCGTCCGTGTCTGCGCGCTTGCAGCCGTCGGCCCTGTCCCCGCGTGTGGTCTCCGATGTCTCAGCGCCGTCGCCCCTGCCGCGGCCCGGCCGCACCGGGCCCGGCCGCACCGGCGGGCCCGGCGGGCCCGG
>NZ_JAIBNX010000480.1 GCF_026130045.1 Micromonospora sp. CPCC 205371
ACGATCCTGACGCTGCGCGCGCCGGGCATGACCATGTTCCGGATGCCGATCTTCACCTGGAACATCCTGGCCACCGGCCTGCTGGTGATCCTCGTGTTCCCCATGCTGGCCGCGACCCTGCTGGCGCTGGGCGCCGACCGGATTCTCGGCGCTCACGTCTACGACCCGGCCACCGGCGGCCCGCTGCTCTGGCAGCACCTCTTCTGGTTCTTCGGCCACCCCGAGGTCTACATCGTCGCGCTGCCGTTCTTCGGCATCATCAGCGAGGTCATCCCGGTCTTCAGCCGCAAGCCGATCTTCGGGTACAAGGGGCTCGTCTTCGCCACCATCGGCATCACCCTGCTGTCGATGAGCGTGTGGGCGCACCACATGTTCGCCACCGGCCAGGTGCTGCTGCCGTTCTTCAGCTTCCTGAGCTTCCTCATCGCCGTGCCGACCGGCATGAAGTTCTTCAACTGGATCGGCACGATGTGGCGCGGCCAGATCACGTTCGAGACGCCGATGCTCTTCTCCATCGGCTTCCT
>NZ_JAIBNX010000481.1 GCF_026130045.1 Micromonospora sp. CPCC 205371
CGTGCCGGGGGGCGCTTGCCCCTCACGCTGGCGTTTGCCTGTGAGCGGCGGGGGCCCGCCCGCCGCCCCCGGCCGCCGTCGCGGCGGCGGTGCAGGGTCGGGCGCGCTGCGCGGGCATTGAGCGTCCGTTGCCGCATTTTCGGCGAAGATGCGGCATTCGTCCGCGGCATCCCCGCCAAGATCTGGCCGCGTAGCAGGCCTGCGATGGCGTGGTCGGCTGCGCGGGGATCTTGCGGCCCGGCTATGTCCGGAAACATCCGGGCACAAGATCCCACTACTACCCACCGAGCTGTCGCACCCCTTGCCAGGCGCCGTCGTGCACGCACGCAGGCCTGCCGTGCCTCTCGCGCCGGCGATCAAGGCCATGTGCATGGATCAAGGGCAAACGCACGTGGAAAAGAGATCGAACCACGTGCATTCGCCCTTGATCGGCGGAGAAGGCGCGCCGGCGCACGCGCCTGGCGCGCGCCAGGCGCGGGGCGGGCGCGGGGCGGGCGCGGGGCGGG
>NZ_JAIBNX010000049.1:0-29415 GCF_026130045.1 Micromonospora sp. CPCC 205371
CAGCTCCAGGGCCCCCGCGCCGCGTTCTTCCTCGTTGTAGACCGGCATCAGGATCGACAACTTCACTGCTCGGACTCCCCGGGTCGGTTTCCCGGCCACCGGGCGGTACCGCCCGGCAAAGATGTTCCGATAGAGGACTCCGTGAAGGCACGAAAGGGTGCTGAACCGGAGATGAAATCCGGCTTTCCGGTGCGTGTCCCGGATCGCCGTCAACCCGCTTCGCAGCTCCCGCGGCCTCGTCCTCCGCGGCACACGACCGATCCCGGGCCCGTGCCCATGGCCGTAGCCAGCATTGTGGACAGACGTCTAGCCGTCGAGCCCGGCGAACCGGCGCGCCACGTCGCGGTGCCATGCCGCCGCGCGCGCCGCCTCGTCATACGTCACGGCGAGACCGGGCAGCCGGGCGAACTCGTCAAACTGATCTGCCATGAGCACGTGCTGCCCGTGGGCGTACTCGCGGCAGGGCAGGCAGGTGACCCGCTCCGGCGAGGCGGACGTCATCGCCAACGGCACCCGCACGCCGCACCCGGTGGTGACGGTGGCCGGAACGTCGCCGGCGAGGCCGAAGGCGGCCGCCAGGATGTCGCGGGCCACCACGGTGCTTCGCAGCTTCACATCGACGTGAATGTGCGGATCGGTGTCATCCACCCGTCCACTACACCACAAGTGCGAGCGACAGCGCCGGCACGCCCCGTCCGGGCGGCCCGCCGCGCCCACGATCCGCGGCTGGCGGCGGCGCCTGGCGGCGCCTGGCCGTCGCGGTGGTCGAGCTTGACGCGGCGCCAGATCGCCGAGCTCGGCGGCCGTCGATCATGGAGATTTGCATGGATCAAGGGCGAACGCACGCGGTTTGGCGATCCAATCGCGTGCGTTCGCCCTTGATCGGCGGGCCGGGGGTGGCCCGCAGGGCCAGTCGCGTGCTTTCGCGGGAGCGGAGGCTCGCGGGCGCGGGCTGGCGCGTGCGGGAGCGGGGTGGGTGGGGTCAGATCGTGAAGCCGCCGTCTACGTTGACGGTGGCGCCGGTGATGTAGCGCCCGTCGGGGCTGGCGAGGAATGCTACCGAGGCGGCCACGTCGGCCGGGGTCGCGAAGTGGCCGAGTGCGGTGAACCCGTTGATCGTGGCGGCGTTGGGGCCGTCGGCGGGGTTCAGTTCGGTGTCCGTGGGACCGGGGTTGACGAGGTTCACGGTGATCGCCCTGGGGCCCAGTTCCCGCCCGAGGGCCTTGGTCAGGCCGATCAGCGCCGTCTTGCTCATCGCGTACAGGGAGAAGCCTGGAAACACCGCCCGCTCGGCCACGTTGCTGCCGATGTTGACGATCCGCCCGCCCGCCGGCATGTGGCGCACCGCCGCCTGGGCGGCGACGAACGGCGCGCGGATGTTGACCGCGACGGTCCGTTCGAACTGCTCCGGGCCCAACTGCTCCAGCGCTCCGAGGTCGAACGCGCCGGCGTTGTTGACCAGGATGTCGAGCCGGCCAAGCTCGGCGGCGGCCCGGTCGATCGCGCCGGCCACCGCCGCCGGGTCGGCGCTGTCCGCCTGTACCGCGATCGCTCGCCGTCCCGACGCGGTGATCCGGTCTACGACATCATCGGCGCGCTGGCGGTTTTGCTGGAACGTCAGCGCCACGTCGGCGCCGTCCTGGGCCAGGCGCAGGGCCACCGCGGCACCGATCCCGCGTCCACCACCGGTTACGAAGGCCACCTTGCCATCAAGTGCGTTGCTCATGCGCCAAGCCTCGTTCGCGATGGCGCGATCGTCTGGCGGAGATCGGACGCCGCGTTCGGCCGCCGTCAGGTGAGGGTCTCCGCGACGTAGGCGGCGGCCTCGGCGACCAGGGGCTGGTCGTACTTGGCGTCCTTGGTGGACTTGCTGGACAGGATCGAGATGAGCAGCGGCTCAGTGCCGGGCGGCCACGCGATCGCGATGTCGTTGACGGTGCCGTAGTCGCCCGTGCCGGTCTTGTCGGCCACCGTCCAGTCTCGCGGCACGCCGGCCCGGATGCGCTGGGCGCCGGTGACGCTGCGTTCCAGCAGGTCGCGCAGGAACGCGCGCTTGTCGGACGGCAGGATGCCTTCGAGGACGAACGTGCGGTACGTGTCGCCCAACGCCCGTGGAGAGGTCGTGTCGCGCGCGTCTCCGGGAACGGCGGTCGTGATCTCCGGCTCCCACCGGTCCATCCGCGTGACCGTGTCGCCGAGGCCCCGCACGAACGCCGTCAGCTCGGCTGGTCCGCCGAGGTCGCGCAGCAGCAGGTTGCCGGCCGTGCCGTCGCTGTAGCGGACCGCGGCGTCGCACAGCTGGCGGATCGTCATGCCCGTGGCCAGGTGCCGCCGTGTGATGGCGGAGCTCTTCATGAGGTCCTTTTCGCCGTACCTCACCAGGGTGTCCAGATGCGACAGTGGGTTGCGGTACAGCACCGCGGCCGCTGCCACGGCTTTGAACGTGGAGCAGAACGCGAACCGCTCGTCCGCCCGGTGGGCGATGCTCGCGCCCGTACCGGTGGCGAGGGCGTACACCCCGAGCCGCGCGCCGTACTTCCGCTCCAGCGCGGTGAGGCGCTCGTGCCGGGCCTCCGGGGTGGCGATGGGGGCAGTGGGGGAGGTGGCCGCTGGTGCTGGCGGCGGCGTGCCGGTGCCGCCCGCGCATCCCGCCAGCGGTGCCAGTGCCGCCATTCCGAGAAGCGTCCGGCGATTGACGTTGCGAAGCACGACTACACCGCCGGTACGCTCGCCGGTGTAGACGAGTGCAGTGTGGCCCGCACGACCTCACCGGGTTCCGGTCCGGCCTGCGCCAGCACCTCGCCGTCGGGTGCCCACACCGCGGAGCCGCCCGCCGCCCGATCGAAGCCGCCACCGGTGGAGCCGGCGTAGCTGGCCACCGCGACCCAGACCTTGTGTGCGGCGATGACGCGCTGGGCCCGTTCGGCCGTGTGGGCCTGGCCGGCGTGGTCGAGAACGGCGGCGACGTAGACGTCCATGCCCAGCGCGGCGGTGGCCGCGTCGTGCTCGGGGAAGGCGGTGTCGCGGCAGATCGCGAGGCCCAGCCGCCACCCGTCGACGTCGAGCACGACCGGTCCGCCGCCGGGGCTGAACCGCTCCTCGGAGTCGTGGATGTGCACCTTGTCGTAGGCGACCCGCGCGCCGGCCGCGTCGACGGCCAGCAGCGTGATGTGCTCGCGACCCGCGTCGCCCCGAACCGGGGCGCCCACCAGCGCGGTCGCTCCTGTCCCGGCGCACGCCTCGACGATCGGCGCCAGCCGCGGGTCGCCGGCGGTGATCGCCGGCGCGTCCAGCTCGTACCCGGTCAGCGACAGCTCTGGGAAGACCACCACGCGCGCCCGCGCGGCCCGGACGGCGTCGGCGTGCGCGGCCGCGTTCGCGTCGACGTCGTATCCGACGGTGTGTGGCTGGGCGACGGCGATGACGAGCGGTTGTCGGGACACGCCAAGATCATAGCCGCGCCCGAAAAAGGCGGATAGCGTGGCCTCACGCGTGACGTAGCACACGTCTTCATGGGTCGGGGCCCCCAACGGTGAGAGACGGTGTGACCATCGGTTGCACGGGGCGTGTCATCTGCTGACAAATTCCTTCGCCTGGGTTCGCACAGCTATGTAGCGTGACTCGCGCCGCGTCGCCATCGCACGCCGGCCATCTGGACCTGGAGATTTGTGTGACCAACCAAGCCGCAGCACCACCCGACAAGCTCGACGCTGCCGTCCTCAAGGTCGCCGGTGTGGTGGTCCTGGGCGCCATCATGTCGATCCTCGACATCACGGTCGTCAGCGTCGCGCTGCCGACCTTCCAGACCGAGTTCGACGCCACGTACGCCGAGGTCGCCTGGACCATGACGGGCTACACCCTGGCACTGGCCACGGTGATCCCGCTCAGCGGCTGGGCGGCTGACCGGTTCGGCACCAAGCGGCTGTACATGCTGGCCGTGCTGCTGTTCACGCTCGGCTCCGCCCTCTGCGCCACCGCCGACTCGATCGGCGAGCTCATCGCGTACCGGGTGCTTCAGGGCCTGGGCGGCGGCATGCTCATGCCGCTCGGTATGACGATCATGACCCGCGCGGCCGGTCCCGACCGGATCGGCCGGCTGATGGCCGTCCTCGGCATCCCGATGCTGCTGGGCCCGATCGGTGGCCCGATCCTCGGCGGCTGGCTGATCGACACGGCGAGCTGGCACTGGATCTTCCTGATCAACGTGCCGGTCGGCGCGATCGCCCTGGTGTACGCCTACTTCGCGCTGCCAAAGGACGCCGCCGAGCCGTCCGAGTCGTTCGACTTCGTCGGCATGCTGATGCTGTCGCCGGGTCTCGCGCTGTTCCTCTACGGCGTGTCGACCCTGCCGGAGACCGGCACGATCACCGCCACGAAGGTGTGGGCGCCCATGCTGACCGGCGGTCTGCTGGTGATCGGGTTCGTCGTGTACTCGTTCAAGCCCCGGCATCCGCTGCTCGACCTGCGGCTGTTCCGCAACCGCAACCTGACGATCGCGTCGCTGTCGCTGTTCGTGTTCATCATCGCCTTCATGGGCGCCGGCCTGCTGTTCCCGAGCTACTTCTTGCAGGTACGCGGCGAGTCGACCCTGAACGCAGGCCTGCTGATGGCGCCGCAGGGCATCGGCGCGATGCTGACGATGCCGATCGCCGGCATGCTGGCCGACAAGATCCCGGTCGGCCGCACCGTGCCGTTCGCGATGGGGCTGATCGCCGTCGGGTTCTTCGGCTTCACCCAGGTCGGCACCGACACCTCGTACCTGCTGCTGTGCGGCTCGCTGTTCGTGATGGGTCTCGGCATGGGCGGCACGATGATGCCGATCATGACGTCGGCGCTGCGCACGCTGGCGAGCCACGACGTGGCGCGCGGTTCCACGTTGGTCAACATCCTCCAGCAGATCGGCGGCTCCGTCGGTGCCGCGACCATGTCGGTGATCCTCACCAGCCAGCTCAACGGCTCGGCCGTCATCCCGGGGCTGACCGACCCGAACACCGGGGAGCCGGTCACCGAGGCGGGCGCGGCGATCGCCAACCAGCACGGTGCGCAGATCCCGCTGCCGCCGGACGTCCTCCAGCGGGGCCTGTCGTTCGTGGCCGACTCGTTCGCCACCACGTTCTGGGTCGGCTTCGCGCTGGTGCTCGCGACGTTCATCCCGATCGCGTTCCTGCCCCGCAAGCGCGAGGTCTCGCACCTGCTCGACGACGCGAGCCCCGACGGCGCCGCCGCGGCGACGCCGACGCTCATCCACTAACCCGATCGAGTTCACCAAGGACGCGCAGCAAGGGACCCGGCCCGGCCCCGCCCGCGGGCCTGTGGCGCCCCTAGGTCCGGGTCCGTGCGGCGTCCGCGAGGGCATCGATCAGCGTGCGCAGTGCGGGCTGCGCCAGCGAGATCTCCCGGACCGCGGCGTAGATCGTCCGGACCGGCTCCGGGCGGCGGATCGGGCGGATGGTGACGCCCGGATCGCCGGCGCCCAGTCCGAGCCGGGGGATGAGGGTGACCCCGAGGCCGGCCGCCACGAACCCCTGAGCCGTGGCGTAGTCCTCCGATTTCGCCACGAAGTTCGGCGTGAAGCCCGCCGCGGCGCAGGCGTCGAGGATCGGCTCCAGGCAAGGGCCGGGTGGCTCGCCGCCGACCCACGGCTCACCGGCGAGATCGGCCAGGTCCACCACCTGCCGCGCGGCGAGCGGATGCCCGACCGGCAGCACCGCCCGGTACGGGTCGTCGAGCAGGCGTACCAGGCGGATTCCGGGGCGGTCCCCGGCATCCGGGTGGCGGACCAGCAGGGCGACGTCGCCGTTGCCCTGCTCGACGTCCTGCAGGGCATCCCGCGGGTCGGTCAGCTTGGGATCGACCGTCACGCCCGGGTGCTCGCTCCGGAGCCGGGCGATGGCTGGGGCCAGCACCGCCGGGCCGACCGAGGCGAAGTAGTGGACGGTCAGCCGGCCGGTACGCCCAGCGCGCAGGTCTGCGAGGGCGGCCTCGGTCTCGGCGACGTGCTGGCTGATGATCGCCGCGTGCCCGACGAGCAGCCGGCCCGCCGCCGTTGGCCGTACGCCGCGGCCGACGCGCTGGAGCAGCGCGATCCCGGCCTCCTTCTCCAGCGCCGCGACCTGCTGGCTGACGGCGGAGGGGGTGAAGCCGAGGTGGGCCGCCGCCGCGGTCACCGACCCGCTGGTGACCACCGCGCGGAGCACCTGCATCCGTCTCACATCGAGCATGTAGCAGAGCTTAACTCTGGTACAGAATCTTTCGCTTTTTCTTCAAGCTTTGCTCCGGCACTGTGTGAGGCGTGAACAAGCTTCGGACGTGGGCGCAGGTGGGCGCGCTGGCCCTGCTGTGGGGATCGACGTTCCTCTGGATCGAGCTGGCCCTCGACGCGCTGACCCCGGTCCAGGTCACCTTCAGCCGGTGCGTGCTCGGAGCGGCCGCCCTGCTGGTCGCGTGCCTCGGCTCCGGTCGACGCCTGCCCCGAGACCTGGCCACCTGGGGGCACGTCGTCGTGGCCGCGTTCTTCTGCAACGCCCTGCCGTTCGCCATGTTCAGCATCGGCCAGCAGACCATCGACTCCGGGGTGGCCGGCGTGCTGAATGCCACCACCCCGCTGTGGTCCGTGCTGATCGGCGTCGCCATCGGCTCCGAACGCGGACCGCGGCCGGTCCGGCTGGCCGGTCTCCTGCTCGGCTTCGCCGGGGTGGTGCTGATCTTCGCGCCGTGGCGGACGACCGGACCGGTGGGCTGGGGCGCGCTGGCTATCGTCGTCGCGGCGGCGAGCTACGCCGCCGGCTTCGCGTACATGGGCCGCCACCTGGTCGGCAAGGGCATCCCCACGATCTCGCTGTCCGCCGCGCAGCTCATCGCGGCGACCGGCCTGACCGCGCTGACCCTGCCGGCGGGCGGCCTCACCCCGATCGGGCTCAGCCCTCAGACGCTGATCGTCGTCGTGATCCTCGGCGTCGTGGCCACCGGAGCCACCTTCCACCTCACATACCGGATCATCGCGGCCGAGGGCGCCACCAACGCCGCGACCGTCGGCTACCTGCTACCGGTGGTCTCGGTGGCGCTGGGCGCCATCGCGCTCGGCGAAAGCCTCAACCTCCGGATCGCCGCCGGGATGGTGGTCGTGCTCGTCGGGGTCGCACTGACACGCCGAGGCCGTGCACCCCTCATACGGCTACGGGATGGGGCCGACCGGGAAGCCCCGAAAGTCCTCATTGAACCCTGATTCTGCCGCCGGGATTCAGCAGGTCTGCGTTGTTGCGTTGCAGCGCCAACCTGTTGCGGTCGACTACAGTGGACCTGCCGGTGGCCGCCCCGCCTCGGCTGCTCTGGGGAGGTGAAGCTCGGTGTCTACTGGCCCGGGCGGACGAGCCGGTCGGCTGCGCCCGCAGGACGTGCGTGACGCGTCGTTCGCGGCGGCGTCGCGCCGCCCCCGCGGCCTTGGCCCTGGCCAGGTCTCCGCCTTCCCTGGGCCGGTGGCCGACGGGAGGGCCCGGCTGCACCCCCAGCTCGACGCGGCCATGACCGACGCGGTGCGGGTCAAGAATGCCCTGCACCAGTGGCAGGTGCAGCATGCGGCGACGTGCGCGCAGCCGCCCCCGGCCCGGCCCGCGCCGCCACAGATGCCCCCGCAGGGCGGCGGCGGCTACGGCAACGGGCACGCGCCCCAGAGCTGGTAGCCAGCCCCCAACCGCGCCTTCGAGGCCGCTCGACCGTTGTCATAGGAGTGAACCTACTCCCGGTGAGTTCGCTCACCACTCGTGGACGGGGTGGCGCGGGTCGTGTGCGGAGGGGATCGTGGAGGCTTACGCGTTCGGGTGCCGCCCGGGTGCGGCTTCCTAAAAGGAGATCCGATGACGGCCATCCGCGTCGGCGCGGCCAGCGGTATTCGACTGTGTGATCAATGCGGACGCCCGCTGCCCGCTTTGGACAAGAACGAGTACACCCCGGCCCGTGCCCGGCTGGTCGCCGAGCAGGGCGTCTGCATGTGTCCTCACGAGACTGACGACGTCGAGTTGCCCGAGCGCGGACCGTCCCTGCTGTGACGCCCGTCAGGGGGCGACCGCGAACCCGCCGGTCCAGGAGACCTTCTCGGCGGCGGCCAGCGTGATCTGTAGGAAGCCGATCGCCTCCAGCTCGCGCGCACGGGCGAGGCTGCCCGCGTCGACGGCGCGCAGGCCAGCCGCGCCGACCACCCCGGTCAGCAGTGCCTTGGCGTCGGGGTCGTCACCGGCCACGAGCACGGTGGTCGGCTGTCCGTCGACGGTGCCGGCGACCAGGGTGCCGGCGAAGTTGGTGTTGAACGCCTTGACCACCCGCGACGAGGGCAGCGCGGCGGCGATGCCGGCCGTGGCGGAGCCGTCGGCCGGGACGACCAGAGCGTCGAACGTCTCGAAGTTCAGCGGGTTGGTGATGTCGACGACGATCTTGCCGGCGAGCTGCTCGCCGCGCTGGGCGAGCACGTCGGAGACGGCCGGGTAGGGGACGGCCAGGACGACGATGTCGCCGGTGACGCGCTTGTCGTTGTCGGAGCTGCCGAACACCTCGACGGTGTTGCCGCCCTTGGTGACCAGGCCGGCGATGGCCTGGCCCATGTTGCCGGTGCCGATGATGCTCACGTGTGCCATGGTGTCCTCCTAGTTGGTTGTATCTACAACCAGTTCTACGCGCCGGAAGTTGTACCTACAACCTTTTCCGGTATGATGTGAGCATGGACACGCGGTGGCTCGACCGGCAGCAACTCGGGGCGTGGGTGCGGCTCGTGACGGTGATGGAGCTGCTGCCCGGCGTCCTCGACAGCCAACTGCGGCGCGACGCGCAGCTGACCCACTTCGACTACTACGTGCTCGCCATGCTGTCGGAATCACCCGAGCGCACGCTGCGGATGACGGCCGTGGCACAGCGCACCGGAGCCACGCTCGCCCGCCTGTCGCACGTGGTGCAGCGGCTGGAGACCCGCGGCCTGGTGGAGCGGTTCCCCTGCGCCGACGACCGGCGAGCCACCAACGCGCGGCTCACCGAGGCGGGCTGGGAGAAGGTGCGCGAAAGCGCGCCCGGTCACGTGGAGACGGTGCGGCAGCACGTCCTCGACGCCCTCACCCCCGAGCAGGTCACCCAGCTCAGGGACATCACCGACGCCATCCTGAGCCGACTCGACCCCGACGGCTCCCGGGCGGCGCTGTACAGGCGGTACGACGCGGACTGACGACAACCGTCCACTGGGGCGTCAGCTAACTTTATGCGCATGTCTGAGGAGTCCCAGGGCTTGAGCGACGGCGCGTTCCCACTGTCCACACGGGAACGCCTCATCATGTCGGCGGGCGGCGTCGTGCTGCTCGCCCTCGGCGTGCTCGCCGTGTTCCTCACCGGCAACCAGGCCGGAAGCGTGGCCCTGCTGCTCATCGGGGGAGTCTTCCTGCTGTACGGGGTCAACGGGATGCCCCTGGTCAGCGCGAAGGTCATGGACGTCGAGTTCCAGATGTCGGTGCGGCTGCACCGCGCGGTCCGCGACTTCGCCGCCCGCCTGCCCAACGACGAGGCCAGGCTGGTGCTGTCGACGATCGAGGACGCGAGTTCCAAAAAGTACGGCGAGCCGCTGGTGACCCTGATCGACGTGCTTCTGCTCGAAGCCCGCGTCCGGGACGCGGCGATGCTGACCGGCGAGAAGGTGGTTCCGGGAGACAGCCCGGGCACCGGCGACCCGCTGCTGGAGGTCGTGCTCCCGGGCGACGTGCGAGTCGGCGTCTTCGCGATGTTCGCGCCGACCGAGAACGGCACGCTCAGCCCGGCGTTCACCGAGGCGTTCCTGGAGCGGTTCCCCACCACCGTTCACGGCGTCCTGCTGATCACCTGCGTACCGGACGGCGGCGACCTGGCCGCGCTCGCCGACCGCATCCCGGCACCGGCCGTGGTGGTGCGGGCCGGGCCGGCAGGGCAGATCCCGCCGCTCGGGCCGTTCCTCGACCACTTCCGCGCCACCGTGCCGCACCAGCGCTGAACTCGCTCCGAGCACTACGACTGAGCACGAGCGCGACGCAGGATGGCCTCGATCCGGTCGACGTCGCCGCGCTCCGCGGCGGGAAGCGGCGCGCCCGCCGACTCCCGGAGGGCGGTCGCCGTCTCCAGCAGGCCCGCCGCCTGCTCGTACCGGCCGGCCAGAGCGTGCGCGCCGGCCAGCCCCTCCCGGGCGAGGGCGACCGCCCGCGGGTCGCCCGTCGTGCGAGCGGCGGCGTACCCCTCCAGGTGCACGGCCAGGGCGCCCTCGGCGTCGCCGCGCTGCTCGGCGACGAAGCCGAGCTCGGCGAGGATCAGCGCCGCGCCCATGTCCCCGTCGATCCGGCGGCACCAGTCCAGCCACCTGCGCAGGTGCGCTTCGGCGTCGTCGAGGCGCCCCTGCCTGCGCGCGGAGAGTCCCAGCCCCACCTCGGCGAACTGCTCGCCGCGCTTGTGCGAATGCCGTGCGGCCAGCCGCATCGCGCGCCCGTGCAACGCGTCGGCCCGCGCGTGGTCGCCGGTCAACAGCGCGATCCTGCCCAGCCCGGACAGCTCGTACGAGACCTCGATCCACAGCCCGAGCTCCTCGGCCATCCGCAGCCCGTCCCGGCGCAACCGGGTCGCGTCCGGGTAGTCGCCGGCGACCTCGGCCAGCGCGCTCAGCACGCTGGTGGCCTTCAGCAGGCCCCAACGGTCGCCCAGCTCGCGGAAGAGGGCGGCGCTGCGCTCCGCGTCTCGCCGAGCTGCGGACAGGTCGCCCCGCGGCCGGGCCTGAGTCGCTCTGGTGCTCAGGGCGGCGGCCATTCCCCACCGATCACCGAGGGCCTCGAAGGCGGACAGCGCGTCCTCCACCCGCCGCGCACCGGCGTCGAGGTCACCGGTGCCGATCAGCACGTAGCTGAGGAACCACTGGGCACGGGCGTGCCCAGCCGGGTCGTCGACGTCCCCGTAAGCGGCCAGCGCCCGGTCGCTCCGCGCGATCAGGTCGGTGCCGTCACCGATCAGCACCGCGAAGGCGGCCCGCCACGCCGTCGCGCGTGCCAGCGCGGCCGCGTGCGCGTCGCCCACCGCCGCGAGTGCGGCGCCGGCCGACCGGTACCCCTCGCTCAGGCGACCGCGCAGGAACCAGTACCACGACAGTCCGTCGACGAGCCGCAGCGCCCCGGCGCGGTCGCCCCTTGCCACCGCGTCGCCGACTGCGGCACGCAGGTTGGGTGTCTCCAGGTCGAGCCGGTCCAGCCAGCCACACTGTTCGTACCCGTACAGGCGCGGCGCGGCCCGTTCGGCGAGTCCGGTGTAGAAGCGGCGATGCCGTTCGCGGACGGCATCGAGCTCTCCGGCCTCCCGCAACCGGTCGACGCAGTAGGCGGCGATGGTCTCCAGAAGGCGGTACCGGGGGCCGTCGAGCACGACCACCAGCGACCGGTCCACGAGCCGGCCGAGCAGGTCGAGCACCTCGCCGGGGCCCACCCCGTCTCCGGCGCAGACGGCCTCGGCCGCGTCCAGACCGCAGCTGTCCGCGTGTACGGCCAGCCGGCGCAGCACGGCACGCTCGGCCTCGGTCAGCAGCTCCCAGCTCCAGTCCAGCATCGCGCGGAGTGTCCGCTGCCGTGCGGGCGCGTCCCGGCGGCCGGCCGCGAGCAGCGGAAACCGGTCGTCGAGCCGTGCCGCGAGCTCGGCAACGCCGAGGACTCGCAGGCGGGCGGCGGCCAGCTCCAAGGCGAGCGGGACGCCGTCCAACCGCTGGCAGATCGTCGCCACCGCCTCGGCGTTGGACGCGGTCAGGGCGAAACCGGGTGCCGCGGCCGCCGCGCGGGCCACGAACAGCCGCACCGCGCTGGACCGCTCGACCGCCTCCCCGGCAGCCGGCCGGGCGAGCGGCGGTACGGCGGACAGGACCTCGGCGGCGAACGGGCGCGGCTCCCGGCTCGTCGCGAGGGTTCGGAGCCCGGGCGCGGCGGTGAGCAAGTGCGACGCCAGCCGCGCGACCGGCTCGATCACATGCTCGCAGTTGTCCAGCACCAGCAGCAGCCGGCGGTTCGACAAGGCGGCGGTGAGCCGCTCGATCGGCGCAGCCGGCTCGCCGGGTGCGTCGTGCACGTCGAGGACGGCGGCTACCGCGTCCGCCACGCCGGCGCCGGTGTGACCGGCGAGCTCGACGAGCCACACCCCGTCCGGGTACGCCTCGGCGAGCTGTCCAGCGGTCTCCACAGCCACCCGGGTCTTGCCCACGCCGCCGGGTCCGGTGAGCGTCACCAGCCGGCCGGCGTCCAGCAGCGAGCGCGCTCGCGTGACCGCTTCCGCCCGGCCGATCAGGTCGGTGACGGGAGCCGGCAGGTTTCCGCGCGACAACCTCGGGGCCGATCCCAGCGCGGGGTCCTGCTTGAGGATCGCGTCGTGGAGGGCTACCAGCTCCGGGCCGGGGTCGAGGCCGAGCTCGTCGACCAGCTGGACTCGCAGCGCGTGGTAACTATCCAGCGCCTCGTCCTGCCGCCCGGCCAGGTACAGCGCCCGGACGTGCGCGGCGCGCAGCCGTTCCCGCAGCGGATGCTGGTCGAGTAACTCGGCCAGCTCGGCGGCGAGTGCGGCGTGCTCGCCGAGCGACAGTCGCGCCTCGGCCAGCTCCTCCTGGGCCACCAGCCGCTCCTCGGCGAGGCGGCGGCGTGCCGCCTGCGCGAAGCGGTGGTCCGCGACGTCGGCGAACGCCGGCCCGCGCCACAGCCTCAGCGCGTCCGAGAGCAGGGCGGCCCTCGCCCGCGGGTCGGCGGTCGCCCGGGCCCGCGTCGCCAACGTCCGGAACCGGTCCGCGTCGACGGCGTCGTCAGCGACCCGCAGCTCGTACCCGGGCGCCCGGTGCCGCACCAGGTCGCGGCCGCCGGGCTCGCCGTCGTCCAGCGCCCGTCGCAGCAGGGAGACCTTCGAGTGCAAGGCGCCGGACGGGTTGACCGGCAGGTCGTCGCCCCACAGGTCGTCGATCAGCCGGTCGGTCGACAGCGGCTGCCCGCGGTGCGCCAGCAGGTCCGCCAGCAACGCGCGGACCTTCGCCTCGGGCACCGCGACCGGGCGCCCATCGTCGGCCCAGACCTGCACCGGACCGAGCACCCCGAAACGCACCCGGGCAACGGTAGCCGACCGGAAGCGGACCAGAAGCGGACCAGAAGGCGGGCGCCGCAGGGTGGAGGCATGTCACAGAACGACCCAACCTCCGTCACGGTCCTCGGACTCGGCGCGATGGGGACAGCCATCGCCGGTACGCTGATCACCGCCGGCCACGCCACGACCCTATGGAACCGGTCGCCCGGCAAAGCCGACGACCTCGTCGCACGGGGCGCGTCACGCGCCGGCACGGTCGCCGAGGCGGTCTCGGCCAGCGACGTCGTGATCGTGTGCCTGCTCGACCAGGCATCCGTCCACGATGTGCTCGACCCCGTCGCTGGCCCGCTGTCCGGCCGTACCGTCGTGAACCTCACCACCACCTCGCCCGCGCAGGCTCGCGACCTTGCCACGTGGGCCGCGGATCGCAATATCACCTACCTCGACGGCGGGATGATGGCCGTCCCGCAGATGATCGGCCAACCCGGGTCGCTGATCCTCTACAGCGGATCTCCGGCCGCCTTCGAGGCGTACCGGCCGGTCCTGGACCTGCTGGGCGACAGCCGCTTCTTCGGCGCGGACGCCGGGCTGGCGTCGCTGTACGACCTGGCGCTGCTGTCGGCGATGTACGCGATGTTCACCGGCTTCTTCCACGGCGCGGCGATGGTCGGCTCGGAAGGGGGCAGCGCCGCCGAGTTCGCGGAGATGGCCGCTCCCTGGATCACCGCGATGACCGGCGCGCTGCCGTACCACGCCGGCGTCATCGACAAGGGCAACTACCGCACGGACACGCAGAGCCTCGACTTCAACAAGTCCGCACTCGACATGATCGTGCGGGCCAGCCGGGATCAGGGCGTGGGCGTCGACGTGATGGCGCCCATCAAGGCACTCATCGACGGGCAGGTCTCCGCTGGCCACGGCGCCGACAGCTTCGTCCGGATCTTCGAAGGGATCAGGAAACCGTGACCAGGTACGCGAACAAGACGGCGGTCGTTATCGGCGGCACGCACGGTATGGGGCGCGCCATGGTCGACGCGCTGCACGCCGGAGGCGCGGAGGTGCTGCTGACGGGCCGGAACGAGAAGAACGTCGAGACGGCCCGCGGTGAGCTGGGCGATCAGGCCCGGGTCGTCCGCTCGGACGTGACGAGCATGGCCGATGTCGATGCCCTGGGCCGGCAGGTCGAGGCCGAACTCGGCGCCGTCGACGCCCTGTTCGTCAACCAGGGCTACTCCAAGCTCGAACCGTACGACCAGATCACCGAGGCCAGTTACGGACCGGCATTTCGCCGTCAACACCAAGGGCGCGTTCTTCACGGTGCAGCGCCTGGCCCCGCTCGTCCGGGATGGGGGAGCGATCGTGTTCACGTCCTCGGTGGCCGACGACGGTGGCATTCCCGGCATGCTCGCCTACGCCGCGGCGAAGGCGGCCGTCTGGTCGTTCGCCCAGGGCTTCGCCGCGGAGTTGCTGCCGCGCGGCATCCGGGTCAACGCCATCAGTCCCGGCTTCATCGACACGCCCTCCATGGGCGTCGACGCGCCGGACGAGTGGAAGGCGAACTTCTCGGCGCTGGGCGACCAGCAGACACCGATGAAGCGGCACGGAACCACGGTGGAGGCCGCGGCGGCGGCGCTGTTCCTCGCCTTCGACGCCACCTTCACCACGGCGGTCAAGCTACACGTCGACGGCGGCCTCGGGCGACGGATCGCCTGACACACCCCTTGCGGGGAAGTCACGACCGGGGTTACTCTCAATCTGAGTAGTTCTCAACCTGAGAGGAACCCCGGTCGTGACGGAGGAGCGGTACCTAGCGGCATACGATCCGCGGGCCTACCCGCCGGTCGCGGTCACCGTCGACGTGGTGGCCCTGACGATCCGCGAAGGCGCCCTTCACCTGCTGCTCGTCCGGCGCGCCGAGCCGCCGTACGCGGACTTCTGGGCGCTGCCGGGCGGGTTCGTGCGGCCCGTCGAGGACCTCGACGCCGCGGCGGGGCGCGAGCTCGCCGAGGAGACCGGCCTCGGCGGCGACGACCTGCGCCGAGTCCACCTCGAGCAGCTCGCCACCTACGGCACGCCCGGCCGCGACCCCCGCATGCGCGTGGTCTCCGTCGCCTACCTGGCCTTCGCGCCCGACCTGCCCGAGCCGTCCGCCGGCACCGACGCGGGAGAGGCCGAGTGGCTGCCGCTCGCGGCGCTGCCCAGCCGGCGGCTGGCGTTCGACCACGAGCGGATCGTGGCCGACGGCCTGGAACGCGCGCGGGCGAAGCTGGAGTACACCCCGCTCGCCACCCGGTTCCTCGGGCAGGAGTTCACCATCGCCGAGCTCCGCGCGGTCTACGAGACGGTCTGGGGCCACCCGCTGCACGCCGGCAACTTCCACCGCAAGGTGCTGTCCGTGCCGGGCTTCGTCGAGAGCACCGGCGCCACCACCGAGCACGGCGGGCCGCGCGGCGGTCCCAGGGCCCGCCTGTACCGGGCCGGCGACGCCCGGTTGCTGCACCCGGCGCTACTGCGACCGGCGACCGAAGAGACCGCACGCTAACAGGGAGGTACACAATGGGCAGTGGTATCTGGTCCACCGACGTCTACGAGGCAGCCGACCGGTACCGGCGGGCGACGGGCCGCAGCGCGTTCGCGTACAGCGACGGCGGCGCCCGCACGGTGCACCCCAACCTCGACCCGCGCGACGCGTTCCGGGAGAGCCGCGACTCGGACGAGCACCCCGACTCGCTGGCCATCGCGGTGCTGTTCGACGTCACCGGGTCGATGCGACGGGTGCCGCGCGTCCTGCAGAGCCGCCTGCCGAACCTGCTCGGGCTGTTGCAGCGCAAGCGGTACGCGCGCGACCCGCAGATCATGTTCGGCGCCATCGGCGACGCCACGTGCGACCGCGTGCCGCTCCAGATCGGACAGTTCGAGTCGGACAACCGGATGGACGACGACCTCGGCCGCATCGTGCTCGAAGGCGGAGGCGGCGGCCAGCAGACCGAGTCGTACGAGCTGGCGCTGTACTTCATGGCCCGGCACACGTCGATCGACTGCTTCGAGCGGCGGGGCCGGCGCGGCTACCTGTTCATCATCGGCGACGAGATGGCGTACGACCGGGTCAAGGCCCGCGAGGTGCGCCGCGTCATCGGCGACAACCCCGGCGAAGACGTGGCGCTGGAACGGATCGTCGCCGAGGTCCAGCAGAAGTACGACACGTACTACCTGCTGCCGGCCGGGTCCAGCTACGCCGGCGACCTGACGATACTCAGCTTCTGGCGCGACCTGCTCGGCCAGAACGCCGTCGAGCTGGACGACCTCGACGCGGTCTGCGAGACGATCGCGCTCACGGTAGGGCTCGGCGAGGGCACCGTCGACCTCGATGAGGGCCTCACCGACCTGGCCGAGTTGGGCACCGGCGCCAGCCCCGCCGTCTCCCGCGCGCTGTCGGGGATGCGCTGGGTATGAGGCACGTGATGGTGGCCGACCTCGGGTACGGCGACGCGGGCAAGGGGACGGTCGTCGACTGGCTGTGCGCCCAGGGCATCGACGGGAAGCCGGTCACGGCGGTGGTGCGCTACAACGGGGGAGGGCAGGCGGCGCACACCGTCGTGCTGCCCGATGGGCGCCGCCACGCCTTCGCCCAGTTCGGCGCCGGGTCATTCCGGCCCGGCGTGCGCACCCACCTGTCGCGGTTCATGGTCGTCGACCCGCTCGCACTGGCGACGGAAGCCGACCACCTCGCGGCGGCCGGCGTCGCCGACCCGTTCGGCCGGCTCACCATCGACCGCGCGGCGCTGCTGGCCACGCCGTACCACCGGGCCGCCAACCGGGCCCGGGAGATCGCCCGCGGGGCCGACCGGCACGGCTCCTGCGGCAAGGGGGTGGGCGAGGCGATGGCCTATCACCTCGCCCACCCCGACGACGCCCCACGGGTCGCCGACTGCCGCGATCCGGCGGTGCTGGGCGACAAGCTCGCCCTGCTGCGTGACCGGCTCACCGCCGAGCTCGGCCCGCTTCCCGCCCCACCCGTCGACGCCGCGATCGACGCCTACCGAGGCTTCGCGGCCGTGGTGTCCATCGTGGACGGCTCGCACCTGCACGACCTGCTCGCCGCCGGGCCGGTGGTGTTCGAGGGCGCCCAGGGCGTACTGCTGGACGAGTGGCACGGCTTCCACCCGTACACGACGTGGAGCACCACGACCTTCGCCAACGCCGACACGCTGCTCGCCGAAGCCGGCCATACCGCCGACCGCCTTGGCGTGCTCCGCACCGTCACCACCCGGCACGGCCCGGGACCGCTGGTCACCGAGGACACCGCGCTGCCGCTCACCGATCCGCACAACCCGACCAACCCGTGGCAGGGGCGGTTCCGCTTCGGGCACTTCGACGCGGTCGCACACCGGTACGCGCTCGACGTGGCGGGCGGCGTGGACGGGATCGCGCTGACCCACCTGGACGCGGTGAGCCCGGCGCTGCGGATGTGCGTCGCCTACGACTGGACCGGGCGTCTCGAGCCCGGCCCGCACGGCGACCTCGACCGCCAGGAGGCGCTCACCCGCCGCCTGACCAAGACCACTCCCGTGTACACGGACATCCGCCCGGACGACTGGGTGGCCGCCGTCGCGGACGCCTTGCGTACCCCGGTCGTCCTGACCTCGCACGGCCCGACAGCGACCGACAAACGCTTGACCCCCACCCGACCTGCGCCCGCTCTCGCCTAGCGCCTCCGCGTTCCACGCGCGTCGGGCCCACGCGCCCCTCTGTCCGCCGATCAAGGGCGAATGCACGTGGTTGGATCTCTTTTCCGCGTGTATTTGCCCTTGATCGATGCGATCGCCCTTGATCGGTTGACGTGTGCGTTGGATCGACCATACGTTATCTCCGGAACATTTGCGGAAACTTGCGAGGAGCCTCATGAAGCTCAAGAAGGCGGTCGCGTGTGTGGCCGCCACCTGCGCAGTCCTGTCCGTCGCCGCAACTCCCGCCAGTGCCGCCGAGCCCGGCGGCACCGTTAGCTTCCGGCAGCGCCTGCAGCCCATCGACGGCCTCGGCCTCGCCGCGGCCTTCCAGCGCGCGACCATCCTGCGCGGCGACCGGGGACTTTCGCCGGAGAGCACTCGGGCCGTCCTCGACCTGCTGTTCGACCGCGAGACCGGCGCAGGCGCCTCGATCGTGCGCACCGGCATCGGCTCGTCGACGGACGACGTCTACGACCACATGAAGACCATCTTGCCGACCGATCCGGGTGGCCCTGACGCCAAGCCGACCTACGTCTGGGATGGCGACGACGGCGCCCAGGTGTGGTTCATCAAGGAGGCGCAGAAGTACGGCGTGAAGCGGATCTTCGCCGATGCGTGGAGCGCGCCCGGGTTCATGAAGACCAACGGCGTCGACATCCAGGGCGGTGAGCTGTGTGGGGTGCCGGGCACCTCATGCGCCAGCGGCGACTGGCGGCAGGCGTACGCCGACTATCTCGTGCAGTACCTGCGCTTCTACCGGCAGGAAGGCATCAAGATCACGGACGTCGGCTTCACCAACGAGCCGGACTGGACCGCGTCCTACGCCTCCATGCGCTTCACCCCGGAGCAGGCCACCGACTTCGTCAAGGTGCTCGGGCCGGCGCTGCGCCGCAGCGGGCTGGGCACCGAGCTGGTGTGCTGCGACTCGTTCGGCTGGCAACACCAGGCGCCGTACACCGCCTCGATCGAGGCCGACCCGGTGGCGAGGCGCTACGTCTCCACGCACACCGGCCATATGTACGCCAGCCGGCCGGACACGCCGCTGCCCACCGACAGGCCGACCTGGATGACCGAGTGGAACCCCAGCGGCACCACCTGGAACGAGGCGTGGGACGACGGCAGCGGCTGGGCCGGCATCACCATCGCCGAGAGCATCCACCAGTCGTTCGCCGAGGCGCAGGCGTCCGCTTACGTGTACTGGGTCGGTATGTCGCTGGGCACCACGCGGGCGTTCATCCAGCTGCCGAACTCCGGTGACGGGTACCGGGTGTCGAAGCGGCTGTGGGCGTTCGCGGCGTACTCGCGCTTCATCCGGCCCGGCGCGGTGCGGACCGAGGCCCAGGCGGCGGACCCGAGCGTGAAGGTGACCGCCTTCCGCAACCGCGACGGGTCGATGGTCGTGGAGCTGCTGAACACCGGTACGGCGCGGGTCGACACGACGTTCCGGACGGATACGCGCGTCCACCGCGCGAAGACGTACCTGACCGACGAGGCGCACTCGCTGGAGCAGATCTCGAACGTCTACACCCGCGGTGGCACCCGGACCCTCCCCATCGACCTCCCCCCACGCTCGTTGACCACCCTCGTGCTCCGCTGACCCCGCTCGCGGGTCAGAAGAGGTTCAAGGGGAACACCTCGAACTGGGCGGCGTGGCGGGTGCCCAAACGGGTGCCGGTCGCGCGGCCGATGCCGTCGAGGAACTCCTCCGGGTCGAACGCGCCCTCGCCCAGGCCGCGTATGTACGCGTCGTGGGCGCGCAACGACTCCAGGCCGCGGCCGAACGTCTCGGTCACGTCGACGGCGTGCTTCGCGTCCGGCGAACCCGAGCACCAGACCTGCTGGACGCCGCCCCACGGCTCCAGGCCATCGCTGAGCTGGTCGGTGAAGACCCAGCGGTTGCCGGCGTCGCGGACGGCGTCGAGCGTCGCGCGGCCGGTCGCGATGTGGTCGGACTGGTTCAGCATGACGGCGCCGTCCCAGGTGTCACGGAAGTTGTTCGTGATCACGATTTCGGGACGGTGCTGGCGGATCACCTTCGCCAGGGCGCGGCGCAGCGGCACACCGTACTCGATGATGCCGTCGGGGAAGCCCAGGAACTCGACGTCGTGGACGCCCACGACGGCGGCCGAGGCCCGTTGCTCCTGCTCGCGCACGCCGCGCGTCTGCTCGGGCGGCATCCCGTCGATGCCGGCCTCGCCGCTGGTGACCAGGCAGTACGCGATGTGTTTGCCCTGGTCGGTCCAGCGCGCGATGGCCGCGGCGGCGCCGAACTCGAGGTCGTCGGGGTGCGCCACGATGGCCAGGGCGCGCTCCCAGGTCTCGGCGAGCGGTTCCAGCGGGTTCGTCATGCGCACAAGTCTGTCAAACGCGTGACGCAGCCCACGTACCGTAATGGTTGAAGCTACAAGTTTGTTCGGCGTACTTTGTCGATGAAGGTTCAACGCCTTGGGGGTCGGGATGACCACGAAGACCGCCTCGGACCGGCTGTGGCTCGCGGCCGCGATCCAGGTGTCACGGCAGGCGCCGCCGTCGCCCGACCGGTACGCCGTCGGGGCGGTCGTCGTCGACCGTGACGGCATCGTGCTGGCGACCGGCCACACCGGCGAGGGCGACCCCCGCAACCACGCCGAGGAGGTCGCCCTCGCGAAGCTGGCGGGGCTCGATCTCACGCACGCCACGCTGTACACGTCGCTGGAGCCATGCACGGCGCGCTCGTCGCGGCCGGTGCCCTGCACCGGTCTGATCCTGGCGGCCGGCATCGGCCGGGTCGTGTTCGCGTTGCGCGAGCCGCCGGTCTTCGCCGACTGCGACGGCGTGGAGACACTCCGGCGGGCCGGGGTCGAGGTCGTCGAGGCGGGCGAGTTGGCGCACCTGGTCGGCGAGGTCAACGCCCACGTCCTGGTCGCCGCCGGCTGACCGCCTAGCCGGTGAGCAGCATCGTTACGCCGCCGAGCAGGGCGAGGGCGGAGAGCGCCGCGAGTGCGGCGGCCCGCTGGCGAGACCGGGGGCCGCCCACGACGCGCAGGGCGAGGGCGAGAGGACCGATGGGAAGCATGGCGTTGGTTCCTTTCCGGTGGGACATCCGCGCGGACGCGCTCACGGCGCCCAGCGCGAGGCGAAATGGGGATAGGCCAAGGTCGGCCGCGCCGAGCACGTCCGCCTGCCACTGCTCGCGGCTGCGGGCCGCCACCGCGCCTTCGGCGGTCAGCCTGTACATCCGGCGGCGTGGCCCGCGGCGCTCGCTGTCGTCGTCCCAGGTGGACGTCACCCAGCCGGCCCGTTCGAGCCGGTCCAGCAACGGGTAGACGCTGCCCGACGGCCGCCCGGTCAGCTTGATGATCTCCAACCCCCAGCGGGGCTGGTCGCTGTCGAGCAGCACGGCCAGCACATCGATCGTGGCCTTGCCGACGCGTTCGAGCGGCTCCATGCGCCTTAGCCTACCTATGTAGTTTAAGCGCGTCTAGATCTACTTGTCGGCGGTCACCAAGTAAAACGTGAAGCCGGCCACGAGCGGGCCGTGGGCGAGGCGGCGGAGGAAGGACGCGGCCTTCGCCTCGGCCAGCCTTCCGGCCTGTACCGCGCGGGCGCAGTTGCGCCGCAGCCCGAGGATCTCGTCGGCCGTGCCGAAGTCGCGGAACAACACGGCGATCGGCTCGACTGACCGCACCCGCAGTCCGGTGTCGACGCACAGCCGTACCAGGTGGCGGCCGATCGTCGCGTTGCGGACCTGGCCCGCCACGAAGTCGGTGAAGCCGCGGCTCGTCTCGGCGTCTTCATCGGCCACCGCGAGGGTGTGCCAGTCGGGCTCGGCCATGCCGCACCGGCCGCCCGGGCGCAGTACCCGGTGCAGCTCGGCGATCGCGGCCGCCGGGCCGGGCACGTGCTGGAGGACGCGGTCCACCCTGGCCCGGTCGGCGCTGCCGCTCGCGAGCGGCAGGTGGGCGGCGTCGCCGGAGCGGAGCTCGATGTTGGGCCGGTCGGCGAGGCGGCGGCGGGCTTCGTCGAGCATCAGCGGGTCGCGGTCGACGCCGATCACCGAGCCTTCGCCGCCGGTCGCGTCGGCGAGCCGCGCCAGGTCGGTGCCGGGCCCGCAGCCGACATCGACGACGGTCTGGCCGGGCAGCACGTCCAGGGTGTCGAGGAAGCGGCGCTTGTACGCCACGCCGGCGTCGGTGTGAGCGGCGGCGTCGAGGTACGCGATCGTCATGCGCCGATCCCATCACGCGCGTGCGGGCGATTGGTGGAGACGTTGTGAGGGAACGGTGGTTGACTGGCGGCATGCTGCCTTGGGACGCCGAACTCGCCGGCCACCTCGACCGCGTCACCATCGACTCCAAGTTGCTGCGCGACAACCCGCTCGGCGACCCGCACCAGCGGCCCATCTGGGTGTACCTGCCACCCGGGTACGAGGAGAGCGCCGTGCGGTACCCGACGGTGTACGTGATCCAGGGGTACACCGGGCACGTGGCGATGTGGGCGAACCGCACGCCGTACCGGCAGCCGTTCATCGAGACCGCCGACGCCGTCTTCGCGTCCGGTGAGGCGCCGCCGTGCGTCGTGGTGTTCGTCGACGCGTGGACCGCCTACGGCGGCTCGCAGTTCGTCGACTCGCCCGGCACCGGGGCCTACCACTCGTACCTGTGCGATGAGGTCGTGCCGTGGGTCGACGCCCGGTACCGCACGCTAGCCAACCGGGAGGCGCGGGCGATCACCGGCAAGTCGTCGGGCGGCTTCGGGGCGATGATCACGCCGATGCTGCGGCCGGACCTGTTCGGCGCGTTCGCCACGCACGCGGGCGACAGCCTGTACGAGCTGAGCTACATCCCCATGTTCGGCAAGGCGGCGCGGCTGCTGCGCGACTACGACCACGACATCCAGCGGTGGTGGGCCGACTTCCGGTCCCGCACGCCGTTCGCGAAGGAGGCCGACCAGGACCTGCTGATCCTGCTCGGCTGCTCGGCCTGCTTCTCGGCGCGCCCGGACGGCACCCCGGAGTTGCCGTTCGACCAGAAGTCCGGCGCGCTCGTGCCGGAGGTGTGGCAGCGCTGGCTCGACTGGGACCCGGTGCGGATGGTCGACCGGTACGCGGAGGCGCTGCGGTCGGTGCGCTCGATCTGGATCGACGCGGGCACCCGCGACGAGTGGTTCCTGGACCTGGGTGCGCAGGAATTCCGGTCACGACTCGACCGGATCGGGGTGCCGGAAGACCGGGTCCACTTCGAACTGTTCGACGCCGGGCACGGCGGCATCGACTACCGGTACCCGATGTCGCTGGCCTGGCTCGCGAAGCGCATGGCCCACGAAGGCTGACCGCCGCGGACCTGCCTTAAGATCGTGATCATGACGGCACCCTCACTGGATGGGCGTAGCTTCGCCGCCGTCGCCAACGTCGGCGGCGAGGTCGGGGCGGACACGATCTTCGAGTACCGGGAGCGGGACGGCGAGGTGTGGGCCACCTATCGGGGCGGGGCGGTGCGCCACGGCTACCTGGTCGGCACCCGCACCGGCGACACCCTCGACATCCGGTACGTGCAGCTCAACGCCGGCGGCGAGACGTCGGGCGGGCACTGCACGACCTCGATCGAGGTGCTGCCGGACGGCCGGCTGCGCCTCGACGAGGTGTGGGAGTGGGAGTCAAAGCCGGGCAACGGCACGAGTGTGGTGGAGGAGCTAGCCGGGTAATGCCTGTGCGTGCGCGACGAGTTCCATGAGCAGCTTGAAGAGCTGAACGGCCTGCTGGCCGACATGACCGAGACCGCCCGGGTGGCGATGCGGCACGCGAGCGCGGCGCTGATCGAGGGCGACCGCGCCGGCGCGGGAGCGGCCGCCGGCGCCGTGGCCGCGATGGAGGAGCAGTTCCGGCGGGCCGAGGGCCTGGCGGGGTTGGGGCTGGCCCGGCAGCAGCCCCCGGCGGGCGACCTGCGGCTCATCATCGCGAGCCTGCACACGGCGGCCGACCTGGAGCGGATGGGGCAGCTCGCCGGGCACGTCGCCACGATCAGCGCGCGCGACTGCTCGGCGTGGCTGGACGCCTGCCCGATGCTCGAGCAGATGGCGGCGGTCGGTGACGCGATGGCCGGCAAGGCGGCCCGCGCGATCCGCGAGCTGGACGCCGTTCTCGCGGCCGAGCTACCGGCGGACGACGACCGGATGGACGCGCTGCACCGCGAGCTGTGGTCGACGCTGCTCAGCGACTGGCGCGCCGGCGTGCAGCCGGCGATCGACGCGGCCATGCTCGGCCGGTTCTACGAGCGGTTCGCCGACCACGCGGTGAACGCGGCCCGCCAGGTGGTGTACGTGACGACGGGGGAGCCGCTGATCAGGAGTGGCCCGTGATCTGGTGGGGCCGGTAGGGGAACTCCAGCTCGGTGGCCTCTTCGTCGCTGAGCGTCAGGTTGGCGGCGGCGACCGCGTCGTCGATCTGCCCGAGCTTCGTGGCGCCGACGATCGGTGCGGTGACGGCCGGCTGGCGCATCAGCCAGGCCAGGGCGATCTGGGCGGCGGGCACGCCGCGCCGCTGGGCGACCGTGGCGACCGCCTCGATGATCTCGGCGTCGGAGCTGTGCGAGTCCGGGTACAGCTGGCGGGCGTAGGCGTCGTTGCCGGCGCGGGTGGTGCCGCGGCCCCGCCCGCCGGCCAGCAGGCCGCGCGCGAGGGGACTCCACGGGATGACGCCGACGCCCTGGTCGAGGCAGAGCGGGAGCATCTCGCGCTCCTCCTCGCGGTACATGAGGTTGTAGTGGTTCTGCATCGACACGAACGGCGTCCACCCGTTTACGGCGGCCACGTGCTGGGCCTTGGCGAACTGCCACGCCCACATGCTGGAGGCGCCGATGTAGCGGGCCTTGCCGGCGCGCACCACGTCGTGCAGCGCCGCCATGGTCTCCTCGATCGGCGTCTCGTAGTCCCAGCGGTGGATCTGGTACAGGTCGACGTGGTCGGTGCCGAGCCGGCGCAGTGAGGCGTCGATGCCGGCGAGGATGTGCTTGCGTGACAGGCCCCGGTCATTGGGACCGTCGCCCATCGGGTTGTAGACCTTCGTGGCCAGCACGTAGTCGTCGCGGTGGGCGAAGAGGTCACGCAGCAGCTTGCCGGTGACCTCTTCGCTGACGCCGTCGGAGTACATGTCGGCGGTGTCGAAGAACGTGACGCCCTGCTCCACCGCACGCCGGACGACCGGCTCGGCGTCCTCAGGCTCCAGCACCCAGTCGCGCCATCGTGACGTGCCGTAGCTCATCATGCCGAGACAGACGCGGGACACCTTGAGGCCGGTCGAGCCGAGTCGTACGTACTCCATGCACTCACCCTATGCGGGCGCGAATGCCTTCACCTCCAGGAGGCCGACGGAGTCGGCCGCGCTCTGCAGCACGACGCGCAGGCGCGTGGTGCTGACGGACGAGAAGCTGACCACGTTGTACTGGTTGGCGGCGAGGGGGTACGTGGCGGGGATGTCGACGTACGCGCTGCCGTTCCAGTACTGGAGCTTCCACGAGGCGGGCATGTCGATGCCCTGGTTGTCGTCGAAGAAGTACACCTCGGCGCGGCCGAGGGTGACCGCCGACGGCCAGGTCAGCTCGGCCCATTGCTCACCCTCGTTGGGCCAGGTGCCCCAGCGCGGGTTGACGGTGTCGTTGCTCGACGGCGGGTCGATGCCGTCGTTGATCGCGGCCACCGACTCCCACGAGGAGGTGTATGACGCGCTGGGCGTCGCCTGGAGCGCCAGGTTCGGGTTCGGCTGCGGGTTGGGGCCGCCGCCCCGGTTGTACACCTTCACCTCGGTCAGCCCGGCCTTGGAGCCGGACGCGTGCGTGAACTGGATCCGGATCCGCTGCGCGCTGACCGGGGTGAACTGGACGAGGTTGTAGTTGCCCTGCGGCGCGGCCGGTGTCTTGACCGCGTTCGCGACGTTCGTCCAGGTGCTGCCGTTGAGGTACTGGACGGTGTACGACGACGGCGCCCGGTACGTGGCGTTCTGCGGCCGGCTGTCGCGGAAGTGCAGCCGCACCTCGTCGACGGTCCGGACCTGGTTGAAGTTCAGCTCGTACCAGTCCGTGGCGTTGGGTGAGCCGCTGGAGCCCCAGATCGGGTCGTTGATCGTGAACCCGTCGATGGCGGCCCCGGTCGAGGTGCCCGACGCCGTGTACGAGGCGGTCGCGCTCGCGCCCTGCGCCAGGTTGGGCAGGGTGGAGGTGATGTCGACGCCCGCCTTGGCGAAGATGTCGGTGATCCGCGGGCCGGTCAGCTGCACGCTCTGCGGGGTGCCGAGCGCGGGCATCGCGGTGTTGAACGCGACGGTGCCGCCGGCGGGCAGGCTCACCGAGCCGTTGGCCGGGTTGTAGACCGCGCGGGTGAGCGAGTTGACGGTGAACGCGCGGTTGCCGTCGATGTAGACCGAGTATCCCTGCGGCACGCCGGAGTAGCGGGTCACGCCGTCGGCCGGGTCGTCCCAGACGATGCTGAGGTCGTGGCCGCGGTACCGCAGGTTGTTGATCGCGAAGTGCGACCAGTTGATGTTGATCGGCCACAGCTCGATCTGGGCGTCGTTGCGCGGCCGCAGGCCGGCCACGTCTTCGATCACGGTCCAGTTGCTGCTGCCCAGGATGTTGTGGTGGATCCAGGACCGGTACGTGATGGAGCTGCCGTTCCAGTTGGCCCAGAACTCGTTGGCGTCCGGCCATGACGTGTTGCCGCCGATGTACTGCGCCCAGACGTTCCAGTAGAGCAGCTTCTTGTACCACTCGTTGTTCATCCACTGGTTGGGGTAGTTGCGCAGCACCGACCCGAGCAGGCGGAACTGGACGGTCGAGTTGATGGTGGAGAAGTTGTTGCTGCCGGTGCCCGAGGCGGCCTTGTCGCGCTGGTTGGCCGTGTAGAACGGGTAGATCGGGTACTCAGCCGGGTCGTCGAACAGGCGCAGCGCCTGCTTGTACTGGTCGGTGTTGGGCATGAGGCCGACCGCGTACGGGTAGAAGTTGTTGATCTCCTTCCACGGCACGTGCTCGTTGGTGGACACGTGCCGGTGCTCGAGCATCTGCCGGTTCGGGTTCCACAGCTGGGTGATGATGCCGTTGCGCACCCGGTCGGCGATCGTCTGCATCTCGTTCGCCTTGGCGGTGTTGCCGATCGCCTGGTACGCCTGCACGGCGGCGAGCGCGTTGCTGTACACGTACGCGCCCTCGGCTCTGTCCAGCCAGCCCGAGCGCCAGTGGAACGACACCGCGTCGGCGTCGTTACCGGTCAGCGCGCCCCAGTCGTACTCGATGACCCCGTCGTTGTCGTGGTCGTAGAAGGACAGCTGGCCCTTGACGTCCTGCTCGGCGTACCGGGCGAAGTTGGCCAGCATCGCCGGCTGTCCACCGTGGATCTGGTACGCCCGCCAGCCGGCCTCGGAGATGTACTGGGTGTAGCTGTTGGACCAGTTGGCCGGGTCGCCGGGGTTGTCCATGTACCGGCCGTTGCGCGACACCGTGCCCACGTTGAGCCAGTTGCCGTAGGCGTACATCGGGTTCCGCAGGTACTTCAGGTCGTCGATGTGCATCGGCTGGGTCAGCACGATCGAGTTGTTGTATCCCAGCACGCCCTCGGTCGAGGTGGGGAACTGGTAGGTCTGGCCCGGCAGGTCGCCGTCGAAGCTGTTGAAGCGCATCAGCCACCAGCGGTAGTAGATGTTCTTCTTGATGGCCGGCTCGGGCACGTCGATGTACGGGATGTTCTCGGCCCACCAGCGGTTGTAGGCGCGCACGTGGGTGGCGAACGCGGTCGCGTTGCTGTACCCGCGGTAGGTGTTGTACTCCGACAGCGACGCCGGGATCTCGTTGGTCACGAAGCCCATCACGACCTTGGCCTCGACGGTCTGCCCGGCGCCGACGGTGACGGAACGGTTGAGCCCGCCGCTGGACACCGCGAACCCGCTGTCGCCGCCCAGCCGGGGGAACAGCGTGGTGAGGCTGTTGTACGAGGCGCGTTGGCCGGTCAGCTCGGTGCCGCTCGCGGTCGTCGCGTACGGCGAGGTGGCCCGCAGTTGCAGCGTCGTCGAGGCGGAGCCGGTGTTGGTGATCGACATGTTCGTCACCAGCACGTTGTTGTCCGTGATGAACTTGGTCTGGTTGACGCGGATCGACCCGGACGTGTGCACGCTGCGCCAGTGCGAGGGGCCCTGCCAGCGCTGCGACGCCTGCTCGGTGAACGTGCCAGGGGTGATGGCCACCGTGTAGGCGCTCTGGTCGCTGAGGCTCTCGAAGTGGGCGACCCGCCCGCCGAAGCCGATGGTGCCCGGGGTGTGCAGCTTCATGAACACGCCGCGGCCGCGGGTCATCAGGATGCCGCCGTCGGCGTCGGCCGGGTCGCTGCCCGTGCGGCCGAGCAGGCGGTCGATCCAGAAGTCGGTGCCCCCGGCTTCCGCGTCGTAGATGGCCTGCATGGTGTTTCCGGTGGAGTACCCGACGGGCGGCTGGGGGATCGCCGGGCCGTTGAAGGCCGGGTATCCGATGGTCTGGGCGGCGCTGGCGGGCGACGCCAGGAGGCTGGCCACAACGACTGCGGTCAGCACGAAGGACAGGGGTCTGCGCATCGCGTACCTCTCATGAGGGGGACCGGGTGGGGACCGGCAAGAGCCGGTGCCGCGAGCAACGCCGCCCGGCCGCGCTCACGTGATGCGTAAGGCGGAGCGTACATATGGCGATCGATGCGAAGCAAGCCCGATAGGCTCCTGGCGTGTTGTACCCACCCGATCGCCTGGTCGCGGCCCAGCGCGCCACCGCCGCCGCCGGCCTCGACGCCCTGCTCGTCACGCCCGGCTCGGACCTGCGCTACCTGACCGGCTACCACGCCCACGTCCTGGAGCGGCTCACCTGCCTGGTGCTGCCGGCGCGCGGAGAGGCGACGTTGATCGTGCCGCGGCTGGAACGCCCGGCGGCCGAGGCGTCACCGGCGCCCGCGACCGGGGTACGCATCGTGGACCATGCCGACGGCTCCGACCCGTACCCCTTGGTGGTGAAGGCCCTCGACGGACCCGTCGCTTCGATAGGGCTCTCGGACCGGATGTGGGCCATGCACGCCCTGGCGCTGCGCGACGCGCTCCCCGGCGCCCAACAGCGGCTCGCCGGCGAGGTCCTCGCCCCGCTGCGGATGCGCAAGTCGCCGGCGGAGGTGGCGGCGCTGCGCGAGGCCGGCGCGGCGATCGACGCCGTGCACGCGCGGATGGGCGAGTGGCTGCGGCCCGGCCGCACCGAGGCCGAGGTTGGGTCTCTCATCGCCAACGCGATCAGGGAGGCAGGGCACGCCACCGTCGACTTCGTCATCGTGGCGTCCGGCCCGAACGGCGCCAGCCCTCACCACGAGACGTCCGCGCGGGTCATCGAGGCGGGCGACCCGGTGGTGGTCGACATCGGCGGGACGATGCCGTCGGGCTACTGCTCGGACTCGACCCGGACCTACGCGGTGGGTCGCCCGCCGTCGGACTTCATCGAGTACTACGACGTGCTGCGCGCCGCGCAGCGGGCGGCCGTGGCGGGGGGCGCCCCCGGCGCGGCCGCCGGCGCGGTGGGCGCCGCCGCCCCCGAGCAGGTCCGGGCGGACCGCGACGGCCGGGCGGTCCTCCGCC
>NZ_JAIBNX010000049.1:29425-35558 GCF_026130045.1 Micromonospora sp. CPCC 205371
ATCGCGGCGCCCGGATCCGGCGAGGCGTCCCTGCACCGCACCGGCCACGGCATCGGCCTGGACGGCCACGAGGACCCGTACATCGTGGACGGGGCGCCGCTGGAGCTGGCCCCGGGCATGGCGTTCTCGATAGAACCCGGCATCTACCTGGCTGGCCGCCACGGCGCGCGCATCGAGGACATCGTGGCCGTGACGGCGACCGGCGTGGAGCGCCTGAACACCCTCCCCACACCTCTCGTTACCCTCTAGCGACTGGCGCCGGGCGGCCGCCCGCTTTCTCCCGCCGATCAAGGGCGAATGCACGTGGTTGGATCTCGTTTCCGCGTGCATTCGCCCTTGATCCATGCGAATGCCCTTGATCGACATGGCGGCTCAAGATCGGCGTGGGTTAGTGGACTGCGGGCTCCAGCGCCGCCTCCGCAGACGGCGCCGCGGGGTCGCGCAGGACGACGAAAGCCAGGACGGCGCCGGCCACGGAGCAGATCACGCCGGTGATGGAGCCGATCGACATCGCGGAGACGAAGGCCTCGCGTGCGGTCGCCGCCAGCTCCGTGTCGCCCGTCGCCGTCGCGAGGGCGAGGGTGTCGGCTATGGAGCCGCGGGCCGCCTCCGGGATGCCGGCGCCGTCGGGCAGCGCGCCCTTGTACGCCCCCGACAGCACGCTGCCGAGGATGGCGACGCTGAGCGCCAGGCCGGCCTGCTGGACGGTGTCGTTGACCGCCGAGCCCACGCCGGCGTGCTCGCGGGGGATCGCGCCCATCAGCGAGGCGTAGACCGCTGGGCCGGCGAGACCCGCGCCGATGCCCATGACCACGAGGCCGGCGATCAGCATCGGGTACCCGTCGTCGGGGCCGATCGCGGCGAGCACCGCGAACCCGGCGGCGATCACCAGCATCCCGGCGACGGTCAGCGCGCGGTTGCTGAGCTTCTTGCCCAGCGTGGCGCCGAGCGCGTTGAAGACCGCCACGGCGACCGCGTACGGCGCGAGCGCCAGGCCGGCCTTCATCGGCCCGTACCCGAGCACGAACTGCAGGTACTGGGTCAGCGCCAGCAGCAGCGCGCCGGTCGCGAACACCAGCAGCACCACGGACAGGCTCGCCCCGCTGAACCGGCGGTCACGGAACATGCCCAGCGGCAGCAGCGGGTGCTCGCGGCGGGACTCCCAGGCCACGAACGCGGCACCGGTCACACCGGCCACCACGAGGGAGCCGATCACCGGCCGGGACCAGCCGTCGTGCGGCAGCGAGATGATCGCCCAGACCAGCGCGGCCATGCCGGCGAGGGACAGCAGCGCCCCGACCGGGTCGGCGGGCCGGGCCGGTCCGCGCGACTCGGGTACCAGTACGAGCGTCGCTATGATCCCGGCGATGGCGATCGGCACGTTGACCAGGAACGCCGAGCCCCACCAGTAGTGCTCCAGCAGCAGCCCGCCGAGGGTGGGGCCGGCGACGACGCCGACCATGCCGACGACGGTCCAGGCGGCCATGGCCTGCCGCTGCTCGCTGGGGTCGAAGACGGTGATGAGGATCGACAGCGTGCTGGGCATGGCGAACGCGGCGCCGAGGCCCATGATCGCCCGGCAGGCCACCAGGTGCCAGGGCTCGGTCGCGAACGCGGCGAGCACCGACCCGGCGCCGAGCACGCTCAGCCCGACGAGCAGGGCCAGCCTGCGCCCGTACCGGTCGGACAGGCCGCCCGCGGTGATCAGCGCACCGGCGAAGGCCAGGATGTACGCGTCCATGATCCACTGGATGTTGGCCGGTGAGGCGCCCAGGTCGCGCATGAGCGACGGGATGGCCAGGTTGAGGATCATGTTGTCGACGCCGAGCACCAGCAGCGCCAGGCAGAGCACGCCGAGGATCCACCATCGGCGTGGGTGAGCATTCGACATGGGTAGCCCCATCAACTCGTACAGTGTGCGATTGACTCGCACACTGTACGACTAACTCGAACGGTGTGCTAGTCCAGATATGCTCGTGCGGTGACGTACGACGTGTGGTTGCGGCCGCAGCGGCGCAGCCGCGGCGAGCCGGCGCTGAGCCGCGAGCAGATCGTGGCCGCGGCGCTGTCCCTGCTGGATGAGGAGGGCGTCGAGGCGCTGAGCATGCGGCGGCTCGGCGCCAAGCTCAACGCCGGCGCCACCTCGCTGTACTGGCACGTCGCCAACAAGGAGCAGTTGCTGGCGCTGGTCGTCGACCAGGTGTTCGGCGAGATCGAAGCGCCCGACCCGGACGACTCGGCGGGCTGGCGCGCCGCCGCCATTCTGTGCGGGCACAGCATCCGCGCCGTGATGCTGCGCCACACCTGGCTCGGCCCGCTGATGAGCGAGTCGGGGTACGCGTACGGCGGGCCGACCATGATGCGCCTGTCCGAGGCCCTGCTCGCCCTCTTCGAGAAGGCGGGCGCCACACCGGAGGCGGCGGAGGGCGCGACCCAGACGCTGTGCGGGTACGTGATGGGCGTGGCCACCGCCGAGGCGGCCCGGCTGCGGATGCTCGCCAGCGCCGGCCAGGACGAGGGGGAGTGGATGGCGCGGGCGTACGTCGACGTGGAGAAGATCGCCGAGCCGTACCCGCGCCTGGTCGACCTGTACGCCCGGCACCGCGGCGAAGATCCGCGCCTGACCCGGGATCGCAGCTTCCAGTACGGGCTCGATCTGGTGCTCGACGGCGTGGCGGCGCGCCTGCCCTCAGCGGCACCCTAACGAGCGTTAAGATGGGCGGCATGGAGCGCCTCCTGCCGACCGACGACGCGTACGAGCTGCTGGGCCTCGCGGCCGAGATCGCCGACGGCGAGCTCGCCCCGCGGGCAGCCGACTTCGAGGCGCGCGGCGAGTTCCCGCGCGAGGTGGTCCGCACCCTCGGGCGCGCCGGCCTGCTCGGCCTGCCCTACCCGGAAGAGCACGGCGGCGCCGCCCAGCCCTACGAGGTGTACCTCCAGGTCATCGAGGTCCTCGCCAGCCGGTGGCTGGCCGTCGCCGAGGCCGTCAGCGTGCACACCCTGTCCTGCTATCCCGTGTACGCCCACGGCGGCGAGCAGCTGCGCAAGCTCCTGCCCGACATGCTCGGCGGCGAGCTGCTCGGCGCGTACTGCCTGTCCGAGCCGCAGGGCGGCTCCGACGCGGCGGCCCTGACCACTCGCGCCTCTCGGGACGGCGACTCGTTCATGGTCACCGGCACCAAGGCGTGGATCACCCACGCCGGCCAGGCCGACTTCTACAACATCTTCTGCCGCACCGGCGGCCCGGGCGCGCACGGGATCTCCTGCCTGCTCGCCGACGCCGCCACGCCCGGCATCCTGCCGCAGGCCTCCGAGAAGACCATGGGCCTGCGCTCGTCCCCGGTCGCCCAGATCGTCTTCGACGACGCCCGGATACCGGCCGACCGCCTCGTCGGCGAGCTGGGCGACGGCTTCAAGATCGCCATGGAGGCGCTCGACTCCGGACGGCTCGGCATCGCCGCCTGCGCGGTCGGTCTCGCCCAGGCTGCGCTCGACTACGCCGTCGGGTACGCCCGCGAGCGCTCCCAGTTCGGAAAGTCCATCCTGGAATTCCAGGGGCTGCGGTTCATGCTCGCCGACGCGGCGACCGGCATCGCGGCCGCCCGCGCGCTGACCCTGGCGGCCGCACGGCTGCGCGACGCCGGCCGGCCGTACTCGGCGGAGGCGGCCAAGGCCAAGCTCTTCGCCACCGACATGGCCATGCGGGTCACCACCGACGCGGTACAGGTCCTGGGCGGCTACGGCTACGTGCAGGACCACCCGGTCGAGCGGTACATGCGCGAGGCCAAGGTCCTCCAGATCGTGGAGGGCACCAACCAGATCCAGCGCCTAGTGATCTCCCGCCACCTCTGACCCGCTCCACACCCCCGCGCCGTCCGCGCCGCGCCTCTGCCCGCCGATCAAGGGCGAATGCACGTGGTTGGATCTCTTTCCGCGTGCGTTTGCCCTTGATCCACGCGAATGGCCTTGATCGGCGGCGCTTGCGCGGCGCTCCGCGCGCCGGGGTGTATTTTTCTGGCCGTGGAAGAGACGGACCGCGCGATCGTCGCGGCACTGACCGCGGACGGCCGCCTGTCGTACACCGACCTCGCCGACAAGGTGGGACTGTCGGTATCGGCGGTACACCAGCGGGTACGGCGGCTGGAGCAGCGCGGCATCGTCAAGGGGTACACGGCACGCGTCTCGTACGAGGCGCTGGACCTGCCGCTGACCGCGTTCGTGGCGATCCGCCCCTTCGACCCGTCACAGCCCGACGACGCCCCTGAGCGGCTCTCCCACCTGCCCGAGATCGACTCGTGCTACTCGGTGGCGGGGGAGGACTTCTACATGCTCCTGGTGCGGGTCGCCAGCCCCGCCGACCTGGAACGCCTGCTTCAGGAGATCCGCACCGCCGCCAACGTCACCACGCGCACGACCGTGGTCCTGTCGACGCCATACGAGGGCCGGCCGCCCCGGATCAGCAATTCCACCTGAGGATCACCGGGCGGCCGTGCTCGCGGCCCAGTACCGACAGCGTCGCCGTGTCCAGCCGCAGCAGGCCGCCTCCGGACGGCGGCAGCCCGACCCACCGCGCACCCAGCACCCGCAGGGCGTGCGCGTGCCCGACGATCGCGACGTCGCCGCCTTCGGTGGCGCCCCGCGCTTGGCTGGCGGCCCGCGCGAGCACCCGGTCGAGCCGCGCGCCCACCTGCTCTGGTGACTCGCCGCCGGGGGCGCCGTCGGTCCACAGGTTCCACCGCGGGTCGCGGGTGCGGTGGATCTCGTCGGTGGTGATGCCCTCGTACTCGCCGTAATTCCACTCGGCGAGGTCGTCGTCGATCGCGGTCACGGCGAGACCGGCCAGCTCGGCGGTGCGCAGCGCCCGCTTGCGCGGGCTGCTCAGCACCGCCCCGAACGACCAGCCGGCCAGGCGGTCGGCGAGGTCGCGCGCCTGGAGCTCCCCGTCGGGCGTCAGCTCGATGTCCGTGTACGAGGTGTGCCGGTGTCCCAGACTCCACTCAGTCTGCCCATGCCGAACCAAAACGATGTCGCCCACGGACGCCAGTCAACCAGACAACCCACGTAACCCAGCCTCCTAGGACGCCGTAGCGCGTGTGCCGCACCGCACAAGCCTTCGGTCAATAAGGTGCTTACGACGGGCGCCCGGTCGCGAGGGGCACTGCTACGGCTCGGCCGTCCGCCACTGTTCGCTACGTCCCGATGGGTGGTGGATGATGCGATCCTGTGGGTCGTACGATGTCAATCCGTGCTTGGCGGCCAGAACAATCAGTGCCGGTCCGATTTCCTGATGCCGAGACCAAGTAATATTCGCGATGACGCACTCTTCATCGCGATATACGGAAGCGGTCCACGGCGACTCGTCGGCATTCTCTTCGGTGAGATCTTCGTAGGTGGAAATTACTTCTCGGTGGAAATCTCCCAGCGCTGGGTTGCGCTCGACAACGCCGAGTTCTTCCGTGAGCTGATCGTATATCTGCGCGGCTCGCTCCGGGCTGGACGGCTCGCTCTCGTACCAGAAGGCTAGGTCAAAGCTCATTGTTCCTCCCGACAGCCGGGGCCCGACGGCCCCGGCTGCGAGCCATGTCGTGACGGGCGTTATCGGGGAACCCACACATCGACTACCCCGACCAAGGTCCGACCGTCCTTCGTCTTCACGGTATTTCCGGGGGCATTGAGCCAGTTGTCAAATGCCGCCTGGCCACCCTTTTTGGAGCCAGTGCCGCCCTTCGTCTCGATACCGTACCACTTGCCGTCTATCTGGACCGTGCCGTCATATATACGGGTTCCTTGGCCGGGAGCGGAGACGGGTGTGCTTTCCCGCATGACCTTCGCGCCGTCGACCTCAAGATGTTCCCAGGCCGTCAGCTCATCGATGGCGCCGTCGCGGCCGGGCTGGCCATTTCGTGGGGCGTACTTCCCATCTGGTGTACGAGGCACCTCGGACACCTTCGCGGGCCCGGAGCCGGGCGAGCCCGGGCCGGGCGGTGCCGCGGACCCCGTACCGCCCGTGCTCTCGCCACCACCGGTGAGGTGCGCGTCGGGCGGCATCGTAACGGCGTGCCACATCGTCAACGCGCCGGCGGGCACGACGGGGGCGGCTTCGCCGGCCGCGGAGGCGGAGAGCGCGTCCGGG
>NZ_JAIBNX010000049.1:35568-45532 GCF_026130045.1 Micromonospora sp. CPCC 205371
GCGGAGACGGCGACCGCGGCCGCGCCGATCGGCGCGCCGACGCCGCTGGTCATGAGGGCGCCGCCGCCCGCCGTTCCGGCGCCGCCGGCGATGCATTGGCAGAGGCCGTACACGGCCTCGCCGGCGCCGCGGAAGAACTCGAACGTCTGGCTTGGCGCGGCGTACGACATGGCGGGCCCGGCCAGGAAACCGCCAGGGGCGGCGCCTTGCGCGACGCCCATGGTGTAGCCGAGGACGGCGTGGCCCAGCGTCGAGGTACGGACTGATTCGGCGAGCCGCTCCACCGCTGCCTTCGCCCGGTAGAACGTGCTCGGATCCCGACCATTGGGGTCCACATAGGCCAGTGGGCTGTTCGCCGCGTACGCGTACGGCTGGAGCAGGTCGGCGGCGGACAGGGCCGGGGCGCCGCCGCCGGTGGGCGAGCCGGCCTCGGCGGCCCGCGCGATGAGAGCGTCGGCGGGCGCCGCGCCGGCCGTCACGCTGAAGATCGTCGGGTCGACGGACAGGAACCGGCCCAGCGTCGGGTCGTAGAGCCGCCCCTCCATGTCGATCAGGCCGAGGTCAGCGTCGTGGTCGTGCCCGGCGAAGCCGCGCTCGCCCGTCGTGCGCCAGTTCGGGTCGAGGTTCGTGCCGTACGCGCCGAACCGCTGACTGTGGCCGGCCGCGCCGAACTCGCTGGAATGGTTCACCGGCGAGCCGAGCCGGTCCGGATGCTCGTAGGTCAGCGTCTTGATCGTCCCCCCGGTCGGGGTCTCGGTCTTGACGAGCTGCGCGACCGTCTCCTCGCCGGCCGGTATGTAGTACCGGTGCTCGACGGCCCCGCCGTTGGTCGGCTGGCGGCGCTCGTACAGCCCGGCGATGTAGGTCGTGGTGGCGTCCGGGGCGCTCCGCGACACCCGCTGGTCGGCGGCGTTGTACCGGAACGTGGTCGTGGTCTGGCTGGAACCGGTCCCGACCGAGATGCTGGCAGGCAGGTTCCGCGGCGTCCACGTGATCGTCTGCGTGCCGCTGGCGACGCCCGGCCCGGTCCGGTTGACCTGGTTACCCGCCGCGTCGTAGGTGTAGGAGTTGGTGCCGGCCCCGAAGACAGCGTTCGGATGGACGTCGGTCGCCGGCCGGTACGTGTAGGTTCCGACATCGCCCTTGGACGTGAGGTTGCCGCCGGCGTTGTATGCGAACGACTCGACCACCGAGCCGGGGGTCGCGGGGTTGTTGTTCAGGAGCAGCCGCGCCGAGGTCAGCCGGTTGACCGTGTCGTGGACGTAGCTGCGGGAACGGTCCGGGCGCACAGTGTCACGCAGGTGCTTGAGGTTGCCGATGGCGTCGTAGCCGTACTCGAGTTGTTGCACGGTGGTGGCGCTGGCGGCGGCGGTCGTGGTCGCGGGGCGTCCGCTCAACGGCTGGAACGTCGACGTCGTCGTGACGTTGTTGCCGAGGCGTTCCGCGCCGATGCGGTAGCCCTGGTCGTGGCTGACGAAGGTCCAGAACAACGAGTCCGAGTCGGCGTTTCGGACGGTGGTGAGCAGGCCGTTGGCGTCGTACCCGTAGGACACGCTGAAGGTCTCGTTGCGGGCGGCCGGGTAGTCCACGCGCCTGGTGCGGCCGAACGCGTCGTAGGTGTAGCCGAACTTGTACGAGGTGCCGTTGACGGTCTGCTCCGTCGAGGCGAGCTGGCCCCGGTTCGGGCCGCTGGCGGGTACCGGCTCGTAGCTGAGCCGGGTGAAGTCGACGGCCGCGCTGCGGGCCTCGACGAGCTTGCCGATCGCGTTGACGCCGGTGTCGTAGGTCCACAGCGACGTGCCCTGCGGGTCGACCCGACGGGTCGTGCGGCCCAGCGTGTCGTAGTTGTAGGTCGTCGCGAGGCCTCGCGGGTCGGTGTGCTGGAGCACCTGCCCGAACGCCGAGTACGTGTAGGAGTGTCGAAGGCCGCCGGTGTCGCGGCTCACGACCGCGGTCGTGTTCCCCGAGCGGTCCGTCTCGAACGTGGTCGCGACGCCGCGCGGGTCGTCGATCCGCCGGGCCGGGTCGGAGGGGCCGTTCTCGACCTGGGTGGCCGTCCCGGTGGTGTCCACTGTGGGCAAAGTCGGATCGCCACCAGGGCTTCGTTGACGTCCTTGACCTGGACCGTGCGCCGGTTCAGGGGGTCGGTGACGGCGACGGCGGCCACGGCGGACGCGCGGACGATGGCCGTCATCGACGCCGCCGAGGGAGCCTCGTCGGGCCAGCCGTAGCGCACGTTGGTGACCGCCGCGCTGTTCGGGGCGTTGTCGTCTGGCCGGCTCACGGAGATGAGGCGGCCCAGCGCGTCGTAGGTGTTGCGGATGACGCCCTGGCTGGTGTCGTTCGGCAGGTGCGGCCGCGACGACGTGAGCACCCGGTTGGCGAAGTCATAGGTGGTCGAGGTGATCACCGTCGTGCCGGAGTACCCGTTGCGCCGGGTCTCGATCGACCGGCCGAGCGAGTCGTGGAACTCGGACGTCACGGCACCGCCGGCGATCTGCTTCGTGACCCGTACCCGGGCCCGCACGCTCGCGCTGGTATCCGTGTCGACGCGGGCGTAGCTGAAGACGGTGTCCCCGTTGGGCCCCCGCTCGCGGACGATCCGGCCGAACCCGTCGTACGCGAACCGCGTCACCACGCCGTTCGGGTCGGTGCTGACCAGCGTCTTGCCGAGCGCCGTGTCGCTCACCATGGTGGTGACGTGGCCGGCGGGATTGGTCTCCTGCGTCGCAAACAGCGACCCCGCGGGGTATGTGTACGACGTCGTGCGGGTGGCCGAACCCGCCCCGCTGAGCTGCTGGCGGATGACGTTGCCGTACTCGTCGTGGGTGGCGAGCTCGGTCAGCTTGAGCGCGTCAACGTCCGGTTCCCGGATCGCGGTCGCCGGTAGCCCGGTGTTGGCGTTGTAGGTGTACGTCGTCGTGCGTACCTCGCTGACGCCCTGCCGGGTTTCGGTGGTCTTGAGCTGCGTGCGTAGGCCGATAAGCCATTGGCTGCGCCGGGTCGGGGTGTCCTGGTACTGACTTTCGTCGACGGTTCGTTCGATGGTGGTACCGGCGCCGTTAAGCCGCTCGGTGGTGACGATGGTCGGGTTGCCGAAGGCGTCGTGGGTCGTCACCTTCTCCGATGACGTCACGGTGCGCGGGGTGGTGGTCCCGTTGGGCTGCATGCCCACCGTGGTGAGCCGACGCGACTCGACGACGAACGGCACCGACCACGGCGACAGCTTCACCGAGTGACCGATCGGGCTGACCTGGATGACCTGAGCCACGGACTGGGCGGTGCCCAGGCCGTGTGACACCAGCCCGGAGACCGTCCTTACGGTGGTCAACCGACCGGTGTAGGGGAACCAGTGCCGGATCGACGCGCCGACCGTGGTGTCCAGGTGGGTCTTGTTGTCGTACGTGCTGGTGACGGTCTCGATCAGGTCGTTGGTCTCGCCGTAGGTGCTGACGACACGGGTTCCGAAGCCCAGGCTTCCGCGGCCGTACCAGGCCCGGCGGGCGTCGGTGTAGAGGAACGTCTGGAAACTGATCCGGCGCAGCACCGGCGCGGGGTTGCCGGGTTCCCGCTCCGACGCGCGGACCATGACGCTCGACACCAGCGGGCCGGCGCGGTTCAGGCACCAACTGTGCGACGGCGTGCAGGAGGCGGTGCGCTCGTAGACGCGTTGCCCAGCCGCGTTGGTGCGCGCGTAGTCGAACAGGATGCTCTCGCCGAGACCGTCTTTGGCCGTGATCATGAAGTTGCCCTTGGCGTAGCCGCCCCACCGGATCTGGAGCTGGCTCGACCGGTTGCCGGCGGCGTCGACCTGCCCCGCCACGTCGGCCGCCAGAATGAGATCGCTGCTGCCGTCGCCGTCGACGTCGGCGCGCACCGGCAACGCCGTCTCGGCCAGGTTCATTGTGCCGACCAGCTCGGGCCGGGTCGAGGAGCGGTCCTGCGTCCGGTGCACCACCCAACGAAGGCTCGCCGGCTGGCGCGGGTCGCCGATGGGCAGCAGCACGTCGTCGCGGCCGTCGTGGTTGTAGTCGAGGAACTGGGCGCGGGCGAAGCTGTACCCGCTGACCCGGTACCATTCCCAGGTCGCGTCGCCCAGCAGCGCGGGCGCGCTGGTGGCGCTGATGCCCTTGCCGGTGTTGGTGTGCAACCGGACCGGATTGGCCTGGGTCCCGTCGTAGCGCAGGATGTCGTCCAGGCCATCGCCGTTGACGTCCAGGACGCGCAGCTGCCACTTCCGCGCGTACGTGGTCATCGTGACAGAGACCGAGTCGCCGCTTTCCGAGAAGTACGGGGTCGAGTCGAACGTCTCCGACGCGTCCGGCGTCGAGGCGTCGATCGTCTCGTTGAACGTCAGCCCCGTGTCGACCCACCGGGCGCCGGCCGCGTCGATGAACAGCGCCTTCCACGTCTGCGCCCAGATGTAGGTGCTCTGGTTGGGCGAGCTGACGAACGACCACTGCCGCTTGAGCGCGTTGACCGAACCATCACCGTCGAAGTCGAGGAACATCGGGGCCTCGCACGCCTCCGGCGTGCCACCGGCGACACCGGTCATCGGCGAACTGCCCGTGTGGCCGTAGTTCGGCAGCGTCCGCGCGGCGTCATAGCCCTGGCCAGGACCGCGGTTGCGGTACAGCAACAACGAGGCGCCCCGGCACTCCAGCAGGTCGATGAGCGCGTCGCCGTCGAGATCGGCCAGCCAGAACGGGTCGAGGCTGTTGGGCAGGTCCAGGATGCGGTCCTCGGTGAACCCGGTGCCGTTGGACACCAGCACCCTGTTCTTGGTGTGGGCGTCACACGTGCTGACCAGATCGTCGCGGTGGTCGCCGTTGTAGTCGACGACGCTGTCCTGCGAGATGCACCAGAACGTCATGCCCAGCGACGTCTGCGAGCCGAGGCCGGTGTCCCGGACCGTGTACGGGGCGCTCCGGTTGCCGGTAGCGGTCGCGAGCCGGTACGTCCAGTCGCCGTTGCAGCTGCTGAGGTTCGGCGCACACGTGTACCGCGCGTTCGGCGCGGGGTACAGCAGATCGTCCATGCCGTCGCCGTTGGCGTCCAGCACGATCGTGCGGCCCACCGCGAGGCTGCCCAACCCGTTGCCGAAGATCAGCGGTACGACGTGCGCGTTCGTGGCCGTGGTGCTGAAGCCCTGCGCGTTGTCGTACGTGAACTCGGTCGGCGGCTTGCACACCTCACCGCCCGGGTCGTCAACGCACTCACGCAGCCGCAGCAGCCGGCTGATGTCCGTGCGTGGGTCGTACTCGAGCTTGTACCGGCGCACCACGACACCACCGACGACCGTCTCGATCCGGTTGAGACGCCGCCATTCCAGATCCCGCAGGCCGCGGCGGAACGCCGACCACCCGTCGGCCCGGTCCTCGTACACGAAACGCACCGCACGGTCGTGCGCACGGGCTCCGGTCCCCGACGAGCGGTGCCCGCCGTAGCGCACCTCCGACGGCGCATACCGGGTGCAGGTCGGGACGGTCGGGTCCGGCGGCGTGCACGCCCGCCCGTACACCATCTCCAGGTAGTTGCCGTTGCGGTCCTGCTCCTCCTTGACCGCCCACCGCCGCTTGATGCCGTCCTGTGACGTGACCGCGTCGGTCGCGAAGCCGTACCGCAGGATCCGGCCGTCCTTACGACGCGCCTCAAAACCCTCCGGCCCGGCGGCCGCCCCACCTGGCCGGCTCAACACGACCTTGGTGTGGCTGTCCACCTCGGTGCGGTACTCCGAACCGTCCGCGCCGTAGGTGCCGGCCACGACCACCAGCAACTGCCCGTCCAGACAGAACGCGTCCGCCCGCCCGGCCGGGTCCTCGATCGGCCGGGCGAAGCCGCCGGACTGCGCCGAAGACAGCGCGCACCGCTCGATGACGGAGAACCCGGTGACCTCCCACCCCTCGCCGGCGATCCCATCCTGGCCGCCCGAGGAGTAGGCCAGCGCGATCGACGGGAAAAGGCCGGCGATTCCCGGCGGCGCCTCGACCGGCACCGTGTACGTGGCCTGGCCGCTTTGCGTGACGGCGTGGCTGGCCCCCAACGCGCCGGCCGCTGCCGTCGCCTCGCGCGGCAACGGATCGGTTTCCGCGGCCTCCGCGGACTGGGTCAGCACGACGAGCGCGACCGACGCGCCGAGCAGGAACACGAGCCAGAACGCGAGCCACCGCCAGCGCCGATCGGCGCCGATCGCCCCCGGCACGGACCCAGACCGCGCAACCCTCACCAACCGTGCAGCGCCCACCCCGGCCGCCCCCACAAGTACCCGGGCCCGAGCCGGTCCCGGACACACCATGGGCATGTTGCAACGGCACGTTCATTAAAGTTGCATCGATACCTTCATCGGCGAGCTGATCGACGATCTTCAGCCGCCTGCTGGCCGGTCCGTCGGGGTCGGTGCGTCGAACGGTCGGCCGGCCGGTTGGTGCGCAGCGTCCGGCCGGCGAAGCGGGTGGCCGCTGCGACACGGGTGCGCTAGGTGTCGGCGGCGGGACCGCGGTCGGCAAATTCGGTGGAGGATGTAGACATCGGCGGGGGCGCTCCGACGTATCAGATGAGCGACGGAACGGCCGTCGTACACGCTTGGAGGCCTGATGAAGTACGTCATCCTGATCCACTCGAACCCACAGCCCTGGGGTCACCCGACCAGTGACTACCTCGTGGCCCACCAGGCACTGCCCGCCGATGTCCGCCACCGGTTGAACACTGAGTTTGAGCAGGTGATGACCGAGCTGCAGGCCAACGGTGAGCTGCTCGGAGGTGAGGCGCTCGGCGACCCGGCCAGCGCTCGACTGTACCGGTGGCGCGACGGCGAACCGCTCACGAGCGACGGGCCGTATTCGGAGGCGAAGGAGCACCTCGCCGGATTCTTCCTCATCGATGTTGATAGCCAGGCGCGCGCCGAGGAAGTCGCCGCTCGGTTCTCCGGGCCGGACGAGACGGTGGAGTTGCGTCCGCTGATGTGGCCCGGTGGCGACGAGCAGTGACGGGTTCGGTCCTGGATGACGTGTGGCGCCGGGAGGCGCCGCACGTCATCGGGGCGCTACTGCGCAGGTACGGGGACCTCGGGGACTGCGAGGACGCACTGCAGGACGCCGCTGAGGCGGCCGCCGCCCGGTGGCCCGTCGACGGGGTGCCCGACGCACCGAGAGCCTGGCTGATCACAGTCGCTTCACGAAGGCTGATCGACCGAGCCCGGACGGACTCGGCCCGGATCCGCCGCGAGAGGATGGACGCGGCCCAACGGCCACACGCGACGCAGGACGTGGCCACCCACGACCGTGACGACACGCTGCGGCTGTTCTTCCTCTGCTGCCATCCTGCGCTGAGGCGACCGTCGCAGGTCGCGCTGTGCCTACGGACGGTGGCCGGCCTTGGCGTGGAGCAGATCGCGGCCGCATACCTCGTCCCGGTTCGTACGATGACGCAACGTCTCAGTCGCGCGCGTACGGCGCTGCGCCAGGCCGGTGCGCGGTTCGGCATGCCGTCGCAGCGGGACCTGCCCGCCCGGGTCGCTGCGGTCATAGACGTCTGTCACCTGGTGTTCACCGAGGGGTACGCGCGGACATCGGGCGAGGCGCTGCTCGACGTCCAGCTGGCCGAGGAGGCGATCCGGCTCGTACGGCAGTTGCACGCGGCATTGCCCGAGCACGCCGAGGTCGCGGGTGCGTTGGCGCTCATGCTGCTCACCCATGCTCGGTCCCCGCCCGGGTCGACACCACCGGTGATCTCGTGCCGCTCGCCGCGCAGGACCGGTCACTCTGGCGGCGCGACCTGATCACCGAGGGCGTCGAACTGCTGGAGCGAACCCTGCCCCGGGGCCACGTGGGCAGGTTCCAACCTGCAGGCCGCGATCGCCGCCGTCCATGCTGAGGCCGTGACGTACAAGCAGACCGACTGGCTGCAGATCAGCCTGCTCTATGACATGTTGCGCCGGGTCCGGCCGTCACGTTGAACCACGCGGTCGCCGTCGCCATGGCGCACGAACCCGCCGCCGGTCTCGCCATGCTCGAACCGCTGCTGGACGATCCCGCCATGCAACGCCACCACAGGCTGTACGCCGTGCGCGGGCATCTGCTCGACCTCAACGGCGACGCCGATGGCGCCAAGCAGCAGTATCGGATCGCCGCCCGACTGACAGCGAGCCTGCCAGAGCAGCGGTACCTCAACCGGAAGCTCACCTCGTGAGTGATCCATCAATCTGCCGGCCGGAACGCGGCACGGAGCATGCCGAGCGGTCAGCGGCAGATGAGGTAGTTGCGCCACGGTGTGATGTCTAGAGTCTGCGTCGTGACTGACACTGGAGCCGACGTCGACAAGCGCGTTGCCGAGGCGTGGGCGCGGATCGAGGCTGGCCTGAGTCGCGTCCTGCCAGCTTCCCTACGGCAGCTCAATGCGCCGGCCGCGGTCCAGGCAATCGATGCGGTGGAGGCCGCGTTGGCCGTGTCACTGTCGCAGGATTTCCGGGTCAGCCTCCGCATTCACAACGGAGCCGACCCCGGCCCAGCCGTCCTCACGGCCGAGTGCGCGCCTACCCCCTACATGATCCTGAAGAAAGCGAATGTCCTGTCATCGGCATTATGCAGGTAATCCTCGTCAAAGTGATCGTGGTGGTTCGGGTTATGGGGTGGGTGGGGGTCGCGACAATAGGGGCGCGGCGAGCGCCGAGTTCGAGTGTGAGTATGGCTTTGGCGAACGCACCCGCGCCGCCCTAAGGCGGGGTCAGGGCGCCTCGCCCATGCCGGTGGGCACCGGCCGCGCCCCATCCTCCTGGCGGCTGTGGCCGAGGGTCAGCTCGCTTTGCAGGACGAGGACCGCCCCGCCGATCGCTGCCGCGTCCGACCCGTTGACCGACGGGACGACCCGTACCGGATGTGCCCGCTTGGTGAACGCGCGGCGGTCCACCTCCTGTTGGATCACGGTCTGGTAGATCGAGCCCGCCACCGCGAAGCTCGGCCCGGCCAACACGATCGTGTCCACATCGAACATGCTGGCCATGGTGACAGCGGCACAGCCGAGGTAGCGGGCTGACTGCTCGACGAGGCTGCGCGCGGTGGGGTCGCCGGCGTTCGCGGCGGCCGCGATCCGTGCGAACTCGGTGAGGAAGTCGGCCGAGGCGGGGTCGAGTGCCAGCCGCTGGGCCAGCCCTGGTGTGGCCATCGCCTGCCGGACCAGCGCCGTGGGGCCGGCGTAGTTTTCCAGGCAGCCGATGTTGCCGCACGGGCACTGGTCGCCGTGGACGTCGATGGAGATGTGGCCGATCTCCACGCTGTTGGAGGAGCTGCCCCGGTACACCTCGCCGGCGACCACGACGCCACCGCCGATCCCGGTGGCCATGTAGATGCAGCCATAGGTGGAGGCCGGGTCCACTGTACCCATCCAGTACTCGCCGATGGCGGCCGCCGCGGCGTCGTTGTCGAGCAGGACGGGCAGCCCCAGGCTTTCGGCCAGCCGCCCCGCGACCGGATGGCGTAGCCACTGATCGGTGGGCTGGGGTGTCAACAGCACACCCGCGCGCCGGTCCTGCGGGCCGTAGCTGACCAGGCCGACCCCCAACACCTTGTCGCGGTCGACGGCCGCCGTGGCCAGCAGCGCGTCCACCTGCGCCGCCACCAGGGGCAGGGCCTGCTCCGGCGGCATCGACGCCGCGCCCTGGAACGAGGTGCGGGCCACCGGCCGGCCGGCCAAGTCGACGACCACGATCACGCACATGTTGCGCTCGAGCTGCACGCCGACGCTGTAGCGGGCCAATGGGTTGAGCTGCACCAGCGTGCGGGGCTTGCCACCGGTCGGCGCGCCCCGGCCGGCCTCGACGACCAGGCCGTCGCCCATGAGCTCGCGCACGACCTCGGAGATCGTCGCGCCGGTCAGACCGGTCGCGGTCGCGAGCTCCACGCGGCTGATCGTGCGCGCCGCCCTGATGAGGTCGAGAACCAGGCCCCGTGTCCTTGGCCGGCTTGCCCCG
>NZ_JAIBNX010000005.1:0-4021 GCF_026130045.1 Micromonospora sp. CPCC 205371
TGAAGCCGCGCAGGCGCCGCGTGAAGCCGCGCAGGCGCCGCGTGAAGCCGCGCAGGCGCCGCGTGAAGCCGCGCAGGCGCCGCGTGAAGCCGCGCAGGCGCCGCGTGAAGCCGCGCAGGCGCCGCGTGAAGCCGCGCAGGCGCCGCGTGAAGCCGCGCAGGCGCCGCGTGAAGCCGCGCAGGCGCCGCGTGAAGCCGCGCAGGCGCCGCGTGAAGCCGCGCAGGCGCCGCGAAGCCGGCGCAGGGCGCAAGCGAGCGGTCGCGGACCGCGACGAGCCGGTGCGGGCGACGCGGAGCGGCGCGGGCCGTGAGCAGCCGGCGGGGGGCGCGTCGCCCTCGGGTCGTCGGTGCGGCCCGTGGGTTAGTGGTCGGCGCTGTTCCAGTCTTGGCCTACGCCTACCGAGACCTCCAGTGGCACCGAGAGCGGGTAGGCGTTGCCCATCTCCTGGCGCACCAGCGCCTCGACCGCGTCGCGCTCGCCCTCGGCCACCTCGAAGACCAGTTCGTCGTGCACCTGGAGGAGCATCCGCGATCGCAGCCCGGCGCCGCGCAGTGCCTTGTCGACGTGGAGCATCGCCACCTTGATGATGTCGGCGGCCGAGCCTTGGATCGGGGCGTTGAGGGCCATTCGCTCGGCCATCTCACGCCGCTGCCGGTTGTCGCTGATCAGGTCGGGTAGGTAGCGGCGACGGCCGAGGATGGTCTGGGTGTAGCCGTCCTGCCGGGCCTGCGCCACTACGGCGTGGAGGTAGTCACGTACGCCGCCGAACCGCTCGAAGTACTCGTCCATCAGGGCGCGCGCTTCTTCGGTCGGGATGCCGAGTTGCTGCGACAGCCCGTAGACGGAGAGCCCGTAGGCGAGGCCGTAGTTCATCGCCTTGATCTTGCGGCGGTGGTCGGCCGTGACTTCGGTGAGTGGGATGCTGAAGACAGACGACGCGGTCGCGGCGTGGAAGTCGGCGCCGGAGTTGAACGCGTCGATCAGCGCCTCGTCTTTCGACAGGTCGGCCATGATGCGCATCTCGATCTGGCTGTAGTCGGCGCTCATCAGGCACTCGTAGCCGGGGCCTACCACGAACGCCCGCCGGATTCGCCGGCCTTCCTCGGTGCGGATCGGGATGTTTTGCAGATTGGGGTCGGTCGAGGAGAGGCGGCCGGTGGCGGCGACGGTCTGGAAGTACGTCGTGTGGATGCGACCGTCGTCGGACACCGACTTCAGCAAACCGTCGACAGTGGACTTGAGCTTGGCGACGTCGCGGTGCCGCAGCAGGTGCTCCAGCAGCGGGTGACCGGTCTGCGCGAACAGGCCCTGCAGCGCGTCGGCGTCGGTGGTGTAGCCGCTCTTGATGCGCTTGGTCTTTGGCAGGTCTAGCTCGCCGAACAGGATCTCCTGCAACTGCTTGGGTGACCCGAGGTTGAACTCGCGCCCGACCACGGCGTACGCCGCCTGGGCGGCCGCCTTGACCTCGGCCGCGAAGTGGCTCTCCAGCCCTGAGAGGTATTCGGTGTCGGCGGTGATGCCGGTGCGTTCCATCTCGGCGAGCACCTCGACCAGCGGCAGCTCGACGTCGGCCATCAGCTCCAGCGACAGCTCGCCGTCGCGTGACAGCTCGGCGTCGATCGCGCCGGCGAGGTCGAGGGTGGCCCGGGCTCGGAGCATCAGGTTTTGAGACGCCTCACCGGCCGGATCACCAAGGCCAAGGCCATCGAGCGTGAGCTGGCCGGTCTCGGGCGCGTCGACTCGGAGCTCGCGGTGCAGGTAGCGCAGCGCAAGGTCGGTCAGGTCGTAGGTGCGCTGGTCGGGGCGGGCCAGGTAGGCCGCGATCGCCGTGTCGCGGGTGACGCCGTGCATCTCCCAGCCGCGGGCCCGGAACGCGAGGAGGGCCGGCTTGCTGTCGTGGATCACCTTGGGCCGCTCCGGGTCGGTGAGCCATGCACCGACCGCGGCTTCGTCGGCTTCGTCGAGCTGAGCGGGGTCGAACCACGCGGCCGGACCGTCGGCGGTGGCCAGGGCGACACCGGCGAGCTCGCCCGTGCCCCGGCCGAACCGCCCGGCCACCGCGACGCCGATCGGCGAGCCGGCGGGCGCGTGCGACCCCAGCCAGCCGGCCACCTCGCCGCTGGACAGGACGGACCCGTCGAGCTCGAATCCAGACTCGGCCTCCGGCTCGACGGCGTCGAGGTACTGGTACAGCCGCTCGCGCAGGACCCGGAACTCGAGCGCGTCGAAGACCTGGTGCACCGCCTCGCGATCCCAGCCCTGCCAGCGGGCGTCCTGGGGGTGCAACGGCAGCTCGAGGTCGCAGACGAGCTGGTTGATCTCGTAGTTGCGCATCACGCTGGCGAGGTGGGCGCGCAGGTTGTCGCCGGCCTTGCCCTTGATCTTGTCGGCGTTGGCGATGACGCCTTCGAGCCCGCCGTACTCCTTGATCCACTTCGCGGCGGTCTTGTCACCGACGCCCGGCACTCCGGGCAGGTTGTCGCTGGTCTCGCCGACGAGGGCCGCCTTGTCGCGGTATTGCGAGGGCGGCACGAAGTATTTCGCCTCGACCGCCTCCGGGGTCATCCGCCAGACCTCGGAGACGCCGCGCACCGGGTAGAGCACGGTCACGTGCTCGTCGACCAGCTGGAACGCGTCGCGGTCGCCGGTGCTGATGACCACTTCCATGCCGGCCTCGCGGCCCCGCTTGGTCAGCGTGCCGATCACGTCGTCGGCCTCGTAGCCCGGCTTTTCCACGATCGGGATTCGCAGCGCGTCGAGCACCTCTTTGACCAGGCTGACCTGCCCTTGGAAGGGTGCCGGGGTCTCCGACCGGCCGGCCTTGTATTCCGCGTATTTCTCCGTGCGGAACGACTGCCGCGACACGTCGAACGACACGATGATGTGCGTGGGCTGCTCGTCGCGCAGCATGTTGATCAGCATTGAGGTGAACCCGAAGACCGCGTTGGTCGGCTGCCCGGTATGTGTGGAGAAGTTCTCCACCGGCAGGGCGAAGAACGCCCGGTAGGCGAGCGAGTGACCGTCGAGCAGGAGCAGGCGCGGCTTCGTTTCTGTCACAAATAGCGACTCTAGTCCGACCCACCGACACTCCCGCGCCCCACCGGGCCCGGCGCGGCGCGCCGGTCGACGGGCACGCGCGGCGGGCGCGTAAGCCTTAGGGTGGCCGGGTCCCAATTCATCGAAGGAGGCGCGGATGGACCGGCCGGCGTGGGCACCGCCAGAGGTCGACCTGGATAGGCCGAGCCCGGCTCGCATCTACGACTACATGCTGGGCGGCCTGCACAACTTCGCCGTCGACCGGCAGATGGCCGAGCAGGTGATCGCGGTGGCCCCCGAGGTGCGGCTGGCCGCGCACGCCAACCGCGGCTTTCTGCGCCGCGCGGTCGAGCATCTGGCGGGTGCCGGGGTGCGCCAGTTCCTCGACCTGGGCTCGGGCATCCCCACGGTGGGCAACGTGCACGAGGCCGCGCACCGCGTGGCGCCCGACGCCCGGGTGGTCTACGTCGACGTCGACCCGGTGGCGGTCGCGCACAGCCGGGCCATCGTGGCCGAAGAGGAGCAGGTGACGGTCATCCAGGCCGACATCCGCGACATCGACCGGGTGCTCGACGCTCCCGAGTTGCACGCCCAGCTCGACCTCAAGGAGCCGGTCGCGGTGCTGCTGGTGGGCGTGCTGCACTTCATCCCAGACTCGGACGCGCCGGCCGCGATGGTCGCCCGGCTGGTGGATACGATCGCGCCGGGCAGCTATCTCGCGATCTCCCAGGTCACGACGCCGCCCCAGACGCTCACGCCCGAGCAGCAGGCCGCCGCCGAGCGGTACACGAAGGCGAATCCTGTCGCGATGCGCACACGCGACGAGATAGCTGGCTTCTTCGCGGGCCTGGAGATGATCGATCCTGGTCTTGTGGACCCGGCGCGCTGGCGCGCCGAGGACGACGAGGTCGGCGGCATGGTGTCGTCGTTCGCGGGCGTGGCCCGCAAGCCGTAAACGCCGTGAGGGCCCGGCGCGTGCGCCGGG
>NZ_JAIBNX010000005.1:4031-33626 GCF_026130045.1 Micromonospora sp. CPCC 205371
CCCCACCCGTCGTAACGCCCGGGGGGCCGCGGGGAGGCCGCCCCCCCCTCACGAACGATCAGCGTCAGGCGACGCCGAGGTACGCGTCGCGCACCCGGCTGTCGGTCAGCAGATCCTGACCGGTGCCTTCCTGGACGATCTTGCCGGTCTCCAGCACGTACGCGCGGTGCGCGCGGGAGAGCGCCTGTTGGGCGTTCTGCTCGACCAGCAGGATCGTGGTGCCCTGCTGGTTGATCTCCGTGATGATCTCGAAGATCTGCTGGATCACCATCGGCGCCAGCCCCATCGAGGGCTCGTCGAGCAGCAGCAGCTTCGGCCGGGCCATCAGCGCGCGACCGACAGCGAGCATCTGCTGCTCGCCGCCGGAGAGCGTGCCGCCCGCCTGCTTGCGCCGCTCGGCGAGCCGCGGGAACAGCCCGAACACCCGGTCGAGGTCGGACGCGATCGCGCTCGTGTCGCGCCGGGTGTACGCGCCCATGTCCAGGTTTTCCAGCACCGTCATACCGGGGAAGATGCCCCGGCCCTCGGGCGACTGGCAGATGCCCCGGATGACCCGAAGGTCGGCACGGAGGTTGGTGATGTCTTCGCCCGCGAATTTGATGCTGCCGGTGGCCACCGGGCGCAGGCCGGAGACGGCCCGCATGGTGGTGGTCTTGCCGGCACCGTTCGCGCCGATGAGGGCCACGATCTCGCCCTCGGCGACCGTGATGCTGATGCCGTGCAGCGCCTCGATCCGGCCGTACCGGAGGGTCAGATTATCGATCTCAAGAAGCATCGGCGGGTACCCCCAGATACGCGGCGATCACCTTCGGGTTTTCCCGCACCTCGGCGGGCGGGCCCTCGGCGATCTTCTTACCGAACTCAAGAACCACGATCCGGTCGGTCACACCCATGACCAGGCGCATGTCGTGCTCGATGAGCAGGACGGTATATCCCTTGTCGCGGATGTCGCGGATCAGCTTGAGCAGCTGCTCCTTCTCCGCGGGGTTGAACCCGGCCGCCGGCTCGTCGAGGCAGAGCAGCTTAGGCTCGGTGGCGAGCGCCCGGGCGATCTCCAGCCGGCGCTGGTACCCGTACGGCAGGTTGCGCGCCAGGTCGTTGGCCCGGTCAGCGATGCCGACGAACCGCAGCAGCGCCATCCCCTTCTGCTCGCCGGCCCGCTCCTCCAGGGTGTGCCGGGAGATCCCGAACACCTTGGCGAACGCGAGCCGGGTCTGCTGCCAGGCCCGCACCAGGCCGTTGTCGCTGTCGACGACCGGCAGCTCCTCGGGCTTGGCGCGCTTGCGGTACAGGCGGAAGAGGGCGCCCGGCACGCTTGTGAAGTGCTGCGAGTCGGTGCCCACCATGACGTTTTCCAGCGCCGTCATCTCCGGGAAGAGCCGGATGTTCTGGAACGTCCGCGCGATGCCCATCCGGTTGATCTGGTGCGGCTTGCGGCCGGATACCCGCTCACCGTCGAACCGGACCTCGCCGGAGGTGGGCCGGTAGACCCCGGTCATCGCGTTGAAGCACGTGGTCTTGCCGGCGCCGTTCGGACCGATCAGCCCCAGGATCTCGCCGCGGCGCACCTCGAAGCTGACGTCGTCGAGCGCCACCACACCGCCGAACCGGAGCGTGACGTGGTCGACCACCAGCAGGTCATCGCGCCGGGGCTGCTCCGACACGGCCAGGGACACTAGGTCTTCGGGATCAGACATTGGCCGGTGCCTCCTTCCTCCGGTCGGCCAGCTCACGCGCCCTGCGCCGGCTGGGTATCAAGCCCTGCGGCCGCAGCAGCATGACCAGCACCAGTGCCAAGCCGAACGCCAGCGTCCGGTACTCCGAGAAGTCCCGGAACCGTTCCGGCAGGTAGGCGAGCAGGAAGGCGCCGATCGCGACGCCCGGGATGTTTCCGGCGCCGCCGGCCACGACCGCCGCCACGAACAGGATGGACAGATAGACGTTGAACTGGGTCGGCTCGATGAACGCGTTCCGGCTAGCGAAGAGGAACCCGGAGAGGCCGCCGAGCGCCGCGCCCATCGCGAACGCCCACAGCTTGAACTTGAAGCCAGGTACGCCCATCACAGCGGCCGCGTCTTCGTCTTCCCGGATCGCCAGCCATGCCCTGCCGACCCGGCTGTGCTCCAGCCGCCGCACCGCGAACACCATGACGATGACCACGGTCAGCGCCAGCCAGTACCACGGCTTCGGGTCGATCAGGCCGAAGATCGTATTGTCAGCCGACGGCGCCCCCTCCGGCCCGGGAATGGCCGCGATGCCCTGCGGCCCTCCGGTCCACGAGGAGTTGCGTGCCACGATCCGGATGATCTCGCCGAACCCGAGCGTCACGATGGCGAGGTAGTCGCCACGCAGCCGCAGTGTTGGCCAGCCCAGGATCACGCCTGAGATCATCGTGAAGGTGATCGCCAGCGGAATACAGATCGCCCAACTAACCGCCCACTGTTCCGAGAGGCCGAACCGATTCTGCAGCGCCTCGACAACCGGTGACTGGGTGGAGCCGAACAGCGCGACGCTGTAGGCGCCAATGGCGTAGAACCCTACGTATCCCAGGTCTAGCAGGCCGGCCAGACCGACCACGATGTTCAACCCGATAGCGATGAGCACGTAGATCGCGCAACTGAAGAGCACGCCGGCCCAGTTGTTGCCCTGGGGGATGTAGTCGGTCCGAAACCACGTGAGCCCGGGGATGCCGAGATACGGCAGGTAGTACAGAAAGCCGACGAACGCGAGGAGACCGAGGACCTTCTGCCACCGGGGAAGGGCACGCACGCGTTCGCCGATGCCGGCGGTCAGCCGCTGGCGCCGATCGTTGATCTCGCGAAGTGTCTCGGTCATGCGGGGCCCCCGCGGAAAGGTGTATCGAAGCGAAGCATTTGCGTGGGGTGCGTCATGCCCGTGCCCTCCCGAGTGACTCTCCGAGCAAGCCGGTCGGCCGGAAGAGCAGCACGACGACCAGCACCACGAACGCGGCCACGTCTTCCCAGTTCGACGAGGTGAGCGTGGCCGCATACACCTCGACGATGCCGAGGAGCAGGCCGCCGAGCAGCGCCCCGCGCAGGTTGCCGATGCCGCCGAGAACCGCCGCGGTGAACGCCTTGAGGCCCAGCACGAAGCCGACGTTGAAGCGCGTGTTGCCGTACCGGAGGCAGTAGAGCAGCGCGGCGGCGCCGGCCAGCAGGCCGCCGAGCAGGAAGATCAGCGCGATCACCCGGTCTTTGTTGACGCCCATCAGTGCGGCCGTATCTGGGTTCTGTGCCACCGCCCGCACGCCCCGGCCGTAGCGGGTGCGGTTGATGAACGTGTCGAGGCCGAACATCATGATCAACGCCGCGACCACCGTGATCGCCTGAATGTTGGTGACCTCGGTGTTGCCGATCGTGAAGAGCACCGACCGCTCCACGATGGTCGGCATGCCCTTGACCAGCCGGCCCTGCCACAGACCAAATGCCTCGGACAGGACCAGCGACAGGCCGATCGCGGTGATCAGGAAGATGAGTGGCGGGGCGTTCATGCGCCGCAGCCGCCGGTACGCGATCCGTTCCACCGCGACGGCGGTGGCCCCGGACGCTGCCGCTGCCGCGACCAGGCCGGCGAGCAGCAGCAGGATCACCGTGCCGATCGCGGGCGAATCAGTCGCGCCGAGGACGCTCCAGGTGCCGACCACCGTGAATGTGCCGATCATGAAGACCTCGGAGTGCGCGAAGTTGATCAGTCGCAGCACGCCGTAGACCAGCGTGTATCCCAGCGCGACGAGCGCGTAGATGGAGCCCTTGGACAACCCGTCCACGGTGTGTTGGCCAAGGTGCCCGAACAGAGCATCAAAGTCCACAAAAGTCCCCTTCATACCGCGACGGCCGGGGGGTTCTCCCCCGGCCGTCTACGGTCATGACGCTCAGCTGAGCTTGATCTCCGACTGTGGCGTGATCTGGCCGCCCTTGATCTCGTAGGCCCAGATTACGACCTTGCTCGGGTCGACATCGCCCGTGTCCGCGAACTTGATGTACTTCGAGACGCCTTCCTTGTCGTAGGCGTCAACCCAGTCCAGCAGCTCCTTGCGGGTGGACTTGCCGTCCTTGTAGCCGTCGAGCAGGACCTTCGCGGCGTCGTAACCCTCAGCACCGTAGGAGCCGGGCGCCTCGCCGTACTCCTTCTCGAAGTCGGCGGAGAAGGTGCCACCAGCCTCAGCGGCCGGGAGGCACGGGCAGGTGACGATCGCACCTTCGGCGCCAGCGCCGGCACCCTGCGGGAACGCCGGGTCGTACAGGCCGTCGAAGCCGAGGAACTTGGCGGTCACGCCGGCCGCGCGCAGCTGCTTGAGCAGCGGCGCCGCCTCGTTGGTGTAGCCACCGTAGGCGATCGCGTCGGCCTGCGCTGCCTTGATCTTGGAGATCGTGGCGTCGAAGTTGGTCTGGTCGGTCTGCACCTTGTCGCTCGCGACCACCTGCGAGCCGAGGCCCTTGGTCAGCTCGGCGGCGATGCCCGCACCGTAGGTGCTGCCGTCGTCGATCACGAAGACCTTCTGCGACTTCAGCGTGTCCTTGAAGTAGACGGCGGCGGCCGCGCCCTGGGTGCCGTCGTTGCCGACGACCCGGTGGAACGACTTGTTGCCCGCCGCAGTGAGCTCGGTGGCGGTCGCCGACGGGCTCACCATGACCAGGCCAGCGGCCTCGTAGGTCGGCATGGTGGCCTTGGTTTCGCCCGAGAAGTGACCGCCGATGACCGAGGTGAAGGACTGGTCCTGAGCGACCTGGTTGGCGATCGGGGTGGCCTGCTCAGGCGCGCCCTGGGTGTCGAACTCCTGCAGGGTCACCTGGCAGTCCGCGTTTTCCGCGTTGTGCTGCTTGACAGCCAGCTTGGCGCCGTTGAGCGACGGGATCACCAGGCCGGCGTTCGGACCCGTGAAGGCACCGAAGATCGCGATCTTGCCACCACAGGTGCCGTCGCCGGACGCGTTGTCGTCACCGCCCGAGTCCTGGCAACCGACGGCGGCGACCATGGCCGCGGCCAGGGCGACGCCCCCGAGCGCCCGTACATACTTTCGCCTCACGGCTTTCTGACCTCCTCCAGAGACAGGCGGCGAATAGCATCACACGGGCTGTTGCCCGGCGCGGAACCGCCGCCTGCATTGCGGCTCGTGATGGCGGAGCGTACTGGCCCTCACACCGATGTCGGAAGTCCTACGGCTGGCACTTGCGAAACCGTTACAAACACGAGCGCCAACGTGCCCCCTCCCGTAACATCCGGAGGCCGAAATCGCTCCTTATACGTCTGGCCTTTTAGTCAGCTAGTGGGGTCTCCGAACGCCAGATCTTGCCAGCCTGGCCATCGTCTGCGAGCAGCAGCAGTCGACCATCTGCCGCGAACACGGACACCGCCTGGCTGGCACCCGCCGGCATCGGCGCGGGCGCCTCGACGGTGCGCCAGGAGGCGCCCCCGTCCGGCGACAGCCACAACGCATACCGGGCACCATCGGACACCGACGCCACGAGCTGCTCGCCCGTGGCAGCCAGCCCGCTCACCGACAGCACACCAGCCCCACTGGACGCACCGAAGCGCGCGCGGGCCTGCCACTGGTCGCCCTCCAGCCGCCAGGCGCCGAACTTAAGGCCGCGCAGCCCGACCGCGTACGCGGTGCCGTCACCGGACACGGCGGCCCGTTGGAACTCGTCGTACTCCGCTTCGCTGGGAGCCGTCGTGCGGTGCCAGGTGACGCCGTCGGCCGAGCGCCAGGCCATCGGGTCACGGTCGGTGCGCCCGGCGGCGATGAACCCGCCCGCCACGAGCCAACCATCGGGGGTGACGACGACGTCGGCCGCCCACGTCTCGCCGCGGTCGTCGCTGGACAGCTCCGGCGCGTCTTCCAGGATCTCGAACTTCGCCGAGTCCGCCGACGTCCAGACCGCCGCACCGCTGTACCTGTTGCCAGCGATCATCCAGCCCTTCGGCCCGGCCGCCATCCGCGAGACGTTGATCGCGACCGGCCCGCCGTACAGCTCGAACCGCGCCTTCACCTCTGTCAGCGAGCCGTCCGGCTGCTGGTACCAGGTGCTGACCCGAGGGTTGCCATGCGCGCCGCCGACCTTGCCGCCGACCGCCGCCAGCCTGCCCTCGCAGCAGCCCGCTGTGTAGATCACGTTCTGCTTGCCGTAATAGCTGTCGGCGTGAATCGTGAGCGACGTCCACGTCTGCGTGTCGGTGCTCACCCACGCCGCCGGCTGGGTCGCGCCGTCGGCCCCGGCGGTCGCACCCACGATGTACCACTTGCCGTCACACGCGGCGGCGGCCCGGGGCAGGAACCGGCCGGCCGCTCCGGCGGGCATCGGCAGCGTCACCTCCGACCACGCCGGGCGTACGACCGGCTCGGGCTCGGGCTCGGACCCGCAGCCGGCGGCGGCGAGCACCGCGACGAGCGCCGTCGCAATCCCTCGGCGTGTCATGGCATCAGGAAGCGTCGGCCGGCGGGTTCTCCGGCGTCTCGGCCAGGATGCGCTCGCCGACCTCGCGCATCGTCATCCGGTGGTCCATCGCCGTCCGCTGGATCCACTTGAAGGCCTGCGGCTCGGTCATGCTGTAGGTCGTCATGAGCGTGCCTTTGGCACGCTCGACGACCTTGCGGGTCTCCAGCCGGTCGGTCAGCCCGGCGACCTCGGACTCCAGCGCCGCGATCTCCTGGTATCGCGACAGCGCGATCTCGATCGCCGGGACCAGGTCGCTTTTCTGGAAGGGCTTCACCAGGTACGCCATGGCGCCGGCCGCCCGAGCCCGCTCCACCAGATCGCGTTGGCTGAACGCCGTCAAGATCACAACCGGGGCGACCCGCTCGCCCGCGATCCGCTCCGCGGCGGCCAGGCCGTCCATGATCGGCATCTTGATGTCGAGGATGACGAGATCCGGCTTCAGCTCCTCGGCCAGGCGCACCGCGGTCTCGCCGTCGCCGGCCTCACCGACCACGTCGTAGCCCTCTTCGACGAGCATCTCGGCCAGGTCAAGCCGGATGAGCGCCTCATCTTCGGCGATCAGCACCCGCCTGCGCTCGGCACCCGCCTGCGTCTCGGCCACGTAGCCCTACCCCTCGCACTTTCCCTCGACACCCCGCCAGTCGGATGTCGTCGCTCTCAGCGTAGTAGGTAGTCTGGTTCCGGCCGATCCCCAGACCCGGCCTGTAACGTCCCCGTATCCCAACCGGCAGAGGAACGGAGCTCAAACCTCCGACAGTGTGGGTTCGAATCCCACCGGGGGCACCACCACCATGGGAACGCGCCCCGGCAGTCGACTTATCGATGACCGGGGCGATTTCGTTGATCTTCGTCTTGATCGCGCCGATAGCCTCGGCGTGGATCGTGACTCGGAGTGTTACGTGGTGCCTGGCGCGGTCGTAGCGGATCTGGAGTTGGAAGGCGTCGTACAGCTCGCGTTGCTCCGCCTCGGACAACAGTGTCAGGTCGACGGGGCCTTGTGGCAGTAGGTCGAGCAGAGCCGGGTTGCCGGTACGACGGTCGTGCTCCTGTTGGTCGAGGGCTTCCAGCTTCCGCGTAGCAGAGCGGCGTTCCGTGGTGATCTCCGCGAAGCGGCGTTGCAACGCCGCCCGCCACTGGGTGTCAATGTCGTCGTCGCCGGTCGGCTCGTACTGCTCCAGCTGTTTGATGAGGTTGACCTGCCCTCGGCCAAGTTGATCAAGTTGGGTGCGAAGAGCCGCCCGCTGGGCGGCCAGACCGGGGTCCTGGGCGGCATTCTGTTGTCGCTGGTTGAGGTACAGCCCGCGCTGCGGACCGAGGATGCGCTCGCCGAAGAACCTGCCGACCACGGACAGGATGTGATCTTCGCGTACCACGATGCACTTGGGGTGCTCGTGGTACCAGGGCTGGTCCTTGTGGTGCTGGAGGTTGGTGACGCAGGAGTAGTAGATCGTCACCTGCTCACTTCGAATCCTGGCCTTGCCGATCATCCTCCGGTTACATACCGCGCAGATGACGTACGAGCGCAGCACGTAACTCCGTTTGGCCTGCCGGTGCGCGGCGTTGGTGCCCGCGCCGCCGCGCGAGCCCTGACGGAACCGGGCGATCGGAGTGGCGGCCTCGAAGATCGTCCTGGTGACGAGCGGTTCGTGGGTGGGGCGGGGTGACCAGACCCATTCGTTGGGCGGGTTGACCCTGCCCGGTGCGTTGCGCTCGGGTCGTGAGCGCTTCCGCCTGTTCCAGACCATGTAGCCGGTGTACTTCGGGTTGACCAGCAGATCGCGCACCGAGGACTTGGTCCAGGCGCCCACGGCTCGCCGGCCCTTGCCAGGGGTCGGCTGTGGCGGCGGGTACCTGTCCAGGTCGGCGTTGAGCCGGTGAGCGATGTCTTGCGCGCCGAGACGCTGCAGGGCCCGCCACTGGAAGATCTGGGTGACGACCGGGCCGCGTAGCGGATCAGGCACAAGCCTGGTCTTCGTCTTGCCGTCGTCGCGTTTGGCTTTGACCGGGTGGGGATGGCGTTCGGCGAGGTAGCCGTAGGGCGGCTTGCCGATGTTCCACCCTTGCCGAGTGTGTTCCTTGGCGCCGTCCCACGACAGTTCCAGCATGTTGATGACGTACCACTCGGCGATAGCCTGTTTGACTCGTCGGGTGAGGATCTGCGTCGCCTGTTTCGGACGTTCACCGCCGGTGCGTTGTAGGGTATCGGGTTTGATGCCCTCGTCGGCGGCCAGCAGAGCCACCCCGTTCTGGGCGAGCTCATACTCGATTTTTGTGCTGAAATAGCTGACTCGCGCTACCCGTTCGATGGATTCGCAGGCGACCGCGACGAATCGGCGGTCGGGGCGTTTTGCTTCTTCCAGCATGTCCGCGATTCCGCCGTCGCGGGCGATAGGGATGTCAAATCGTTCGTGGGCGTTGCCTTGGCCGCGGTGTTCGAGGTCTTTGCGGCCGGACTCGATGTCGTAGAACTTCGCGACGATCACGAATGGGGCTGGTAGTGCCCGGCGAGTGTTCTCCAGTTGACGGGGCAGGGACAGGGTTGGGTCTTGCTGGTCGTCGGTCGAGGTCCGACCCATCCACGCCACCGGGATAATCGTGGGCGCGACGTCGTCGGGGCTGTTGTGATCCGCGACGGTTTGCAGCCAGGACAGCACACTCATGCCATCGTTGGCAGTCGCATCAGGGAGGTCGACGGTCGTAGTCATAGGCGATTCTCTTCCTGAATGGTTTGTTCGTTTTTCTCAGCGAGGCTGGTGAGAATTCGATAGACGACCTCACCTTGAACCGCATGCAGTTTCTGACCTTCTGGCCCATCCACCACGACCAGTTCGACCAGAACCATTGGTTCCGTGCGGTCCGTACCGTTGTTCCCTGGCTGTGTTTCGCCTGTTCCAGGATAGTCGACGGCGGCCGGAATATCGTTTTCTTGTGGCATAGTTTCCCCTGTTTTAGGCAGTGAATGACGGTTCTTTTCATCGGGTTTCCATTCCTTTCTCGACTCCGCACGGAGTCTTTGATGTGAAAGACCTTTCGATGCCGAGCTGATCTAAACCACTACTCGACGTCCGGGTCGTCCGCCCCGGCCGGTCACGGCCTCGTCATTGGCCGCTTCGTGGGTGATTCGCTCGGGCGAGGCAGGTCCGTCATCCGGGTGGCGTGGCCGGTTGCAGCCAGCGCTGGATGGTGGCGTTGAGGGTGGGGAAGGCGGCTCGGAGGGTGTGGCCGATCAGGAGGGTGCACCACCAGGCGAGCGCGACCAGAAAGGTGTAGCGCAGGGCGTCGGCGGTGGTCAGTCCGTATGCGATGACGCCGGCCGCTGCCAGGATGACGGCGACCGCGATCCGGAGTAGCCAGCGCCGGGTCAGGAGGCCGGCGACGGCGATGGCGGTAAGGATGGCGCCGACGCGGGCGACGAGGTCGTGGTGTCCGATGACGGAGGCGGGGAAGCTGCCCCATCCGGCGGCGGTCATCAGCAGGACGCCGAGGCTTCCGGTCAGGATCGCTGCCAGCGGGGGGCGTCCGGCGGGGAGCCAGTCGGGCAGTGCGTGCGGTGGGATGCGCGGGCCGATGACGGTGATGAGGATGGCCGCGGTGACGGCGAATGCCGCGCCGAACAGGCTCCAGCGCAGGTAGGGGCCGACGGGGATCCATCCGTCCTGGTAGCGGCTGGGGATCGCGACGGGCATGATCATCGCGTAGACGCTGGCCAGGGCCAGACTCACAAGGGCGGCGGCGGGGTAAACGCGCCGCATCAGCGAGCCGGTCGGGGGCGGTCCGGCACCGGCTGGCGGATTGCCGATCATGGCGGCGACACCGAGGTACGCGACGGCGAGTGTGGACAGTGCGGCGAGCGCACCGGCCAGGGCGACGATCTCCATGTGAGTCTCGACGGCCGCGATCGAAAGCGGATGCGGTCCCATCCATTTGCGGGTCGTTTCGATCGCCTGCCACAGCAGCAGCACGGAGGCGATCCAGATCAACAAAGGTACGGTCAGGTCCCGTGCCCGGAACCGGATCCTGGGCGCCTGCGCCGGTCCCGTGTAGGTGGCCACGCGGTAGGGGTCCGCCACGCGAAGCGCGCCGTCGGCGGCGGCGATGTCCGTGCGGCTGGGGATCGCGGGCTGGTGACCGGTGTGGGTGGCCACCGCCTCGGCGAGGCCGGGCAGCCGGGCGCCGCCTCCGGTGAGCACCACGGCCGTCAGGTGACTGCGGTCGATATCAGCGGCGGCCACCAGGTGCTCGATCCGGTCCGGTAGCGGGGTGAGGATCGTGGCGGATGCTTGTGTGAGGATGTCGCGGTCGACCACCGCGGGTGGGTAGCTGGCCGGTAGCGGTATGACGGCTTGCTGTTGTTGCCAAAGGGCTTCCTTGGCGGCACGGGCGGCCTGCCACAGCGCTTGATGCTCCCGGAACTGGTCCACGGTGTCCGGTGTGAGTAGCTGCTGCCACCGGTCGGGTTCGGCGTCGATGAGTGGTCGGGCCGCAGCCTCGGCGAGCTTGTCGTCGACGGCGTTACCGCCCGCGTCCGGGTAGGCGGCGGTGGCGAGCACACTGAGACCGTTGGTGGTGTGTTGGACGATGGACAGTTCGAGGCTGGCCGCTCCGGCGTCGCAGGCCAGCACACAGCTGCCGGCCGGTATCGGCAGGCCCGCCAATGCGGTCATGTGCGCGACGACCGCGACCGGTGTGGTGACCAGCGTCGCCGGTGGGAGGCCGGCTCGGGTGACGGCCTGTTGCAGGCGTTCTCGGCGCCGTGGTCCCCAACTGGCCGGCACCGCGATGTCCACACCAGACGGTGCTCTGCCGGACAAAGTTTGGGCCTCGGCAGCCAGGCGGCGCATCACCGCGGCGACGAGTTCGACCACCTCGATGTCACGACCTGCCAGGGTCACGGTCGTGGAGTTCGTCGCGAATCCGGATAAGGGATCGGCCACGTAACAGTCCGGCCGCGCCAGCGCCGCTGCGCGCCCGGGCTCCCCTACAACCAGGAGCGCCGTTTCCGGTTCCACGTAGACGCCGGAGGGCAAGGTGGCCAAGCCGTCAGGCATCAGGGGAAGCCATGGTCCGCCGGGCAGGGCGATGACCGCCGCCACGTGCGCGGCACCGAGGTCGATGCCCAGCCGGACTGGCCCCTGCATGCCAGGCAGTGTGCCAAAGCGTGACCAGACGGCGCTGACCCAAGATCCCGCATAGCCGTCGATCTACGGATAGTGAAAAGCACTGCGGTATCGGGTAGCGACGTCGAAGCGGAGGCGATAAGGCACCTTCGTGCCTGGTGAGCGGGGTTCACTGTGGACGAGAACCAGCACCTGCCTCGGCGTGCGATCTGTGATATTGAGGTTGCTGATGGTGAAGCAGCGTTGATGATGGGATGTGGCCGACGCGTGTCGCGCTTCAGCGAATTGTGCAGGCTGCTGACTGACAACGGGCGGCCACCGGTGGACCAGTAACAGTCCGAGGGAGGCGCGTGTGGCGCAGGAACCATCGGCTGAAGTACGGCGCAAGACCGCCGAGTACGGGCGGTCGGCCGGCGTTTGGCTCCCGGCCGACCCGCCGGCGCCCTCGGCGCGATCACTGCTGTCGACCGCCGGGCGAGTGGCCCGCGGCGCGGTCGGAGGCTTGCTGCTCCTGGGCGCGCCTCCGCTGGTGTTGTGGCGGCTCTGGGGAAATCCCGTGGAGTTGCTGCCGTCCTGGCAGCAGACCTGGGCGTGGGTGACCGAGACCGGCGACGTGCCCAACACGCCACGTGAGGTCCTGCCAACGGCGCTGCTGCTGATTGTGTGGCTGCTGTGGGCCACGGCGGCGCTGCTGCTACTCGGGTCTGTCTTCGTCGAGGTGACGCGGTGGCGGATCGCGGTTCCTCGGCTGCCCGCACCGCTGCATCGGCTGCTGTTCGGATTGGCAGGTACGGCCGCGGTCACCTTGACCGCCACCGCCCGGCCCAGCACCGAACCGCCGCCCGCCGGCCCGGCCGTCGCCATCCCGGCCGCCGAAGGCGCATCGACAGCCGGCCGGCCTTCCGGGAGCACCCCTGCGCGAGGTCCGGCGATCATTCACGTCGGCGCGGCCAGTTACAGCTATGTCGTGGAGCGCCACGACACCCTCTCCAAGATCGCCCGGCAGTGGTTGGGTGACCCGGATCGGTGGCCGGAGATCTGCGACCTGAACCGGCATCGGCACTTCCCCACGGTGGGTGGACGGCTGCGCGACTGCGACCTGATCTACCCAGGCTGGGACCTAATCCTTCCGCCGGACGCCCGACCCCCAGGTGATGCGGTGCCGCGCCGGCCACCGACGACACCTCCGCCCGCACCGGAAACCCCGAACACGGCACCGCCACACCCGTCGCCGTCGAATCACCCAGACGGCGTGGTGGAGCCCGCCAGCCCCATGGCTCCCACGACCGCAGGCAGCGAGGCCGAGCCCACGTCATCGCCAGACGGTCCGAGTCCGCAGAACACGGCAGCCGCCGATGACGACGGTGTGACGCTGCCCGGTGGCGGGTTCGTACCCTGGGCCCTCGCCGGGGCCATCAGCGCGGCCGCCGCGATGCTTTGGCTGCAACGCCGCCGCCGTTTTACACCAGCCGACACGAGCCCCGCTTCTAATACAGCGGAATTGCCGAAGCCCGTCATGGACGTTCAACGGCAGGTCAGCCGCCGCCAACCGACACCACCTGACCTAGCGACACGGGCCGCTGAAGTGCCGGCCCAGCCACTGCTACCCGCCGGCGGCATCGGCATAGTCGGCGACGGCGCGCACGCCGCCGCCCGCGGCGCGCTCGTCACCGTGCTCGCCTCCGGCGGCCCACACGACCCTGACCGGCAAGGCGAAATCGTCATCGACCAAGCCACCCTCACCCTGCTGCTCGGCCCCGACATCGCCCTACCGTCGTGGCCACGCCTGCACGTGACCGACGACCTGGACCATGCACTCAGCCTGCTCGACACCCGACTGCTACACCGCGCCCGCATCCTGGACGAACACACCCTCTCCGACCTGGACACCCTCCGCGAACGCGCCCCCGCCGAGGAAGCCCTCCCCCCGATCGTGCTGATCACCGCAACACCGCCAGCCGGCCAGCAGACGCGCACCCGGACCGTCATCGGTCTCGGCTCCGACCTGGACGTCACCGCCCTGCTACTCGGCCCGTGGTCGCACGGCACCACCATCGAGGTGGCCGCCGACGGCCACACCCGCACCCTCGACGGGCCACCGGTCGAGTCGATCGCACACCGCGTCACCGTCCTACCCACCTCCGACGCGACCGCCTTCCTGGAGACGTTGCGCGAAGCCCAGACTGGGCAACCACCCGCAGCGCCGCCCACGGAACCCCACACCGCTGCCGCCCCGATGGTCCCTGCGGAGGAGACGCTCGGCGATGCCGCCGACACCTCGCCGGCCGGACACCGTCCAGACACGAGGCTCAAGGCACGGCTGTGCGTCTTCGGCACGCCACGCGTGGAAGACCTCATCCACCCTGGCCGGCCCCTGCGGAGCAAGGCCGCCGAACTGGCCGTCTACCTAGCGTGCCACCCGGACGGCGCCGACACCCGGACCGTCGGCGAACACCTCGCTCCCGACTCCCGGCTACGCGCCGCCGACCAACAGGTACACACCAACGCCTCTAACCTGCGCCACGTCCTCGGCCGCACCGCCGCCGGCCCAGTCCCTGGCGGATATGTCCTCAAACGCGGTCCGGCCGCCCGCTACCGGCTCGACCCCACCGCCGTCGACGTCGACCTCTGGCAACTCCAAGACCTACTTCACCGTGCCCGGCTCGCCACTCCCCCGCACCGCGCCACACTGCTACGCCAAGCGTACGACCTGTACAGGGCGCCACTGGCCGACGGCTGCGACTACGACTGGATCGAACCCCACCGCGAGAAGGCGCGGCAATGGGTCACCGAGGCCCACCTGCTCCTCGCTGACGATCTGCTCGCCAGCGACCCGCGAGCCGCATCCGACTTACTCGACGCCGCGATCATCCTCGACCGCCACAACGAACAGCTCTACCGCAAAGCCATGCACGCCCGTCACGCCGTCGGCGACAGAGACGGCATCCGCGCTCTGCTACGTGCCCTCACTAAAGCTCTCGCCGACCTCGATGCCCAGCCCACCCAAGACACCATCGACCTCGCCACCCGACTGCGCGCCAAACCGCGCCACTGAAATGAGATGGCGGCGAGGTTGCCGGCATCGGGTGAGTACGACCAAACTCCCACTGGCGAGAACTTGCGCCGCATGTCGATCATTAGGGCGAGCGTGGGCCTCTTGGCCAGCCGCCGCTTTCGCAGCCTCCCAGAACTCGACAGCATGGCTGCCGTCAGACGGGCACGCCGATCCGCCAAGAAGAGCCCACTGCGGTCCGTACAGCGTCTCCAGCGAAGCGCTTGATCGACTCATTGAGCCTTTCCGGGTAAGGCTCTGATTACCGGGCGTGGTGTCCGGGATGCCCGAGGTGCACGCGAATCGCCCTGGCAGGCGGGGATGGGTTGTGAGGGCGCGGAACGCCGGTACGAAGTGTTCCTCTCACAGACCACAACCCCGGAGTTCCGCCGCTCATGACTATCACCTATACGGCCACGCTGTCTGTACGCGACGAGACCGTTCTACCTTTCCGGACTGCTGCATGCCGAACGTGCGCGGCGCGGCAGCCGCGCCGGGCGGCGGGCATTGACCTGCTTCCGGCAGGCTGTGCTGGTCCTGCGCTGGCTGCTGGACGGCGCTCGGATGAGCCAACTGGTCCGCGACAACAACATCAGCGTCTCGACCGGCTACGAGCGGCTACACGAAGGCATCACCGTGCTGGCCGCCCAGGCCCCCGGCCTGCACCGCGCGCTGTCGGCCGCGAAGCCGCCGCCTACGACTACGTCCTGCTCGATGGCACCTTGATCGAGACCGACCGGGTCGGCACACCCGGGCCAACCCCGGGTGTGGATCTGTGGTGGTCAGCCATGTACAAGAACCACGGCGGCAACATTCAGGTGTTGGCCGCTCCGGACGGCTGGCCATTGTGGACCTCGCCGGTACGGCCCGGCCGGGAACACGACACCACCTGCCTGCGCGCCCACCCCGACGTGCTGGCCACCCTCGCCCAGGTCCGTGAGGACCTGCGGACCCTGGCCGACTTGGGCTACGAAGGCGAAGCCGACACCGTCGTGGTGGCGTTCAAGACACCCACCAACGGCCACCTCACCGACCTGTAGCAAACATTCAACCAGGTCCACAACCGGCTCCGCGCGATCGGCGAACGCGCCAACAGCCTGCTCAAGACCACGTTTAAGGCGCTTCGCAACGCCAGTATCTTCCCGTGGAAGATCGGGAACATCGTCGCTGCGGCCCTTGTCATCCTCCACATCGAACACGACCGAACCACATGAAGACCGCCGCTACGCACGGTCGCAGACCGTTACCCGGAAAGGCTCAGTGCACTCGATCTTGCCAGGAACAGCGCGTTCGGCTGCAATGTTGTGGGAACCCCAACGGCCCTCGTTTGTCGTCCACGGGTCTCGACGTTGGCATCAACATCACCGATGCTCGGCGCCGTTGTTGCAGAGTATGGAAAGACGCAGCTGACGCTACTTACCGTAGCGAACCGCCCATGCTATCGAGGTCTTGGGGCTCGACAAGTGTCGGCCGGTTTGCCTTAAGCGGATAGCTTGTTGGTGTCCTTGGCCCCATGGCACGGGAGAGCGGTAAGAATGCTGCATCTTGGTATTGATCTTGGTTCATCGAACACTGTGGCGGTTTGCCGAGGCCGTGATGGCCAGATCCGCCCCATACTCTTTGACGGCCAGCAGTGCTTGCACTCCGGCATCTTTTGTGATGACGGCGGGACCCTGCATACTGGTCGCGACGCGGCAAAGCTCGCTGAACTATTCCCGGAGGGGTACGAGCAGACCCCCAAACGATTGGTGGATGACACTTCGGTTTGGTTATCTGGCAGAGAAGTGCCAGTAGTAGAGTTGTTCGCGGCGATCCTGCGGCGCATCCGGGATGAGTTGCCGACTAGCGAGTCTATCGCGGTTACCATCACTTATCCGGTGAGTTGGGGGCGAACACGTCGACGGATCCTCATAGAGGCGGCTGCGATCGGAGGCTTACCGAACCCGTATCTGGCACCTGAGCCAGTGGCCGCGGCCGTCTATTTTTGCGATACTCACGGCTCGAATCTGGAAGTAGGGCAGAATCTGCTAATCTTCGACTTCGGTGCCGGCACTCTAGACGTCTCGGTAGTAGCAAAGACAAGTAAGGGCGTCCAAGTGCCCTGCCATGGCGGGTTACGCGATCTGGGGGGTGTCGATCTAGACGAGATGCTTCTCCATCTAGTCGAGACTTGGGCGCGGCAGCACATCCCGGCAGAGTGGGAGGCAGTCCAGTCTGATATCGCTTTACTTCGGCGATTACGGCGAGAAGTCCGGGAAGCCAAGGAAATGCTCTCTCGGGCGGTGCACGCCCCCGTGAACCTCCCTGGCACTGACATCGTCACGCACGTCACTCGGGGCGAGTTCGAGGCGGCTATTCAGTGTCACCTAGATAGAGCGATAGCGGAGGTTGAGAAAGTACTCCGACAGTCGAACATCCGACCCGACCAGTTGGCCGGAGTCCTATTGGTCGGCGGCTCAAGCCGCATTCCGCTCGTGGCGCAGATGCTGCACCGAAGTCTCGGTATAGCACCAACCGTGCCCGTCCAGCCCGAACTGCCGGTCGCCGAAGGAGCGCTTCGCCTGGCATCTGCTTCGGCGGACAGCGATACACGGCGTCAACGGCCAGTACATCACCTCCCATCTGCCGCAACCGCACAAAAGTCCCTCAAGGCGAGGGTCGGTGAACGGCCAGGCAAGAAACCTCGTCGGTCCCACCTTCGCCGGATAGTGCTCGCAGTGGTCCTAACACTCATGGTGACCGGCGGAACAATCTATTGGACGATGGGGGACGATCGGTCAGGAACGCTGCGGTCCCGCGTGTCAGTCGCCCCCGAACTCCGTCCGCTGTCCACCATTACGTGGCCGTTCCGCAGAGGCGACAGCCGAGGCATAGGCGCGCTCCTCACCGACAAGACGTTCTACGCCGTCGGCCGCGTGGGTAACGCCACCCAGTTAATGGCCGCCGATCTCGCCACTGGTCAAGAACGATGGCGGCTCGACCTGCCCAAGTCGGCCAACGCAAGTTTCGGCGTCGACGACGACGTGATCATCATCGGCACACACGGTTCAGACGGACGTTCCCAAGTGTCGGCCCACGAGGTTACAACCGGCAAAAAGCTGTGGCAGCGCGACAGTGACAAGTCCCTTGGTTTCGCGGGTACCGGCAACGGTCACGCCATCCTCACGACCTTCCCTGGCGCCGCGTTTAACAGTGGCGGTAGGGAGACGGAGGTCATGTCAACATCAGAGGTCGTATCACTAAGAACCGGACGGCGGCTATGGCAGGCGCCCGACAATGCCGAGTTGATATCCATTGGAGCAGAGCAGCCCATCGCCGTGAGCACTCAGGAAGTCCACATGGGAAGGTCCCTTGCGCCACAAATCGCGATCTTAAGCATGTCTCCGTCACCGAAGAAGCTCGGTCTTCTCGATACTGAAACGGGAACAAAGCTGTCCAAAGAGGTCCGACTAAGCGGCGCCTTGGCTGAATCCGCATCCATTACCCAAGGTGTCATGGATGGGGTCTTGGTTCTATACGGGCGCTCCGACAGCGGAACAGGCGGAGCGGTTACAGCCTTCTCAACCAAAGATCTACACGTAATGTGGAAACGCTCCTACAAGCTTGAAGCAGCCGTCGATGATCCGCCACTATTCGAGACAGCCGCCTGCGCAGTTCATCTTGTCTGCCTTTCCATGCGTGACAGGAAAGGTGCGCTCTTAATCGGACTCGATCAGGTTTCGGGAGAGGAGCGGTGGCGAGTCAACGACGTCGGATTTCCGGTGTCAGCTAAAGGCATGCACATTATCGCTAAGGTCTTGAATGAAACCGGTGCGCCCGATGGTGCCGCGGTCTTCGATGCCATGAGCGGCAAAATGATGTACCCGGTAGACCGCAACTTTATGGCCAACCCGTACGACACCAAAACCTTGCTCCTCGAACCAGTCGATGACCTTTCCATAATTGGTAGTACCCGGGTCACGGTTGTTGGATCAGAAGCGCCCCAACCGATCGAGTTAGCGGTAATCTCGACTGATCCAGAGTTCTGTCGGCCCGGCCCTCAGCACCTCGCCTGCTTGACGACGGATAACAAGATACAGGTATGGCATCTCCCATTCTGACCCAGCAGACATCGACCGCCCCACGACTCGGTGCCGGCTAGCACCGCAACAGTGACCGGCCCGTGGAAGTCAAGGATAAAATTTCGTGCGGATTCGCATCAGCGCAGTACTGAAGACTGTCTAACCGTAAGGTGTACTCATTTGCCGCAAAGCGCTCGCTACACAGGGTAATGGCAGCCTTCCGCGCGTCGCATATTCGCGCCGAGGAGCGGGTGCTGCAGGCATGGACGCCGTGTCGCCCGCGACTGGTTCCTGCGTGGTCGAGATCTGGCGATAAGGTCCGGCGTCATGGCAGAGGATCAGCGCCTGAGCCGGGTCCGCCCGTACTACTGGGGCGCCATCTACATCAGCGACTTGGACTGCGAGACGGACTTTGATATTGACTTCCACAACGGCGAAGGGCCAGTGCTCGCCACCGCTTCCCATGTCGCCGTTCTGGTGGTTCACGCGGGCACGGTCGACGAGGGAGAGGCCGACGTCGCCCTCGATGTTCGGGTGACATCTCAGCGGGTCGACGGGCTACCGTACGAGGTCGCCTTCGAGGTTCCTTCGGGACGGCTGTATATCGGTGACGCCGACGACAGTGACGAGGTCACGCTTCAGCCGGGTCCTTGGTTGCTGCAGTTTGACGTGGACGACACAGCGGAGGCGCGACACGTCGTGCTGGTGATCTCACCGCTGTGACGCCAGGTACCGCCGGCATGGAGCGCATGGAAGCGATGATGGTGCCGTGGAAAAGCCCGTGCTCTACATCGTCGCCTGTGGCGGCCGGCCAGCTGGTGACCTTCCGCAGGCCGTAGCGAGGCTGCTGGCGGCTGGATGGGAGGTCTGCGTGATTGCCACCCCGTCGGCACGGAAGTTCATCGACGCGGACGAGCTGGCGAGGATCACCGGTCATGTGGTCCGTTACGACTACAAGCAACCGGACGAGCCCGACGTGTTGCCGCTGGCCGACGCGATCGCGGTGGCGCCCGCGACGTTCAACACGATCAACAAGCTGGCTCGCGGCAGCAGCGACACCCTGGCGCTGGGCATCCTCAACGAGGCGATCGGTCTGAACCTGCCGATCGTCGCGGTACCCACGCCGAACATCGCCCTGGCCCGCCACCCGGCCTTCCGGGCTTCGATCCGAGATCTGCGCAGCTGGGGTGTCACGTTGCTGTTCGACCTGGAACTGTACCCGCTGCCAACCCCAAACATGGGTGCACCAGCGGCGGCGCTGTTCCCGTGGGACGCCCTGTTGCGGGAGCTTGAGGCCGTGCGGCGACGGCTGGCCGGCGGGTAGACCAAGATGTCGTGGATGTCCCCGAGTGGAGGCTTCCTGCCGGATCGTCGGGCGAGACTCGTGCAGCGTCAACGTCCACGACAGGCCAGTGCACGGCACGGCCTGACGGGGAGAGCTGGATGCTGCGGTCGACGAGGTGCCGTCTGGTAGCGCTTCCGAGAAAGGAACTACAGCTATGACCGAGCCGGTCGCGGGAGCGGGAACGATGCAGGTGACGGCGTCCAATGGCGTCACTTGGACGCGCCGGCCCAGCATGACCTCCACCGCGGAACAGCTGCTGCAAGCCTTGTCGGACCTGACGAGCATCTACGGCGATCCTGGACGTCAGTGGAACTGGTGGCAGGAGGGTCGCCGCGATCAGGAGTATGACTTGGTCCTCCAGGTCGTGTCCGAATGGGACAGGTGCGGACCTCGTCGCGGTTCTGCTGGCGAGAAGGCCGCGCTGAGGCAGGCCGAACGCGACACGGTCGGCAAGGACCTGGACGAGGACGCGCACCGCGGTCTCGACCTGGTGGTCAATGGGTACAACGAGGACCGCGAACGTCTGCGCCTGAGGCTGCTACGTACACAGTCCGATATCGCCTTCTTCGGCCACGTTCTCCAGACGCCTGCCAGCTCGGCCCAACATGACGATGCCGAGCGTCGCCTCAACTCCAGCCGGACTGCGGCTGCAGGGTTGCTCGATCAGCTCGGCGATCCCGAACAGGTCATCGACCGCCACGGCCATCTACCCGCCGAGCGACGCGAAATGAACCTCCAATCACACATGCAGTGCTGGCGACACCCGACACTGCGCGGCTGGGCGACGACCCAACGGCGGCGGTTCAACGCGCTGCTGGCAATGCCGATGCCGGATCCAGTCGCCATGTGCTCGGAGTGTCAGGCGCCCGCTGCCTGGCACGACTACGACATCTCTCTGCGGCTGTTCCAGCCTCCACCGACCCCTGGCACCCAGGCCGGGCAACTCGCGCAGCTGATACCTGGCTGGTGGCAGCGATGTCCGGCCTGCACGACCTACCGCGTCGGGCACCAGTGGGGCGGACAATACGCATTACCAGACTTCAGCTACGACCAGTGGCGCGCCATGCTCCCGCCCCTTCTCCGCACGATCTTCACACCGAGCCCACCCCGACCGAGGCCGGCACCTCGGCCCCAACCGAAGCCATTGGCCGTCATTCCATCCGGGCCGATCACCGAGGTCACGAAACGGCTGGAACAAGCGGAAACCAGATACCCGACCGCTCACGTCCGCCCTGGCAGCGCCGACGGCTGGGAGGTATGGCCGGCACCGCAGTAACGACGTCATAAGGGCTATTCCGCGGTTTGGGCCGCCTGCGTGGGCAGCCTGCGGTGGGCGGCTGGATGTGCGGCCCGCCGACCGGTACCCCCGAGCCCGCGCGCATCGCCGCCGTGCTCCGGGAGTCGCGAGCGCTGGAATCTCCGCTGAGATTGATGACCCAGCAACGGGATCGACGCCGTCGGGCCGGATCGTCCACATTGATCGGGCGACAGGCGTTGGGCAGCCGCACCTGGACTCCGTACGGTTTGAACAGCGGCAGCACCTCGACCAGTTGGCCGCCTGCGGGAGCTACTTGAGCACGAAGACCGCCAGGTCGGCGCCCTGGATTCCCGTCGCCGACCCTAGAACGCCTCGCCGTTGACTTTGGTCGACTCCCTCCCTCGATCACAACGAGCGCTGGTGCTTGGGCCAGATCAGCCGACCCAACGGCCAACCGAACTCCTGAACCAGCAGCCGGTCCTCCGGTCAGCTCCGGAACTGGTATGGAGTCATCTGGTAGCTGCCGAAGTACGGGTATGGGATCACCCGATGGTATGTACCACCGCGGCCGGCCTGCTCGTACCCGACGTAGGCGGTCATGGTCTGGTCCGTCCAGCGCTCGAAGACAACCACGTGACCCTCGCCGTCAGGCGCAGAGTTGATCAGTAGGTCTCCGGCCACCAGCGCGGCCTTCGGGATCGGTGTCGACCGCGCAGCCAGCCCGGCCGTGTTCAACCCGGGTCCCGGAAGCCCCAACGCCATCGAGGCGTACCCGGAGCAGTCACGTCGATACCCCTGGAACCAGGTGGACGGATCGCCGCTGGACAGGTACGGCACCGGACGGCCGTTCCACGCGGTCAGCCACGTCGCGGCCCGCGCCAGCACCGAGATACCCGCTACGCATCCGCTGTCCGGGCGCAGGCTCCCGGAGCTAGGCGGCATCTGCGGGCAAGTGCTCACGCATCGTTCAGGATCTCCTGGAGTCCATCCGTACGCGGAACCTACCGCGTCAGCGAGCAGGCTCGCATCACTGGTCCACTTCGCGTACGCCGAGGGATAGGCGCTGACCTGGACCGCCTGAGCGGCCTGGGTCAGTGGCATGTCTTCCCAGCCGGGGATCGTGAGCAGCTTGTCGTAGAAGCGTTCCGCCTGGTAAACGGGGTGGGCGAGCTGCGCTGGCGTACCCCAGCCTTGGCTGGGGCGCTGCTGGAACACGCCGATGGAGTCGTGGTCATTGCTCTCACCGAGGTGGGGCAGGTTCCGTAGCTGGCTTTCCTGCATGGCGGTGGCCAGGGCGACGACCCAACCCCAGTAGGGAACGCCTTTGGCGGCACCGACGTACACGATGGTGGCGGCGATGGATACCTGTTCGGTATCCCAGCGGCCGACGCTTGGTTGGTCGGAGGTGTTGGGGATCGCGGGTGCGCAGTCGCCGGGGCCGCCAAGGACTGCGGAGATGAGTACCATCGGCAGCCCAATACAGCCGAGCAAGACGGCGATGACGAGACCGATGGCGGCTTTCATAGTCATGGCGTGATGGCCTTTCTGGGCAACAAAAGAGGGCCGGGTGTGCGCTCGGGACCGCCGACGCGCGGCCCCACCGGAAGGGCTGGTTCGGGCCAGACGTGGCCGAGGTTCGGCGGTTACCAGTGCGGCGTGGGGGTGGTGGAGCGGGTCAGGTGGATTTCGTTGGGGTGAAACGAAAAAGGGCCGGTGGCTCGCCCCAGCGGGCGGCCCAGCCACGCCAAGGGTGGGTGTTGGTTCGAAGCCCTAGGCCGCGTCTTGGCGGCACGGCTCGAAGGGATTCAGCGGGATCTTGGCGGTTTGGCGCATGTGGCGTTCGATGACGAGGCTGGCGTCGTAGAAGTCGTGGTGCTCGTCGAGGTCGCCGGCGTTGCACCAGTCCCATTGATCGCCAGGGAGCCGGTTGACGAACCAGTGGTCGCCGCCGTGGTCGAGGAACAGGGCGCAGTTCCACTGCTCGGCGAGCAGCGCCATTGGCTGCCTGGTGCACGTGATCGCGCACACGCGGCCTTCGTCGTTGTAGGTAGTGCGCTGGTCGCCGTGATGCAGGGGCAGCGGCAGTCACACACGCACATCACGTCGGTGCGTAGTCATGACGGCCTATCCCTTGGTGGGCATGGGAAATGCCGATGGCCGCCACGAGGACGGCCATCGGCGAACGGTGAAATTGCCCTTCAGCGGGGCTCAGCAGTCGCGGGGCGGTGTCGTGCGCCGACGTGGGGAGGTGCCGCCGATGACGCGGTCGTGCTTGATCTGCTGGGTCTCGGCGATGTCGAGCACGTAGGCGGGCAGATGGGCGACGTGTTCGCGCCAGGCGCGGTAGAGCCGGTGGACGCCGTCGATGAGCAGTGCGGCGGGCTCGCCGTTGGTCTCCAGCGTCGCGACGATCACCGGCTTGGTCAGGTCGACGCCCATGGCGTACTCGCGGTCCAGGCCATCGCGGGTCGGGCCGATGAGGCTGACGCTTCCAAGGGCGAGGTCGTCGATGGTTGTGAGGCCGTAGGCGTTGGCCCAGACGGCGACGTCGAGGGTGTGGGGCTCGCGTGGCCGGTCGGCGATCAGCCTTTCGGCTTCGTCGATCGAGAATGCCCACGGTCCGAAGTAGAACCACTGCTGCGGCCGGTGCTGGTTGCCGGTCATCGGCTAGCCCCGACCTTCAGCAGATCGAACGCCCGGATCTTGATCTCGGGCACCCTGCCGGACACGACCCGGTTGGCACGGGCGATCGGGTTCTTGGCGGGCTGGACATGGTCGAGGTACTCGGTGATGGCCTGGTAGCCAGCCCACCGGGTGCCCTTGATCGCCGTCTGCGTGTCGGCGTCGCGCAGCAGGTACTTCAACGTGCCAAGCCGCTCCTTGGCGTTGTTCTTCGTCTTGTCGGTCGCGTCGTCGGCCACCGGCCACAGCTGGGCGACGATCTTCTCGAACTCACCCATGGTCAACGCCTCGTTGATCATCCGGTTGGCGGCGGCCTGGAAGGTGTCCATGTACTTCCACATCAGCCCGAGGGCTTCGCGGGCCTGGCTGATCTGGGAGGCGACGTTGCTGGTGTGCCGGAACACGTAATGGCCGACCGAGTGGGCGAACGCGGCCCGCTGGGTGTTGGCGCACACCACGCGGATCGGACTGGCGTCGATGCGCAGCGCCGAGGTGCCGTCGTGCGAGGTGGTGGCGATCAGGTACAGGTCCAGGCGGTCGACCCCGGCGATTTCCATCGCGGTGGGCAACTTCATCGTCAGGAACACGCTCTTGCCCCGGCGCAGCGACCCGGCGGTCTCGTAGTGGGCGCCGCCGATCTGATTGACGAGCCGGTCGAGGACTTCGGCGGCCTGCTCGTTCTGCACGACGCCGTAGTCGGTTCCCACGATGCCCAGATAGTCGGTGAGGGTCGTGACCGGGTTACGGCGGACGGTCATCATCTGGTCGTCGCACGGGATCTGCACCTCGCTGCCGTCGCCTCGGGTGTCGATGCCGACGAGTCGGATCTTGCGGACGCCCCAGCCGCCGAGCTTGGCCTTGGCCATCATCTGTTCGGCGGACTGGCTGCGGTCGGTGACGGTGCCGAGCAGGTGCCACGCGGATTGGCGGGCGTTGACGAAGCTGGTGGTGCCGTCGGCGAAGGTCTCCAGTTCGTGTGCCACAGGGTTCTCCTCTTGTTGGGGAAGACGACGCTGGGGCCGAGCGGTGTGCTCGGCCCCAGCGCGCGAGAGTGGGCTACTGCTGGTCGTCGTTCGTGGGCTTGTTGGCGGTGACGGTGAACGGCTCCTGCCGGACCACCCGGATCCGGTTGTTCATGGCCAGAGTGCGGCAGTTGTTGAGCACCGCCCCGGTGCTGATAGTGCGGCCGTGCTGGGCGGCCAGCGCATCGGCGATGGCACCGGGGGTGAGGTCGTGGCCGCGGCGGGCGTTGATGAACTCGGCCACCCAGCCGCGCAGCACACCGCGGCCCAGCGGCTCGTTGCCGTCCGAGTTGACGGTGCCGGAGGTCGTGCTGCGGCCGGTGGTTGCGGCCATGCCGGACGTGCGTGCCGGTGCCCGCTTGGGCAGGTTGATGATGCGCTCGGTGCCGTCCGCGGCGAGGACGTGAATGGTGCCGTCGGGCCGGGCGAGCGACTGCAGCATCGCGGCGTTGCCGACCGCGTCCGAGGTGCCCCGGATGGTCTGCTGGCACCACAGGCAGCGGGGCGGCTCCGGGTTCGGGTCCACCTCGCTGGCTTTGCCGGGGCCGGGCTGCCACCGCTCAGCCGTGCCGGCCTCGGCGTTGGCCGGGATGCGGCGGGCGGCGTCGGCCTGCTCCATCGCCTGTAGCAGCCGGGCCACGACACCGACGTTGAAACCGCACGCCTCGGAGATCTCGTCGATCGTCGCGCCGTCCGGGTAGTCGCCGAGCACCCCGGCCACCGCCAGGACCTTGCGGTCGGCGGGCGGCCTCGGCCGGGCCGGAACCTGCCCGGCCTGCGTGTCCGAGTCGCCGGCCGGCCCGCCGGAGTCGCCATTGTCGTCGGCCGGGTCCGCCGCAGCGTCGGTGAGCGGGTCGCTGGACTCGTCCAGTTGGCCGGGGTCGCTGGTGTCGGCCGGGTCGCCGTCACCCGGGTCGACAGCCTCGTCCTGTACGGCGTCGGTGCCAGTGTCCGGCTGGGCGTCGAGTGCCTCGTCGGGGCTGGTCGGTTCGGCGGCGGGAGCGGTAATGCTCCAGCGGGCTGGGTTGCCGTCGCCGGGCTCGGTCTCGACGATCCGGCCGGCGTCGGCCAGTTCCCGGATGGCTTTGTCGGTGGTCGATTTGGCCTTGCCGGTCTTCTCGCGGATCTCGGCCACGGTGCCCTGCCCGATTTCGGTGAGGGCGTCGAGCACCTGCTGGGCGCCCGTTGACAGGTTGTCCATGTTGGACTGTCCTTCCTGTGATGCTGTGGGATTTGCGGACGGCCGGCACGCGTGTGTTCGGCCGGTGGGTGCGTCGGGCCGCGCGCAGCCGTCATCGCGGCACCTGCCGGTGGCGGTGCCGTGGTGGCGATACGGGGAGGCGCGGTCCGATGGCTCGTGCGGCAGCGCCTCGATGCGGGCGGCTCCTGGCTAGCGGCGGGCTGCTACAGAAGCCGATGGCAGAAGCAGTCGCAGTGTTGCGGGTGCTCGGCACCGGCGTGGTGGCGCAGCCGGTACTGACACGGGCACCTGGCGTCTTTCACACGGCGTGCCAGGGCTTCCAGCTTGCCGAGGGCGGCGCGCATGGCGTCGCCGTCGAAGCCGGTGGGTGGCTGGCGTCGGTCCCATTGGCAGCGGTACCCGGGCACGATCTCTATCCAGATCTGCCAGCTGCCGGGCAGGATGATGTTGAACTCGATGTCGGGCGGGCCGAGCCAGTACACTGCGGTTGCCCTGAGCGCGTCGCGGAACCGGCGGGCGATGCTGATGTGCCGGGCGCGTACCGGCCCGGTGATGGTGCCCAGCTCGACCTCATGGAGCCAGATCGCGAAGGCGTCCTTGGCGTTCCAGGCCGACAGTTGCCAGTCGTTGCCGCATAGGTGGCGGAAGTACGGGTTGCCGGGCCATTGGCTGCCTTGGTGCAGGTGGGTGACGGCCGGGCAGTCGTCCTGGTGTCCGAAGCGCTGTCCGCAGGTCTGGCACGGTGGCCGGATCATCGTCGTTTACTCGGTGAGGGCGGCCAGTTCGGCTTCGGTGAGCTGTTCGGGGCGGCGGCTTCGCCAGTTGGCGGAGTGCCGCAGGGCCCACCAGCGCAGCAGCGTGCGGCAGGCGGTGCCGAGGTCGTCCTGTGGCGGCAGGGTGTAGCTGAGTCCGCCGCCGTGGTGCCGGTGCTGCGGGTCCCGGTAGGCGGTGGGCTGCCAGCCGTTGTCGTGCTCGGCGATCTGGCCGACGATCGTTGCGGTGTAAGGAATGCCGAAGGCGGCGGCGGCCTCGGCGTCCGGGGAGACCAGCCAGGCGTCCGGGTCGAGGCGGCGCAGCGTCGCGACGCCGAATGTCGGGTCACCGGGGCGCAAGAGCAGGTGCCGCTCGTCCTGTCCGCGGTCGGGCTGGCGGTGTGTACGCCACGCCTGGTAGGCGTCCAGGAGCAATTGTTCCAGCAGTACCCGCCGTCCGATCTGGTCGAGGACGTCGGTGGCGGACCGGTCCAGGCCGCTGGGTGGGACGGCGGTGTGCCGCGCCGTCGCCTCGCGCACGTTACTGGCCTGGTGGCCGAGCGTGCCAAGGAGGCGGTCCAGTAGCTCGGCGTTGTCGTTGAACCGGATGGTGATCGTGTGCAGGAGCTGGGCGAGATTGCCGGTCGGTCCTGGGGTGGCGGTGTCGTGTCGCCACAGGTGCTCAGGCCACACGTCGCCGGTCCAGGCTGCGATGCGGCGCAGCGCGGGATCGGTGAGGAACATGAGGTGTCTCCTTTCCTGGATAAGGGTTTGGGGGTATGCAGGAGACCGGTCGCAGCGGGTTGCTGTGACCGGTCCTTCGGGCGGCGTATGGGTTGTTAGGCGATGGCGACGGCGCACAGCCGGGCGTCGGAGCGCAGGCGGCGCAGGTACCCGCACGCGTCGTTCAGGAACCGGAGCCGGTCTGCGAGGGAATCGCTGGCGGGCTCCATCAGACGGCCGTCGGTGGTGATCAGCGCGTCGCCGATGAGCGCGATGCGCCAGTGCAGACCCACGTAGGTGGCCTCTCCCGCTTGGTAGGCCGCCAACTCGAAGGGGTCGAGGGTGTGCGCGCCGGCGTAGGCGAGCATCGCCAGGACGCGGGGCTGCTGCTCGAAGCGGCGGCGGGCCTCGTTGAGGCTGACCTTGGCCGGGTCGGCGTGGTGCTGGGCGAGGAAGTCCTCCCAGGTACGGGCGGGCCGTGTGGTGGCGGCGATGTGGATGCTGAACGCACGCCAGCGGGCGACGGCCTCATTGGCGGCGCGTACCGCGGTGGCGTTGAGGTCGAGGCGACCCTTGCGGCCTCCGGCCGCGAGGGTGTAGGCGCCGAGCCGGCGCACCGCGTCGAGCAGGAAGTAGCCGAACCAGCGGGTGAACCAGCCGATCAGGCGGCGGTGCCGGACGTGATAGCGGCGGGCCGGGGTGCCGTTGGCGTTGAGGCGGTCGTTGACCACCTCGGAGGCGGAGAACCAGTCGGCGTCGGTGCCGGGGGCGAAGCAGACGGTGACGACGCGGTCGGTCATCGGGGTGTTGGTGGGCATGGCAGGGTGCTCCCTTCGCGAAGGAGTGGGTGTTGGTGGGTGCTGCCACCGGATCGCGACCGTCCAAGGCCGGAACAGTGCTGCCGGGTGGTGCGCGGGCGGTGGATCACGGAGCCGACCAGTGGTGGGCTGTGGGTGATCCCGCTGGCGCGGGCAGGTCCGGGAAGGACGGGGCGGCGGTGCGAACAAGAAGAAAGAAACTGCCAAGCACCGTAGCTTCGTCACCTGACAGCGCCACCGTTGTCAGGATTACCGATCATGTCCTTGAGCTGCGGTGTCAGGTTGACCGCGTCGGCGGACAGGTTCTGTCAGGCCGTGGATTTCCGACGCGGTGTACCAGCGTTAGTTGGCACCGGCTCCCTGGGATTCTTGGCGCTGAAGGCGTCCGCGTGTCGGTCGGCCGGGCGTCATGTAGTTGATCTGTTCCGATGTAGAGCGAGTTCTGGCGTTGAGAGCATCCAGCCCCAGGCGGCCGGTAGGTCCCGCCGAACAATGAGTAACGATCTCGGTCTGTGCTCGGGCTGCTGTGGCTGGGACGAGATGTGCCTATACAAAGGGACGGCAGGTCCCGCATGAGCCCCCGGGGCTGGCGTGCCTCATCGGTCGACTGCGACGTGATCCGCATCCCCCGGGTGAGGACGAGTCACCCGGCGTACCCGTACGGACGCTGTGCGAGATGGCGCGGGCGCACTACGGTACGGAACAATCCGGCCATGTGACCCGGCCCGGCGAGCGCGATGGAGTGACCGTGACAGACGAGGTACGGCTGCGGGTGACCGGCGACACCGCCGTTCTGGAGGACCTGCAGGACTGGCTGCGCCGGGAGCCGGAGTTACGCGGCCGCGTACGCCACCCGCCCGCGCCGGTGTCCGCTGGCGAGATGGGCGGCCTCTCCGACACGCTGGTGGTCGCGCTCGGGTCCGGCGGGGCGATCAGCGTCCTGCTCGGCAGCGTGCAGGTCTGGCTGCAACGCCGCCGCGATGTGTCGGTGGAAGTCTGCGACGGCGACGGCCGCCGCGTCGCCCTCACCGCCCAGCGGGCGGCCGACGCCGGCGGGCTGCCTCGCGGACTGCGCGGGGGGGCCGCGGGGCCGGAGGCGTGCGGCC
>NZ_JAIBNX010000005.1:33636-119832 GCF_026130045.1 Micromonospora sp. CPCC 205371
GGGGCGACGAGCGTCCGGCTCGGCAGCGTGCAGGTCTGGCTGCCACGCCCCCGCGATGTGTCGGTGGAAGCCTGCGGCGGCCGTCGCCGTCGCGCTGCTGCGCGAACTGCGCGGCGGGACAGAGGCACCGTAGCCGTGCGCCTGCCCGATCCCGACCGTTCCCGCGTTCTACTGCTCGGCGCGGCGCACTACACCGGCGGCCTGCCCGACCTGCCCGCGGTCGGCAACAACCTGCGCGCCCTGCGGCGGGAACTGACCGACCCGGAGGGCGGCGGCCTGCCCGACGAGCGGTGCCAGATGGCGCTGGACCCCGTCAACGCCGGCGAGGTCGGCCGGCTGCTGCACGCCGCGGCCGTCGAGGCGACCGACCTACTGTTGGTTTACTACGCCGGTCACGGGCTGGTCGGCGGGCGCCGGCACGAGCTGTACCTGAGCCTCGGCAGCACCGACCCGGCCCATCCCGAGTTCACGGCGCTGCCGTACCGCGCGGTCCGCGACGTGTTCCTGGACAGCCCGGCCGCCAACCAGGTGATCATCCTCGACTGCTGCTTCTCGGGGCGTGCGCTCGACGGCGCGATGTCCGGCGACGGGGGCCTGATCGGCCAGATCGACGTCGCCGGGTCGTACGTGCTGACCTCCGCGCCCGCCAACAGCACCGCGCAGGCGCCGGTAGGCGCCGAGTACACCGCCTTCACCGGCGAATTGGTGCGGCTCCTACGCGAGGGGATCGCCAACGGCCCGCCGATGCTGTCGCTCGGCGAGATCTACCGGCACGTGCGGGCCGCCCTCCACGCCCGGGGGTACGCCGCGCCGCAACAGCGCAGCACCGAGGTGGCCGACCGGTTGGCTATCGCCCGCAACCGGTACGGCCGTCCCGCGCCGCCCCCGTCCGCCCCGCCAAAGTTCGACCTCAACGACCTCTTCGGCAATGGCACGACGCCGGACGGGTCCGGCGGCGGCAAGAGCTTCTCAGACCTGTTCAGCAACATCTTCAGCGGCGGCCGGCCCGCCGCACGCGGGCGCGACATGGAGTGCACCGCGAACCTGGTCTTCCGCGAAGCAATCCGCGGCGTTACGCTGCCGCTCACCGTGCGGACTCCCACGACCTGCTCAGCCTGCGAAGGCTCCGGCGTCAAGCCCGGCACCCCACCGTGCGCCGCCTGCCGCGGCACTGGCCTGATCAAGACCTCGACCCTGGACGAGCCCTGCCGGACGTGCGGCGGCGTCGGCATCGACGGTGAGGCATGCGGCGACTGTGCCGGCACCGGGGAGGTAACGGTGCAGCGCACCATCAATGTGCGGTTTCCTGCCGGAGTTGCTGACGGGCAGCGTATCCGGCTGGCCGGCAGGGGCGAACCAAGCCCGAATGGCGATTCGCCCGGCGACCTCTACGTCCTGGTTCAGGTCGACGCCGACCCCGTGTTCCAGCGCACCGGCGACGACCTGGTGACGACGCTGCCCATCACAGCAGCGCAGGCCCGCAACGGCGCCGACATCAGCGCGCCGACGCTGGACGGCAGCGTCAAGCTCCGCGTCCCGCCGGGCACGCCTGACGGGCGGGTGTTCCGCGTGCGCGGCAAGGGGGTCACCGTCCAGGGCCGCACGGGCGACCTGCTGGTGCGCTTGGCGGTCCGCTAGGACGCCCGCGTTGGCGCGACGAGTATCGTCGCAGGTCCGCGCGAACGACTGCCCACTTGTGGTGCCGACTCGACGTGGGAAGTGTCAAACCGCGGTCGGGCCGAGGACGAGCACTCCGTTGCGGTAGTTGGGGTTGTCCAGACTGTTGGTGCCGTGGAACGCGGGCAGTTGTTCCAGGCGTACCCGGTGGTGGCCGTCGCCCGGGAGCCAGACCGCCTCGGCTGGGTTGGTGTCGTGGGTGGCGGTGGCGGTGGGCACGTCGGCGTACTCGGTGTGCAGCAGCCGGTGCAGGTGCTCCTCGCGGATGGGGCTGGCCAGCCAGAACAGCACCGGATAACGCGGCCCTCCACTGCGGACGATCTTTCGGTAGCTGACGAGCTTGGCGACGACGCGGGTCAACGGCTCGCTGCCGGTGTCGGCCTCCAGCCAGAACCCCACCGTCCGCTCCCCCACCGTCCACAGGCCATGCCCGTCCGGGTTGAACATGACTTTGGTCTGGAACGCCTTGGTGGCCGCCTCTGACCACCAGCGCACGAGGTTGGCGTGCGGTTGCCGGCGGGCGTGCTCGGCCAGCCGGACGAAGAACTCGTTGACGGTGAGCAGGTGTGTCAGGTTCGGGTTGGCGGACAGGCGGGCGATGCGCTGATTGCTCGCTCGGGCGGTGGGTTCCGGGTCGGCGCGCGCGGCGGCCTGGGATTGTTGCCCCTCGTGGCCGGGGGCCCACCGGTAGGGATCCGGGCCGGTGCCGCCTGCGGGCCGGGCGAACCGGAACCTGTCCAGCAGGCCGAGGCCGTGCAGTTCCCCGAGGCGATGCCGGCAGGTGCGCGGTGCGTGGAAGAACAGCCGCGTGATGTGGTCGGTGGTCAGCACCTGGTGGTCGTCGAGTAGTCGCATGATCTTCCGGTCGCGGCCGGTGATGTGTGGGTAGATGGCCAGCAGGCCATGAGCGGGTCGTGTACGAGTCATGAGGCATCACCCCTGGTGGAGGAGGAGTCCCTTTTAGGGAGTCTGCATGAGTTGATCTTTCTTCTGGACCCGACCCGGGCCGGCATACGGCCTGGTCAGGCACCTGTCAGGATTCGTGTGGTTGGCTCCGCTGGGGGGTCCCGTCGTCGGCGCCCCCCGCGGGGGCCCCCCCTGCAGGCGGCCAGGGCCTCCCCGGCCGGGTGGGGGGTCCTCGTCAGGCCGTGCTGTTCATGCGCCGCCGCATCGCGTTGCGGGCCACCTGTTGCATCGGTGGTTCCTCACCCGGCGGGGGGTGGGCGGCGGCGACCTCCTGCCGGATCGCGGTGGCCTCGCCGACGATCGGCGTCGGCGGGTTGGTGGTGAAGGTGAACGCGGGCAGTTCCCGGTTGCCGACCAGCAGCCGGGCGGCGGCGGTGTAGATGTCCAGGTGCGCCAGGTCGTGCTCGTCGAGTTCCGGCTTGGTGTGCCTAGACAGCTCCCGGGCGTCGCTCGGGTCGACGTTGAAGACGATCTTCGATCGGGCGTTGGCCGACAGCGCCGCCGCTGTCTCCTTGGGTAGTTGGGCCAGATTCTGATGTGCCAGGACCAGCCCGAGACGGTAGCCGCGGGCCTCGGCGAGCATGTCGTCGACGCTGCCGGGCAGGGTGAGGAAGTTGTGCGCCTCATCCACGTATAGGCAGGCGTCCTTGCGCTGGTTTTCGGGGATCGCCGTGCGGGCGATGGCGGCCTGCCACACCCGGGCCACGATCAACGAGCCCAGGATGCGTGAGGTCTCCTCGCCGAGCTGGCCTTTGGGTAGCCGGCATAGCAAGGCTCCGCCGTCGAGGATGTCGCTCATCCGGAACGAGCTGGTCGGGCTGCCGATGACTGCCTTGGCGAAGTCGCGGAGCAGGAACTGCCGCAGCCGGGCGAGGACGGGGGCGATGACTTGGCCTCGGAAGTTCTCGTTGATCGAGTCGTACCAGGTCCAGAACCCCGCGAGGCCGTCCGGGTCGTCCAGGTCGACGGTGTAGCGGCCGCGGAAGGCCCGGTCCGACAGCAGCGGCGGCACCAGGCTCAGGGTCGAGCCCGCGTGGCGCATCAGCGTCAGGCACGCCACCCGAAGGGTGTCGTCCATCCGCGGACCCCACTGCCGTTGGAAGATCTTGGCGAAGATACCGACGAGGTTGTCCACGGCTAGGTGCGGATCGTGGGTGTCTTCGAGGGGGTTGAAGTGACCGGGATTGGGCTGGTCCGGATCGATGAGCACGATCCGCTTCGCATGCGAAGCCGGAAGGCGGTCGAGGACGTCGGTGATCAGGTCACCGCGTGGGTCGATGACCACCGTGCCACGGCCGGCTTTGATGTCGCCGACGATCATGTTGAGCAGCAGGGTGCTCTTGCCGACGCCGGTCTTGCCGATGATGTGCATGTGTTGGCGGGCGTCGACCACGTTGAGGCCGACGCTGTGGTTGCCGATCTGTGAGCGGCCCAGCACCTTCACCCCGCGTCCGCCGGAGGGGACCTGCACGGGCGCCGGCATTGCCTTGGCCCGCGCCCGGTCCAGGCCGGGCACCGCCAAGTCCTGCGGCAGCGCGGCCATGGCCGCGAGTTCCGGGACCGTGGTCAGGAATCCGCGCCGCAGCCTTCGCCCGGCCAGGCTCGTAACGGGGGCGGGCATCTTCATACGCCGCAACCGGTTCGGGCCGGTGTAGGCCGCGCTCGCTGCGGCGAGGGTGTGTCCCAGTCCGGCCAGCCGGGCGTGGATCTGGTTGGCCCGTTCCGGATCCGGCGGCCGGGACTCGGGGTCCATGGCGACCGCGTACCGCACCGCGATTTCGTAGTGCGGGACCTTGACGGCCTTGTCCACGACCGTGCGCGCGTCGGCCGTTGCCACCGGGTCCCGGACCTCCGGCCGGAAGCTGGGGTGGGCGGTGGCGCGGTGTCGGGTCGGTCCGGGGACGAACACCTCGACCAGCCACAGGATCGGATCGATCGCGGCCCGTGCCAGGCCGGAAACAGCTTGGGCGGCCACATCGGGCCACCCGGCTGGGTTCGTTGCTGGTTGTTGCCGCCGATCGTCGCGCCAGGCGGACCCGGCGGGCGGTGGCGGGCCGGGCCAGGACTTGGACGCAGGCGTGTTCGCAGTGGCGAACCTCGGCTCCGGCGGCGAACAGGGCACGCAGCGGGTCGGCGTCGTGTTCGGTACGCAGCGGCAGCGTGTCGGCCTGCTGCGGCCAGTGCGCCCCACCGACCTGGTCCGCGACGTCGAACGGAATCGGCCGGCCGGCGTCGGTAGTGGTGACGGTGGCGGCGGGCCACGCCGCCCGCACGGCCGCTTCGACCGCGCCGGGCGGCACGGTGCCGGGTACCCAGACGCGGATGTTCAACTGGCGGCCGGTCCAGGTGTACTCCCACGCCAGGTGCGGGATGCCGAACACTCGGCGCCGCCACGCCGAAGGGGTGAGAACGCCGACGATGGTGGTCCAGAACGCCGCCGCCGACTCCACGGTGACCTCGGGCGGGGCAGCGATGGTGACCCAGCGGGCGCCGGCGGCGAACCGCCTGTGCCGCCACGCAAGCGTCTGGTCGCGGCCGAACACCGTCGCGACCATGGCGATGGCGGCGACGAACGTGAACCACGGCCGCGCAGCCACCCACGCCCACGCGTCGGAAACAATGGTTGGGGTTGGCATCAGTTGGTCTCTCCGATCCCGGTCACGGCCAATTTGTGCTCGCTCCCCGAGGCCAGGCTTCGGAACGGCACCCGGCTACGGCCCGCAACCAATAGACCCTCGCCTCTGGATGCCGACAGGAGCATCCGGGACTCGCCGCCGGTGAGGTTGAACGCCTCCGCCACTGCGTCGATGGACTGGGTGGATTGGCGCATCAGCACCTGCGTGGCCGCGTTCGCGACCACGGCCAGGCCGAGGTCGGTGGACAGCACGTCGGCGGCGTCCTGCGTGATGACACACAACCCCGCCGACCGCTTGCGGGCAGCTTTGGCCATCCGGAACAGGAACCTCGCGCCCTCGCCGTCGCGCATCAGCAGCCACGCCTCGTCGACCACAACCAACCGCCGCCTGCGGCCTTGCGACCGTGCACTCGAATCCGGCTGCGGGGTGTCGATCCCGGACCAGATCGAGTCGAGAGCAAGAAGGGTGCCGACGGTGCGCAGCTGGTCGGGCAGGTGCCGCAGCGACCACACCACCAGGTGCCCTTCGGGCCGGGTGGTGGTCGGGCCGTCGAACAGCGAGCTGAAGTTGCCGCTGGTCCAGGGCGCCAGCCGGGCGGCCAGCTGCGCGGCAGCCGGGTCGGTGTCGGCCCGCAGTGTGGCGGCCAGGTCGCGCAGCAGCGGAGCCGGTCGGCTCCAGGTGCCCGGATCGCTGGTGATCCCCGCCTTGGCATAGGTGGAGGTGATCGCCCTGTCCAGCGCGGCCCGCTCGGTCGGTGGCGGTGCCGCGCCGAGCATGACCGCGATGAGGGTGTGCAGGTACAGGCCGCGCCGGGTCAGGGTGTCGGCCCGCTGGTCGTCGGGCACATCGAGGGGGTTGATGCGTACACCGGGTTGCCCCAGCTGGACGACGGTGCCGCCGACGTGTTCGGCCAGGACCGTGTACTCGTCCTCTGGGTCGATCACGGCCACGTCCACGCCCTGATACAGGCTCCGCAGGACTTCGAGCTTGACGAAGTACGACTTGCCGGCGCCGCTCCTGGCCAGGACGACGGAGTTGTGGTTGTCCTGTGCCCACCGGTTCCAGATCAGCACCCCGGGCGAGGTGGTGTTCACCCCGTACAGCACGCCCTCCGGCGGCACGACCAGGCCGGGCGCGGGGGCGGCGAGGTCGGCCGAAGCCAAGGGGAACGCCGCGGCGAGGGCGGTGGTGTCCAGGATGCGGCGCATCCTCAGCGGGTCCACGCCGACCGGCAGGGTGGCCACCCAGCCCTGGTGATGGCGGAACGTGGCCGGGGACAGATCGAGCAGGACCGACGCGGCGGCCGACTTCACCCCGGCGGTGACGGCGGCCAGCTCGTCGAGGTCGCGGCCGTGGACGGTGACGTAGATGCCGGTGTCGAACAGCTTCGCCGCGCCGCGGGCCACCCGCTCGGCGAGGTCGGCGGCGTCGGCCGCGGCGGCGTCGGTGCTCGGGTCGCCGAGCCGGCCCTGATCGGCGTCCAACCTGCGGGTCGATTCCAGGCGTGCGCGCTGCTTGCGCAGCATCGGCGCCGCCGTCTGTGCCGGCACCGGGGTGACATGCATGGCGACGTCGACACGGCCGGGGTAGGACAGCAGCGGGTCCAACCAGGCTGGGCCGACCTCGGCCGGGTAGCCGGTCACCGCGAACGTCGCGCTGTATCCGTCGCCGACCTTGACGTGCCAAGGGGTGACAGACAACGCGGCCGGGGAAGGCATCTGCTCCCCGGCCGCACCGGCCGCCTTCCTCTTGTACGCGTTCAGTTTCATCATGTGCTCCGCAGGGTGATCGGGATGCCGGGCACGGCCCGAGGGCCAGGCACCGGCGGGGCAAAAGGGTCGACCGCGGCCGCGAGCGCGGCGGTCACGGCCGGACCGTCCAGGGCGATGGTCTCCACGCCGAGTCCGGACAGCGCACGGGTGGCGGTGTCAGCGGCACGCTCGCCGGACACGACCACGAGGACCTGCCGGCGCAGCGGGTCACGGGATGCGTCCAGTTCAAGCAGGAAGGTCGCGTAGTCGTCGGCCGCCTGCTCCAGCGCCGGGTGCGGCAAGCGGGGCGCGTTGTCGGCGATGGCTTGGGCATACCCAGTCAGGTCGTGCCGGTGCGCGGAAACGACCAGCTGCGCCGGCCCGGTCAGCGAGTTGAGGAACCGGCCGAACCCGTCGAGGAGCCCGGCCTGCTCGACGCCGGTGCGTAGGTGGATGTTGGTGGTGCCGCAGGCGATGACGACCCGGTTGCCGCCTTCGCTGGTAAGCACTCCGGCTGGGCTGATCGCGGTGACCGGGGACCGCAACGGCGCGGGCAGCACCGGCTTTGCGGCCACCGCGGCGACCGAGGTCGCCCGCGGCTGGCCCGGGGCCAGGGTGCGGGGCGTGCGGGTGAGCACGAAGGCGTGCTTGAGCCACACGTCCAGGGGCAGGCCGTCGCGGCGGCCGAGCGCTATCACCACCGTGGCGGCGGCGATCGGCAGGCCGAGGATCAGCCACACCATGGGTGGCAGGGCTTGCCCGTAGGTGCGGTAGAGACCGAACCCGGCCAGCCCGACGCCGCCGAGGATGGCCAGTTGCCGGAACGTCAAACCGAACGCGATCTTGTCGGCCGCGCCGATGTTCGCGGGCACCATCGCCCGCGGAACGTCTTCTGTGGTTTGCATTTCTAGCCTCCGTTGAGGAAGACACGGCGTAGCCGCCGGTAGTGGTGGTGGGTGTGCGTGCTCATGTCGACGCGCTGTGCGGGCGCGGGGACGCGGCGGAACATGTTGCGGGTCAGCGATTGCACGGCGACCGTGCGCAGCACGAGCCCGACCGCGTTGCTGCTGTTGCCCTGGTGGGTCACGAACTTGCGCATCAGGCTGGGGATCTTGACCGTGGTCCACAGCACGACCACGACCAGCAGCAGGTTGACGATGTCCGAGCCGGGCAGGCCCAGCAGCACCGGCAGGCTGGAGTTCGGGTCGATCAGCAACTGGATGCCGGTGGAGAACACGATCGCCTGCAAGGTGGCGGTGCCCAGGCAGCCCAGCAGGGTGCGCCACCACAGGGCGGCGACCGGCTGGGTGTAGGGCAGGCAGTAGCAGGCGAGCGCGAGCGGGGCGAGCCCGGCCAGGATCACCAGCACGCCGACGCGCACGAACCAGCCGAACAGCAACGCGAAGAATAGGAACACGACCAGCAGCCCGATGATCAGTGCGAGCAGTGCGGTGCTCTTGTTGGTCAGCGCGGCCACGACATGGGTCTTGGCCATCGACACGGCCTGGCTGGTCGGCGCGGCGGTGCCGACCATCGACACCGTCAACGCGTTGGCGACCTGAATGAGCACCGAGCACAGTGGAAGGGCGAAGTTCGAAAGAATGACCCCCACCACCAGGCGTGGCACCAGTTCCTTGACGCCGTACCGGATTTCGACGCTGTCGCCGACCATGGTGAGGATCCCGGCGGTGATGATGGCCAGGATGTAGCAGGCGTTGACGACCAGCGCGGACTTGCCCGCGATGGTCTGGACCTGCGGCAGGACGGTGACGTCCGGGGACAGGAACACAGACGAGGTCAGGAAGGCCAGCAGCCCGCTGAGAAGGTCGACGACCTTCTCAGCGAGCCAGTTGACCATGCCGTTCATCAGCCGGTCGACCATGGTGGTGGCCTTCAGCCGCCGAGGATGCCTTGCAGCACCTGCAAAATCACCGGTGCGAGCACGGCCAGGGCGTAGCCGATCAGGGCGGACTTGAGGTTCGACTTGGCCTGCTCGGCCTGAGCCGGGTCGCCTCCGGCTGCCATGTAACGCAGGCCGCCGATGACCAGGAACAGGGTCGCGACCAGGGCGAGGATGCCCATGATCCAGCCGGTGATGCCGGCAATGACCTCGCCAATGGTTTTAGGGGCGGCCAGCAGCTGCGGGACGGCACTGGCCAGGTCAGCCAGAACAGAGATAGTGGTGTGCATTGCGCGGCTCCACAAAGGTGGTGGGCCGCCGCGGTGGGGAACTAGTCACAAAGGACAGTGCGGGACCGGTTGGGGGCGCTCCTCCCTTGCCGTTTGCGAAGGGCTCGATGTCAGTACGCCGTCGCCGAAGTCCATGCCGGTCCGCGAGAATCCTGTGGCCGCCGGTTGTTCCCCACCGGGCGGGCATGCCGTGGATGGCATGCACCGCCCAGATCTCGACTGTCAGCTCAGATGAACTCATCCGCGACCTATCTGAACCTGTCGCAACCTGACACGCCCGACCGCGCCCGGCGATTCTCAGTCGTGCCAATGGCGGCTGGTGGAGTTGTCCGTCTCACCTGCGTGATCCATCAGATCGCCAGCCAGATAGCTCGCCAGCCGGCGGATCGCGGCGGCGACATCAGTGACATCCGGTGAGGTGTACGCGTCAAGGTCGTCGGCCAGCTGGTGGCAGCGGCTGAGAGCGACGGCCAGATGCGCGGTGTACGACGCTTGTTCCGCGCACCGTGTACAGCCTGAGCGCGCGGTGGACCTGGTAAGCCGTGCCAGGGCATCGGGGCGTACGAAGGTACCTCTGCCCACGGCGCCGTAGGTGGCACCGCGCACCTGAAGTTCCCGCAACGCCCGCTGCGCGGTCATCCTCGACACGCCGTGAAGGTGGGCCATCTCGCGGGCGGACGGCAACTGCTGCCCCGGCAGTAGCCGGCCCTCGCGGATCTGAGTCACGATGTCTTCGACAACCCGGGTGAACAGGGAACGGGAGTCGGGGGTCCAGTTACTCATCGCACGACACCCAACGTCATCGGACGGCAGGTGGCGGTGAGGTCCCCTGCCAGAACCGCTTTAGCGACGCGCCGTTCCGCACGCCGCCGTCGCATGCGCAGCGTCGGCGCGGGCACACCGGTCTCGGTAGCGAGCTGTTCGATCAGTGTGTCACCGAAGCGGGTGCCGGCGATGAGCTCGGCCTGCTCGACGGTGATGATGCCTGCCGCGGCGGCCCGGCCGAGGATCAGTTCCGGATGCCCGTACGGCAGCGCCGGTGACCGGGAGCCGGTCGGCAGATCGTCCGGCAGTTCCTCGGTCGGTTCGGCTTTGACGACCGCGACTCCGGCCCGCCATGCTGACCAGCAGAACCGCAGCCACAGCCTCGGCGGTTCCAGCGGTGCGTGCTTGAGTGCGTGCAGGAACCCCGCGAGCAGTTCGGAGTCGATGTCGTCGGCGTGACGCGTGTAGGCGCTGCCGATGCGGGCCGCCATGTGGGTCAAGCCAGGCAGCGCGACCCCGACCGCGCCGACTACCCACGCCGGCCCCCATTCGCGGGCGTGGTGGGCAAGCTGCCGCCACAGCGCGTCGGTGGTCTCGACGTAGTGCGGTACGCCGATCAGCAGCTCGCGCAGCTCGTTGAGCGGCAGGGTGCGGTTCGGCAGGCCCGGCACCGGGCGGGCGTCGAAGGCTAGCGGTGCCGGTTCGCAGGTCAGCAGCGCGAACGCGGTCTCGGCGGACGACAGCGCCGACGTAATTCTGGTGGAAGGCATGGCGTTTCCCCTCGAAGAAGCCGCGCCCCGCGAGGTCGCGGGGCGTCGTGCTCTTCGATTGGGACAGCCCGACCTGACACCACGAGCCTTTGTCAGACCAGGACAGGTCCGGACAGGTGATGTCAGGTTCGCGGGTGGTCTGCACCGGGCTGTGACCGGTCCTGACAGGTACTGGGCCGGTTCGATCGGCCTGTCAGGACGGCACTGGGGTTACGTCAGAACGCCGTACCGGTCCCGGGGGCCAACGCGCCCATGACCGACACCAACCACAACGCGCCCGTCCCGGTTGGGGACGTGGTGCCCGGCGACCCGCCCGTGCCGATCACCGTCTGGCCCGTGCCCGCCCCACGTCACGGGGAGAGCATGTCCAACGCGCTCGGTGTGCGGCTGGTCCACGGCTTCACCCACCCAGGAGAGCTCATCATCGATCTGACCGACGGGCCGCAGCTGGCCCGAGCCATCATCAACGCCCGGCGGCGCAGCCACCTCCAGTCCCCGAAGACCGTGGGCTGGGGAAAGGAGAACGCGCCGCTGATCGTCACCGGCTGGCCGGTCGAGGCGCCCGTAGGCGAGTTCTTCGCCGCGTGCCATAACCAACTCCCGTTGGGCGGCTGCGTGGCGGTGCTCCTGCCGCACGGCGACCCGACCCTGCCCGCCGATGTCGTGGCCGCCGCCAAGAGTGCACGGCTGGCCTACCTGCAGCACATCGTCGCCGCCACCGTCCGCGACGGCCGGGGCCAGCTCGCCATCCACACCGACGTACTGATCCTGACCCGCTCTCACATCGAGGATGGCGATGCCCGATGACTGAAACCCTGCCGGTCACGTCGGTCTGGCTGACCTGCCAGCAACCGGCCCGTGACCAGCGGCGAGGCCGCTATGTCCCACAGACCTCCAGTCACCCGGGCAAGATGTTGCCCAATCTGGCCGCGCACGCAATCGCTTCCTACACCGCACCCGGGGAGCTGGTGTTCGACCCGATGTGCGGATCGGGCACCACCCTGGTCGAGGCCGTCCACCTCGGACGCGCCGCGCTCGGCGTGGACATCGAACCGCGGTTCACCGCACTTGCCGAGGCCAACCTCGCCCTGGCAGCCAACCAGGGCGCCGCCGGTACGGCGAAGGTCGTCACCGGCGGCGCCACGAACCTGCTCGACCTGGTGCCCGCCTCAGCGGTCGGCAAGGTGGGCCTGGTACTCACCTCACCCCCGGACGGGCGCGGAACCCCCGGCCTCGTCCGGGCCACAAGCAACGGCGTACGCAAACGGGACCACCAGTATGGGGACAAGGCGAGGGGCAACCTCGCCTACGCGGGATGGTCCCGCCTGCTCGACGGGTTCGCCGCCATCCTGGCCGCCAGCTACCAACTGGTGCGTCCCGGTGGGACCGTGGTCATCACCTGCCGCCCGGTACGCCGCCATCGCGACGACTTCATCGACCTGCCCGGCGAACTGCTGACGGTCGCGAAGTCGGTGGGCCTGGTCCCGGTGGAGCGATGCGCGGCGATGCTCGCCGCCGTCCGCGACGGACAAATCGTCCACCGTGCCAGCATGTTCGGACTGATGGCCGTACGCCGCACCCGCGCAGAAGGCATCCCGGTGCACCTAGTCACGCATGAGGACGTCCTCGTGCTGCGGCGCAGCTAAAAGCAAGCCAGGCGGAACCGACTTCCGGTGTCTTTGCCGCGGCCATCGGCGCACAACGAGCGGGACGCGGCAGCTCAGCCGCGTCCCGCTCGGTGACAGCGGCAAGGGGCCGCATGGGTACCGGCCAGTTCCCGCTGGGGCTTGCCCTGCGGACCACCGGGCCGGACAGTGCCCTTGCTCACGACACCGCCCGGCCTCGACCGGCGCTCGGCGGTCAAGACCCCCAGCAGCGTCTGTGACTCCGAGGAGTCGGCTGTCAGGCCGCGTCAGGTCGACGAACCTGACAGCCCGCCCTCCATGCCGGCACACGGCGATAACCTGGCACCACTACTTCTTTCCTCTTCCGTGCTGATCTGCCCCTGCCCAGTGAGGGCACCACACCCACCGCTTGCCCGGTCGGCCGCCACTCACCTCCGGTCAGATCACCACCTCATACCCCGCACGCCCAGCGCTCCACATGCCTGGGCGCGGTCGCCCCATCCCTTCGCGAGGCGGTCTCTTCCTGGTCGTCGTCTTCTTCATGCGCTGGAGACAGCGACATGCTCAAACCGGGCCAGGTACCTGACAGACGGCGACTACTCGTGCGAGCTGCCGGAGGCGGCGCAAACGGACACGGTCGAGTCTGCGCTCGGCGTCATCGCGTCGCTGTCCACGCCGCGCGTGATCGCTGCGGACGGCACAGACCACATTGTCCACGTGCCCTAACCACGCCACCTCGGCATCCCGTGCCGGAACGAAGGACAGGCTGATGAGCCTCTACACGCTGACGCCCAAGCCCGACTGCGCGCGCTACACGATCCAGGTCGGCTGGAACCCCCACCGCACCTTCTTCGCCACCGTGCTCGACTTCGCCTGGGACCCGGTCACCGACCCCGGCGACGAGCCGGACGCGGTGCGCCTCGGCATCGGCGAGACGATCCTGGACCCCACCGACGTGCTGATCGCCGTCGAACCCTACGCCGTCATTCCCAACGACCTTGCCGCGAAGCTGCGCGCCGACAAAGCCGCGCACCCGCCGCGCCAGTAGCACCCCGCCGAGGGCCGCCACGTCAGCCCCGGACAACACCACTCAGCTCGCACCTCTTATTTCCCGGCCGTCGCCCGGCCGGATCTCGCGAACCCGCGCATCTTTCGGGCACGGCCGACAAGCCGTGCCCGGATTCCATCCACCAACCCGCCAAGGAGGGATCCGGGGGCACCCACAGCACCAACGGTCCGGCGAGCAAGCCCAGCAAGAGAACACGCCGGCATCGGCAAGTCATCCCGCACGTCCGTGCGCTGTCGCATCGCGCTCAGCAAGGCGACCGCGACGCGTCCGCCGACTTCGACCAGAGCTTCCACGACGCGGTGACCCGCTACGTCGCCGCGCGGATGCGCGACAGCGCCGAAGCCGTCCGCTGCCTGGAGCGACGGGCACTCCGGCGCATGCCATCCGTCCTGGTCGGAGCGGCCGACAGTAGGGCTGCGGCGGTGACCGCATGACCACGCCGATTCCCAGCATCCCCGTACAGCTGGCCGGACAGCCCACCATCGGCGGCCTTGTCGTCCCGTGGACAACCGGCCGCACCCCTGACGGCCGCTACCGGTTCGGCGCTGTCGACCTCGACCGGCACAACCAGGCCATGACCGACCGGCTCTGTCAGACCTGCGGTGTCCCGCTCGAGGACCGGATCGTCCTCGCGATGCGCGACAGCGACCTGCGAACGCTGACCAGCCACGAGCCCGGCATGCACCCTGTCTGCGCCGCCTACGCCGCGACCGCTTGCCCCATGCTCGCCGGGCGGATGCACCACTACCGGGTCACATCGCTGGCTGGGCAACTGGCCGACCTCGGCGTCAGCTCCCACGGCGACCCAGCCGACGCGCGGGCCGGCGCCACGGCCGAGCCGTGGCAGCTTGTGTGGGCTAGCGGCTACCGCGTCTACACCCACCCGCGCACCAACCTGCTCGCGGCGATGGTGCTGCCCGAGCAGATCCTCCGCGTCCGCCGCATCGGTGACAGCACGCCGCATGAAGGACACCGGCCCGGCGCTGCCGACTCGACCGGAGGCGAGACGCATCCATGAGAAAGCTCTGGGCACTGCCGTTCACCGGCCGCCAGATCAATGACGCCGACCCCGGCCACGAAGGCCCGTCCTGCCAGGCATGCGCCGCCTACCAGGCTGACCGGCACCTGCGGGCCGAGCAGTCACCGATGCTGCACGACCTGCGCGGCCGGCTCTACAAGTCGCCGCACGCCGGCACCTACCTGTTCGAAGCGCGCTACTCCCGCTGGGCGTGCACCCAAGGAGCCCACAGCCCGCTCGACGAATACGCATTCCTACGCGACCGCCGCGAAGGAGAGTCCACCCGATGACCCTGTACCTGATCACCGTCTACCACAACGACGATTCGCGGTTCCTGCCGTACGAGGACGGCCACCGGCTGACCGCCGCAGTGTCGCACTGGCGGAACCTGCCCACCGCCGTGGAGCCCGAGATGCTCGCCGACTGGGCATACCACGTCTTCAACACGGACCTTGAGCGCCTGGAGCCGAGCCGCACTCGACCGGACAGCGAGCTGGCGTTCCTGGTCGCCTGCGTCTACCGGCTGCTCCAACTGCGCTCGCTATCGATCGGCGACGTGGTCCAAGTCGCCACCGACAACGCCCAGACCTGGTGGCTGGCATGCGAAACCTTCGGCTGGAAGCACATCAGCCCACCGGCGAACGTTCACGGGCAGCCGCTAACCGCCGAGAAGGTCTACCAGCACCTCAACGAACAGCGACGAACGCGCTGATCAGCCGACACTCAGATTCATCGGCTGTGCGCGTTTGACATTGTCCCTACTGAGTAACGGCCCGCGAAGAGCAACAACCACCGCGCCAGCAAGGTGCTCCATGTCACCGCGATAAGGAACGGACCTTGACCCGGCCCTGGCCGCCTGAGCCAGCACTCACACCTCGCTGGATCAGGTCCCGCGACCTGGGCTTGCCCGGCGTTCAGCGCCAACCAACCGTCGCCGGTCTTCCATCTGGAAGGCCGGCATCTCCATATCTGGAGGTCTCCATGCCAGCCCGATGGCACCCATGCCTCGCAATAACCGCCAGTCGCCTGCTGCGCGCCGAACTGCGCATCGTCGAGCAGCACACCGGCTGGGAATTCGAGAACACTGAATCCATTTCGGACGGCCGCCGACACGCCAGCCGCCGTCCGCTGATCATCGTCGGCGCGGATCTCGTCGCTCGGATCCGTAACCCGTTGTCCTGCGGCGGCTTCGTCGTCGTGGCCACACCCAACCCGGACAGCACGCAGACGTTCGCGCACGCCGAGCGCATCGGCGCGTCCTACGTCATCGTCCTGCCAGCTGCCCGGTCATGGCTGGCCCACCAACTCGTGCACGACGTCTCCGAGCTGACCCGGCGTGGCCATCCCCGCCCGACAAAGCGCCACCGGCCCTAACGGGTCGAGCTTGACCGCGATCCCGACCGGAGCCGCTGCCCACCTACGACCGCGTATCTCGCCGCGGCCTTTCGACCGTCCCTCGCATGTGGAGACTGCTGTGACTCACAACGACAAGATTCGTATCCGATCCAACATCGACCTCGTCGCCGTGGTGCCGTACCTGCTCGGCTTCCACCCCGACAACAACAGCATCGTGATCACCACCTTCCACGGCCACACAATCTCGTTCGTCGCCCGAGTCGACCTACCCGCACCCGGCGAACACCACGCCACCGCCAACCAACTCCTGGACCTCATCCGCCGGCAGGAACACACCGACGCCGTCACCGTTATCGGCTACGGCGCCCCCGACCACATCGAACCCGCCATCCACACGTTCGCCGACGTCTTCGCCTCCCACAACATGCCCATCCACGACCGCATCCGGGTCACCGACGGACGGGTCCGGAGCCTGATCTGCACCAACCCGGACTGCTGCCCGCCCGAAGGCACCCCCTACGAGCCGACCACCTCGCTCGTGGCGGTCCAGGCCACCGTCGCCGGCCACGTCGCCCACCCGAACCGCGACGCGATCAGCGCCATGTTCGCTCCCGTGCAAGGCACCACACAGCAGCGGATGCGAGCCGCCACCGATCGAGCCGTCCGGCGGCTGGACGCCCTGTGGGCCTCCGGCGGCGAACCCGCCCTCCTACACGCCGGCGAAAACGCGGTCCGCGCCGCCATCCGATCCCACGACAGCGGACAACCACTGAACAGTCAGCGGATCGCGTGGCTGTCCGTCCTGCTCCCCCACCCACACATGCAGGACATCGCGATCCAGCTCACCCAGCCCAGCCAGGCGCACGTCGAGCTGTGGGCGACGGTGACCCGACACGCCCAACCGCCATTCGATCCGACACCGGCGGTGCTGCTGGCCATCACTGCCTGGCGGTGCGGCAACGGCACACTAGCCGGCCTCGCCGCCGAACACGCCCTCAACACGGCGCCCGGCCACCGGCTCGCCAGTGCAGTCGACACCGCGCTGCGGCACGGCATCCCCCCAGGCGACTTCGAAAAGACCCTCCGCATGCGGTAAACCCGCCCGCCGCGCGGCCGTTCCGCGCCGACGTGCACGGCTTCGTCAAGCGGCTTGGCCGCTCCAGCTTCATCCGGCCCACATTCTGGTGGGCCGTCGCCGTAAGTAGAGCCCGGGACGCCCGCCTAGGAAACGTCGCGTCCCGGGTTCTCTCGTGACGAGAGGAATCCAGTGTCTACCCTCATCCGACTCGGCGCCAGCGCGGCGCTCGGGTTCATCGCCGGGCGACTGACCGCCCACCGACGCATCCGCACCATGTCCGCGCTGCTACGCATCGCGGAGTACAGCGCCGGCCACGACCGGCTCACCGGCCTACCCAACCGGTACGAGGCCGCCAAGGTCTTCCTGACCTGGGAGCTGATCGCCCAACCCACCACCGTGATCTTGCTCGACCTCGACGGATTCAAGCAGATCAACGACAGCCATGGCCACCACGTCGGGGACGACCTGCTACGCGCAGTCGCCGAACGTCTCAGTCCACTCGCCGCCGCACGCGATGGCCTCGCCGCCCGGCTCGCCGGCGACGAGTTCCTGCTCCTGCTCCCCACTCACAACGACCCCGACGTGCCGATCGGAGAAGTCCTCGCCGCCATCGGCCAGACCACCGTCCTACGCGGCGAGGAAGGCACCATCGGCGTCACCCCACGCGCCAGCGCCGGAATCGCCCTCTTCGACGGCCAGCACGGCACCTTCGACACCCTGCTGCACCACGCCGACATCGCCCTCTACCACGCCAAACAGCGACGAGGCGGCTTCCGCACCTACCGGCCAGAGATGCGCATGCCCCGCAACGCCAACCGGCACGGACCACGGCTGCGCGACGCCCGCCACACCACCGAATCCGGCGGGCAGGTCAACCCATGAACCCCACCCACCACGAGCCGCCGCCCGCCGAGCAGCCAATGGCCTGCCGCACCTGCGCCCGCCCGCTCAACCGGCACCTCGACCTGGCCACCGGCAAAGTCACCTACCTACACCCGATCGGAGTACGCGGCACCCAGCCGCCGCACGACCCCGACCCCGTCCCCGCCGACGAAATCGACCCCGACCACGTCTGCGACTTCTGCTTCGACCGCAAGATCATCTACGTGTACCAGCTCCGAGACGTCGAAACCGTCCTCACCGGCGCCAACGGGCAGCTCGTCCAGCACTACGGCAGCGGCTGGTCCGCCTGCATCGACTGCGCCCACCTGCTGGAGACGCAGGATTTGAACGGCCTGCACACCCGAGTCATGCGCCACGGCCTCGGCCGCGCCCCACAAGCCGCCGACGCCGTGAAGCTCTTCCTACAAGCCGTCATCGACGGCCGCCGGCCAGGGCGCGCCATCGCCACCACCGGACGCTGGGAACCGGCCCCACCAGCCGCCCCTATCCTGCCCAAGGTCCGAGACCGTCTCACCAACCTGCTACGCGGCCCGGACCACCTTCCCCCCGACCTCAACCATGGGGCCTTGCGCACCCTGCTCGCCGACAGCTTCGAAGCCGCGCACCTGTACTGGATCGACGACGAGTTCGCCGACATGGCCGAACACGCCGCCCGATCCCTACCCGCAACCACTATCGGCGCCACCGAACTGCCAGCCCCACACGGCCTGATCACCTGGGCACAACCCGTCGGCGACCGCCGCGACGTGGCCGCCACCTGGACCACCGGCCCGGACGGCGTGCACATCGTCGGCTACCGCAGCGTCGGCGCCGGCCTCGAAGGCGCATCCCTGCAACGGCTACGCGAACAGGTCGGCTGGCTCACACCACGCCACCACTGCCATGCCACCACAGGCACCACCATCGGCGCGACCGACCCCGCCGCGACACTCATAGCCACCTGGCTACTGATCTCCCAGAAACTCGCCGAAGCCACCCCATCCGAAGTGGACAGGAGCATCCGGAAGGCATACCAGCGAACCGGCCGACCCGCACCACAGGTGCGACTGGTCCGAATCCGTGGCCACCGCACGGCCAGCGATCCGACACCGTCTGCGCCGCAGCAGGCCGGTGACAGACCGGGCGTCGAGCGTCAGTACCGGTGGTGGGTGCGTGGGCACTGGCGCAACCAGCCCTACGGGCCCGGCCGCACCCAGCGCCGTCTCATCTATATCGACCCTCAACTACGATCTGTTGACCGCACTACTGGCGTGTCCTGCCGCCCGGCTATCCGTTGGGGGTCAACGCTCACCCGAGGCGATCTCCGGAGGGGTGGATGCGATGGAACACGATTCGACGGGTCCTCGAGATGTGGCGACGCTCGTGGTCGCCAAGATCGGCAGCGTTCGGCCGACCGGCGACGCGACCGTGCCGTGGGTGGTCGTGGACGGCGCCGGTGTCCGGGTCGGCCCGGTGAGCGAGTTCCTGCGCGATCTTCTCGCCTGCGGTTCGAGTCCGGTGTCGTGCCGCTCCTACGGCTATGACCTGCTGCGCTGGTTCCGGTTCCTCGCGGCGATCGAGGTGGCGTGGAACCGGGCCCAGCGCGCCGAGATACGCGACTTCGTGCTGTGGCTGCGCACGTGCCACAACCCGGCCCGCGACCGCCGCCGGCCGGGTGGTCCAGCGCTGGGGTCGGTTAACCCGCGTACGGGCAAGGCGCACCTGCGGGAGGGCTACGCCCCGGCGACGATCAATCACGCGGTGTCGGTACTGGCCGAGTTCTACGACTTCCATGTCCGCACCGGCACCGGACCGATCGTTTCCCCGGTACCGCCCCGCACGCATCGCGGTGGGCGTGTTTACGCCCATCACAACCCGATGGAGTCCTTCCGCTTGCACCGGCGAGGCGCCTATCGGCAGAAGCAGCCCGATCTGCAGCCGCGGGCGGTTCCCGACGAGGTGCTGGCGGATCTGTTCGGCGATCTGGACTGCAACCGCGACCGGGCGCTGTTCGCCATGTTCTTGTCCAGCGGTGCGCGCGCGGCCGAACTGCTCGGCATGAGCGTGTCCGACGTGCACCCCGGTGATGGCCGGATCTTCGTGCGCAGCAAGGGGATGGGCGGTGTGAAGGAGGCGTGCCCGGCGTCGCCGGAGGCGTTCGCGTGGTTGGCGATGTATTTGGGTGAACTCGCCCAGGAGGGCCTGCGGCCGGAGCCGCATGAGCCGTTGTGGTGGACGCGTCGGCGTCCGTATCGCCCGTTGACCTACACGGCGTTGCGGGCGGTCCTCAATCGGATCAACGAGCGGATCGGCGCGAACATCACCATTCACGATCTTCGTCATACCTTGTGCCTGCGGCTGGTCAATGACCCGAACATCAGTCTGGTCGATGCGCAGCAGGTGATGCGTCATCGGCAGATCACCACCACGAGCGGCTACGTCCGGCCCCGCATAGACGAGGTGATCGCGAAGGTGCACGAGCACTACACGCGACCGCAGGCGCAGGCCGCACCCTTGGCCGGGTGGCAGTACGACCAGGCCGATCTCGACGACGTGTTCGGCACCGGCTGATGTCCCCGCGCTATGGCAACGTGCCGCGCACCCCGGTCAGCCGCCGCGCGCCGGAGCTCCTGCACGCGCCGGCTTCCGCGCCATCGCCGGCGGCGGAACCGAACCCGCTGGACCGCGCGGGCGTTGACGAACTGGTGCAGCAGAGCCTCACCCTGACACAGGATTCGTCGTATCGCGTGCACAACGGCCGGCGGTTCGCTACCGGGCGTGTCCTGCAATGGCTGCAAGGCTTTCCCGCCGAGACGTGGCAGGACCGGTGGCTTCTCGCCGCCGGCGACACGCAGCCGCCAGGTTGGGTGCCCGAGTTGTTCGAAGGACCGCAGCGGTGGCAGTACTTCACCGGCGTCGGCGTGCTGATCGTCCTGGGCACCATCCGCCCGTCCTACCCGTGGCTGTTCGGAAACCGGCCTCAGCACATTTACGACGCCTACCGCCGCAACCACCAGCCAGAGGCGTTCGCAGAGCTGGAACGGTTGGCGGCACTTCGCGACGGCAGCGCCACCCACGCCAAGGGCGCGTTAACGATCCTGACCCGCCTGGTCATCGTCACCGGCAGAGACCTGCGCCGGCTGCACTTCCACGACCTGGCCGCCTATGCCATGGCACGCGCCGCAACCGGCCGCTACACCACAGCGTTGGCGTTCGCCTACGACCTGCTGCGCGCGATCGGCGGGCTGACCGGCGCTCCGGCGACGTTCAAACAGGCCAACGCCCGGGGCAAGCGGACCGTCGCGGAACTCGTCGACCGGTATCCGATCGCCCACCGGCCGATGCGTGACGTGCTCGTGCACTATCTCGCCGAACGGGCACCCAGCCTGGACTACAACTCCCTGTCGTCACTATCGCAGGTTCTCGCCGAGCACTTCTGGGGCGATTTGGAGCGGCACCATCCCGGCATCGACTCGCTGCGCCTGGCCGACGAGGTGGTCCACGCCTGGAAGCAGCGCATCCGCGTCCTGCCCGACGGCCGGCCACGGCTGCAATACGAGACGATGCTGCTGGCAGTGCGGGCGCTCTACCTCGACCTGCAGCACTGGGCGATGGAGGAGCCCGCCGTGTGGGGACCGTGGTCGGCGCCCTGCCCGATCACCGAGACCGACATGCGCGGCACCGTCAAGGAGAAACGCCGCCGCCAGGCCCGCATGCACGAACGCACCCGCACCCTCGTGCCCGTCCTGCCCCGACTGGTCGCCGCCGCCGAGCAACATCTGGTCCAGGCCACCCGCGTCCTGGACGCCGCGCGCACCGCCCAGCCAGGCGACGAGTTCACCGTCGACGGAGTCACCTACCAACGAACCGGTAAACCCACCAAGTTCTGGCAGCCCCACAAGCTACTCATCCGCACCACCAGCGACCCACACACCAAGGTTGACGCCGCGATCGAGGAAGACCAGGCATTCTGGGTCTGGGCAGCGATCGAGGTCCTGCGCCGCACCGGGGCCCGCATCGAGGAACTCCTCGAACTGACCCACCTGTCACTACGCCAATACCACGCCCCGACCGGCGAGATGGTGCCACTGCTGCAGATCAGCCCCTCGAAGACCGACCACGAGCGGGTCATCCCCGCCGACCCGGAACTGGTAGCGGTCCTGGCCCGCATCATCCGCCGGATCAAGGCCACCGATGGGAAGGTTCCGCTGCTGACCCGCTACGACTTCCACGAACGCGCCTTCGGCCCACCGCTACCGCACCTGTTCCAAAGGTTGTCGCTCAACCGGCTGGCCGTCATCTCACCGACCTACGTCAACCAGTTGCTGAAGAAGCTCGCCCTACGCGCCGGAATCACCGATGTCGACGGCAGCAACATTTCGTTCTCACCACATGACTTCCGGCGAGTCTTCAGCACCGAGACCGTCAACAGCGGCCTGCCCATCCACATCGCCGCGAAGCTCCTCGGCCACCTCGACCTCAATACCACCCAGGGGTATGTTGCGGTCTCCCCGAGGAAGTGATCCGCCACTACCGCACGTTCATCGAGCAGGGCAGATCATGCCGCCCGAACGACGAGTACCGCGAACCCACCGACCCCGAATGGACCGAGTTCCGCGACCATTTCCAGCTACGCAAGGTTGCGTTGGGCACCTGCGACCGGCCCTACGGAACCCCTTGCCAGCACGAGCACGCCTGCGTTCGCTGCCCCATGCTTCGCCTTGACCTACAACAAGTTCCGCGTCTACTACAGATCGAATCTAACACCCGCGAACGACTCGAAGAGGCCCACGGCATGCAGTGGCTCGGCGAAGTCGCCGCGCTGGAGGAAAGTCTGCACCACATCAGTAGAAAGAAGCAGCAAGCCGACCGGCTCCGCCAACAAACCGAACTCGGGGAGTCCGGCTCCACCGCACTCGGCTGATGCGTCTCGCGACCCGTCCGGCTGAAGCCTGACGGCTTACCCCTGCGGACGGGCGTTGATCTGCTCGGTGGGCGGGAGCCGCCGCACGGGTTCGTCGCCGATGGAGTAAACCTCCAGACAGGACAGATATCCCTCACCATCGACGAGTAGCACGATGCCGGCGTAGTACTCGCCGTCGCTGAGGTCAGCCGACACCGGTGCGCTGGACAACACTGGGGCCGGCGCCGCGGCGCGTTCCACAGCAAGGTTGACGGTCGCGCATCCGCAGCCGCATCGGCCTTCGACGGTGGCGAACGGTAACTGCGCGCGCAGTTCGTCTCGCCCAGGGAACGGCACAGACAGCAAACGCGCCATGACGGCTCGCTCGTCGTCACTGAGCGGGCGAGGCATGTCACCGGTCATCGCGCCGCCCTGATGGGGCAGGGGTCTTGAATCTCGAGCATGAGGACGCGGTCTTCGTCGTCGAGCAGCACAACGCGGGCGCTGGACCTGGTCTTGATCTGCTCCGGCACGCGTCGACCCTACGGAAACCGCATCGATCCCTGCACCCGATTTCACGCCCACCGCAGGCCAGCTGGGCGTTCGGCAGTTGATCAAGGCACCGAGCGCCGCAACGAAGCTAAGCCTTATCGATGATCTTCGTGGTGCGGAGAAGCGGCCCCGACAGTAAACCCATCAAAGCCAGCACCACCGTCCGCATTCTCGGCGCCAACAGGCCCCGGCCTGACGCCAAAGGCATGTAACGAGTCTTCAGCCCGCGGTGGGCGAGGTCGCCAACGACCTCGCCCACCCGCGCTGGCGAACCGGGTCAGCGAATGCGCGAGCTCCGCGCGTTCGAGGCTTCGCCCTGTCAACGGAGTACTCATAACGGCAGTGACTCACGGCCTCGTCCGATCTTGGTCAATGTCGGGCCACCTGTGAGGTCGAACGCTACGCCAGCAGGCGATAGTTCCGCAGTTCGCGCTAAACTACTCGCGGTGGTTGCCCAGCAACGACCCGATCGGCGCAGTCGGTCTACAGCCGCAAGGGCTCAGCGGTCTCGACGGAGCAAGCTATCGGATGTGAAGTTGATAGGCAGCGCGGTCCTTGCCTGGGCCCTTGAAGTCTTTGATCACGGATACCCCGTCGATGGCGTAGTCACCGGTGACGTTACGGAAGCCGAGCGATTCCCAGGCGGCTCGGGCGGCGAGGTTGTCCGGTTCGGAGGTGAGATAGATCCGGTCGCAGCCCCACTCTCGCGCCCGATCGTGTAGATGGGCTACCAAGGTACGTGCGATGCCTTGCTTGCGGTGCGCCGGGTCAGTCATGACGTCCTGAATGTACACATCATCGGGGTTGTCCTGGCTACGGAAGGCGATGATCGCGCCGGCCACCTTGCCGTCGATGAGCGCTACTGGGCAGGTGGATGAGAACAGGCTGGCGTACAGCCAGTAGTCCGATTCGGTTCGGACCCGAATGTACGGGCTTCCAAGTTCCATTAGGCGCATTACTTGTGGGATCATCTCCACGCTGAACGTCGCTACGATCATGAGTTTGCCGCTCTTCCCTTGCCGCGGGCCACGTCGATGAAGTTCTTGACGGCTACATCCGGTTGGACGGCCTCAACGATGCTGCGCCCCACTATCAGGACGTCCCAATCACGTGAGCTGGCAAGCGCGTAGTCGGTTGGACCGAATCCGCCAGAAACCGCGACGGGCAACCTGGTCCAGCTCCGGACGATGCGCGCCTTCGCCAAAGGGTGCCGGCCCGCGACGCCAAGATCAATGTTGGTGGTGATACTGAAACCGTCCACCCCGACACGTTCCATATCGCGAACCCACTGTGGCGACGCGTGAAAGGCGGGTATGTCGAGCACGACGGGCACGCCGAGTCGCCTGCCGGCACCGGCGGCGGCCGCGACGTTGGCGGAGGTGGCCGGCCCAATCAGCAGCACGACATCGGCGCCGGCCTCGGCAGCCATGGCCACCTGGTCGCGTCCCCAATCGGCCGACATCATCTCCGCTACGACAGCAACGTCAGGCACTTCGCGTTTGATGCGTTCGACGGCGTGTAGGCCGACGTGTTTGATCAACGGGTCACCGACCTCGACAAAGTCAGCGCCGGCGCCAGCCGCAGCGCGCGCCACGACAACGGCGTGGTCAAGGTCCTGCAGATCGAGGGCGACCTGCACCGAGCGTCCCTCGCGCAGGCGCCGGTATGCCTCCGAAGACGACGGACCGGATGGCTCGCGTACACCTCGCAGCAGCGCCTCGACCTCGCGGCGCACTAACCAGCTTTCGCTGCCGATCGCGCGGTCAGTCAGTGATCTCAGTACCGTGGCGGGTAGCCGGACGGCGCCGGTTCGCTGCTCACGTAACAAGGCGAATAAGGCCCGCTCCTGCGCCGGAGGTCGCTCATCTGGCGACGGCACGTCGTGCAACAGAAGGAGGCGGTTCAGCAACGTCGCAATGTGACCGGGGCAACCGCGCCAACTCTGGTCATCGGTCAGCGCCTGAATGGCGGTGGGGTCAGGTCCTCGCTGCCGATCGGATTCGGCGTCTCGGGAAGCAAGGCTCTCCAAGGTGCAGCCACGAACATGCCAGTTCTCGTCGGCCAGCAATGTCCTCAGCTGATGAGTGGTTACCGCTGGATCCAAACCACCGGCTGCTCTTCCTACAGCGGCCCGGACTTTGTAGTCAGCATCGGCGATCAATCTTTCGAGGATTGGGCCGTGTGCCCTGTTGCTGCGTGCCCTAACATCGCCGATGCCCTCAGCCAGCGCTGCTCGAACCCGCCAGTCCGGGTGGGTGAGTAGGGTATCCAACAGGTCTGCTGGGTCGTGATCGCTGCTGACGAACACGAAGAAGTGCCGGGCGAAGAACGTGGCCTCGTCGGCGTCATCGAGGTTGGCGGCAGCCAGCAGCCTAGCGACCTGTTCGCTATCCATGCTCCGTTCTACGCACATGGTGATCTCGGTCCAGACCGCAAATCCAAATGCACGCAGCAGCTCGAGGATCCAGGCCTCGTAGTCCTCGCCGAGCGCGGCGGCGACCAGCGGCGTGGCGATCAACGACTTCGACAGGCCAACGACGCCCTCCGGCACACACCTGCGTACACATGCGCGTAACACCTCGGGACCTAGCCGGCCACCGACGCTGTCAATCACCATCGGCAACGTGAGGTTCGCGCTGATCGTCGGCGAGAGCACGAGCGCCGCGAGTAGATCGGATGCGTGCTGGGCGAGACGACTCACGACGAAGTCAAAGACGCCCCGCGCAGTGGCGGCCGTGGCCGCGTGTGCGGCCAGTTCGTTGAGGGCGGCGACGGTCGCCAGCGACCGCCCCCGCTGTACGACGAGATCCGATATCCGACTGGCTAGGAAGTACTCCCGCAGCACATCATGAGAAAACGTCACGCCTCCGTCCGGCGCCACACGCAGTAAAGGAAGGCGTATCGTCAATGTTCGGGGTGGCGACCCATCGACGACTGCCTCGTCAAGGATCAGTGTCTTCGGGACCAGCTCACCGGCTTGACTCGCCGCGAGGTCAGAAAGGGCTACAGCAACGCCCTTGAGGTTCCCTCCTGACGCACGAATGATCGACGACACACAGTGGTCGACCAGGTGGTATGCGTCCACGTCGCCAGTCGCAGCGTCGTGCCCAGCGGTCTTGATCAACTCCATATACAGCGGCAGCCTCGCCAGCTGCTGAACAGGCAGTGGCAAGTCGAGAAACGATGGCTCGCCCGGCCCACGGGACAGCTGCCAGGCTCGCACCGCTTCGGCGGCAGTCCACGGTACGAGGTGATGCGAGACCTGAGGCGTGACACCGGCGGGTGAGTAGATCGAGGCGGCCAAGACCGGATATGCCGACACGTCTACATCAGGCGGTGTTCGGATCACCAGTAGAAACCGCAATTGCGGCGACATGACCTGCCGGACAATGACATCCAGCTGCCGACCAATGGCGTTCAGCTCTTGCTGGCCTTTGACGCAGTCCAGGATGACCAAACATGGTCGGTGTAGCCGTTCACTTCGCCGTTCCAAGGTCAGGAGGGCATCGCCGTCGGTTGGTATCGACGCGTATCGCAAGATCTCGACCGGCAGGTCGGGTTGACCGTCGCCGAGGACATCGATCGCATGCAACTGCACATCGGCATAATCGGCCAGCTCAGCCGCCAGGTATTGGACCAGCTGCGTCTTGCCGCACCCCGGCACCCCCGTCACGACGAACACACGCGACGGTGATCTCAAGAACTCGGCGGCAATCTCGACAACGCCGGCCGGCGGCTGGTACCGCAGCCTCGATCCTGCACCGACCCGCAACGTACTGACAAGAGACCTCGAGCGCTGCGCCGAGCCTTCCGCAAGTTGGTCTACAGCGGGCACCGCCTCGCCAGATTCGGCAGGGGAAGCTGCTGGCTCAGCAGCCGCGAGTATCGCCTCGAAACGTCGACGAACCTGGTCGGGCGCGCGCTCAAGCGTGGTGTCCAGTATCCGCTGCGTCGCCTGACGCAGCTTCGCTCCGGCGCCCTTGGCCTCCATATCAGCAATCGCGGAGACGCTGAGACCGGTGTGATTCGAGAAATCCCGCACGCTCATGTGGAGGGCGTCGCGAAGGATGCGGGCCTCCTGGCCCGTCCACCGCACGACAGTGACCACCTGAGCGTCCTTCCATAGTCGGCGTGGCCCGACCCCGCCACGTTACCCACTCACGTAGTGATCGCCAGCACTGGGATCTGCCCCCAGCGCCATTGATATGGGAAAGATCCAATTGCGCGGCCTGATCCCGACGCCTCTAGAGCAGAGAGGCTAGCGGGGCCAACCCAGCACCAGCCCTTGGTATCGGCGGGCAAACCGGAACAGTACCGGAACGCAACCGGGTTTTAACCGTCCTGGCCGGACCGCAGTCTAAATGGGTACCGGCGACCAGCCTGCGAGGGTGGCCCACCCCGGTCAACCGCTACCGCCGTGGCCTACTCACCGTCCTACACCAATAGTCCACGAGGGCTGAAGCAGCATCCGAGACGCGTGCTCAACGAGTTCTTCTCATCGTTCAGAAGGGTGTATTGACCATGCCGACGAAGCGGTCTGAGTTTGTGCAGACCATCCGGGCTCAGTTCTTGGGTCAGCGGATGCGTAAGCTCCGCGATGATCGCGGGCTGACGCTCAAGTACGTGGCCGGTTATCTGGGGGTGGAGTTTTCGACCCTCGCCCGCTACGAACGTGCCGAGTGGCCGTTCCGCCGCGACCACGTCGCGGCCCTGCTGGACATGTACGGCGTCTACGACGACCGCGAACGTGAAGCGCTGGTCGCGTTGAGTGCGAACGCCGGCCGGGCCAACCATTGGTACCTCGACGGTGTGGAGCCGGAGGCCAAGCTCGGGCCGATGCCGGACCGGTGGTGGATCCACGACCGGGCAGAAGAGATCTGTTTCTACAGCCCGACTGTGCTGCCGGAGGTGGTGCAGACTACCGCCTATCTGGACGAGGTCATGGCAAGCGTACGTCCGCACAAGCCGCCATCGCCCGGCGAACGCAGCAAACGCGCCCATGACATCAGCGTCCGAGCCAAGGCATTGACCAGCCGGGAGGGACCCCGGCTTCGGATTGTCGTGGACGAGGCGGTGCTGCGCCGGCCGGTCGCCGGGCGGGCGGCGTTGAAGGCGCAACTGGAGCACCTGGTCAACCTGCTTCGCATGCACCCAACTGTGGACCTGCAGGTCTTGCCGGAGAAGGCGACCGCGCACCCCGGGCTGTACGGCGGGTTCACCATCTACCGGATGCCGCAGCCGTACCCGGAGGTGGTGTTCGTCGAGCACCTGGGCGGGGCGCTGCTGATCGAGACCGATGGGGCGGAGGAGTACAGCAAGGCGTTCAACCACCTCGCCATGGAGGTCGCGGACAGTCCAACGGACTCGATCGCCCTGCTCAACCAGGTCAGGGAGAGGCTGTGATGGACACACACTCGCCGCCGGCCGGCGGGCACGCGGGTCAGGTTTCGGACGTGGCGGTCACGGTCGCTGCTGGCGCGGTGGCCGTGTTCGCCGACCAGCACCAGCTCCACATTCCACCCGAGCTTCGGGAGGACCTCGCTCGCGCGGTCCTGACCGCTGCCTGGGACCACCTGGGCGGGAATCGCGAGTAGACGCAGGCTCCTGTCCGCCGTCGCTGCCGCACGGGGCGAGGCGGCGGACAGGCACCACTCACGGCATACGGACACGGGAGAAGGTGGCCATGGTGACCGTGTACGCCAGCGAACGCGTCCAGACGGCTGCCGCGCAACAGGCGCTCGACGAGCACATCACGCTGACCGCCACCGGACAGTGCCGCACCTGTGACATCCCAGGCCCGTGCCCGTGGTGGGAGGCGGCCACCGCCGCGTTCGCACAGACCCGCCATCTGCCCCGGCGTACCAGCGGCCTGACCCGTCCCGACTTGGTCGGCGTCCGCCGCGTCGCCTTCTCCTCTCGGACCTGACCTCGGGCGAGCCTGACCTAGGCGAGCGACGCGCCGTTGAGCGTTTCGGATGCCCGTTCCTCCCTACATTCCGGCAAATGGATACCAAGGGTGACTGAAATGAACGGTCTCGGCGCCGCTGGTCGGCTCCGCGGTGACCTCGTTGACCAGCTCCAGGCCCGCGGCCTCATTCGCACTGAGGCGGTGACGCGGGCGTTTAGGGCCGTGCCCCGGCACCTGTTCACGGCCGGCGCCGCCTTGGGGCAGGCATACGCGCCGGACGACCGGCCGCCTCCAGGCAGTGTCGATCCTGCCAGGACAAGGTCTGTGCGCCCGCGAGGCTCAGGGCGGAACGCGCGCTGGCCCGGTATGGGCGGCTGCCTCGGCGAACGCCAGAAGCGACGCGGCCCACGGATGTCCGCTGTCCAACGGGGTGGCTCCTGGTTCACCCGATCGACGTCCGGTCAGCGATGACACCACTGAGGGACACGAGCGCGTTCGGGCTGCAGTGCCGGTGTTCCGATCATCGGACGCGTCGATCAGTTAGGCGGTGACCGTCGTGACCGCACATGCCCGGCACCGGGGCCTGTTCGTCGCGATCGAGGGGCCGACCGGCGTCGGCAAGACGACACTGGCCGCGTTCCTCGCCCACCGGCTCGACGCGGCGGTGTTCTTCGACCCGTTCGAGGACAACCCCTTCCTGCCCGACGCGGACGCGGCCGGGCGTACCCCCGCGCCTGAGCTGGCGCTGCGCTTGGAGCTGACGTTTCTGGCCTTGCGGCTGGCCCAACTGCGGCACCTGGAGCAGGCACTCGCCGTCGACGGCGTCGTGGTCACGGACTGGCATCTGCTCAAGCAGCCGATCTTCGCCGCCACGACCTGCAAGACCATCGATGCCCTGCTGATCTCGGCAAGCTGCGACCTGTGGGCCGACTCGCTCCCCACGCCGGACGTGCTGATCGCGATGAACGCCCACGGCACCACACTGCGCGAGCGCGTCCAGCGGCGAGGGCGGTCGATTGAGGCCGACATCGACGTACGGCACTTGACCGAACTGAGCGTCGCCTTCGGCGCGGCGTTCGACCACTACCCCGGCCCGATGCTGCGGCTGGACGCTGGCACCTTCGATGTCTTCAACCCCCAGCACGTGGACCAGCTCACCGACACCGTGCGGCACGTCGCCGCAGAAAGGATCACGCGATGACCACCACCTCTTCCACGGCCACCGTCACCGGGACGACACGGCTCGGCCCGGCCTGCCGGCGGCTACTGATCACCCAACCCGGCACCGTCGAGGTGATCGCCGAGCACCTGCCACCGCTCGGCCCGACCGAGGTCTACGTCCGTACCCTGCTGTCCGGCATCAGCCACGGCACCGAGCTGGCCTGGCTACGCGGCCAGGCAGCAGCACTACATCGCACCTGGGACCCCGAGCAGCGCATCTACCTCAACGGTGCGGGCCGGGACTTTCCCGTCGCGCCCGGCTACGAAACCGTCGCCCGCATCGCGCAACTCGGCGACCGGGTCACCGGCCTCAACGTCGGTGACCTGGTGTGCCTGGACCGCCCACACGCCGACGGGCACATCCTCGACGCCGCCACAGCCACGGCCGGTCTCCTGCCCGAGGACGTAAACCCGGAATGGGCGGTGTTCTTCGTCCTCGCCCGAGTGGCGCTCGGCGCGGTCCACGACGCCGCCCTGAGCATCGGCGACACCGTGGTCATCGTCGGCCTCGGCACGGTCGGGCTCCTCGCCGCCCAACAGGCCCAGTCCGCTGGGGCGAACGTCATCGGAGTCGACCGCTACCCGCGCCGCCTGACCGCTGCCGAGCACCTCGGCATCCACACCATCCACGCCGACGAGGCGGACACCGACGTCGCCGCCGAGGTACGCCGCCGCACCGGCCCCGCCGGAGCTGACGCCGCGATCGAAGCCTCCGGCTCGTACACCGGCCTGCACGAAGCCATCCGCTGCCTCCGCGTCGGCGGGCGGGTCGTCACCGTCGCGTCCTACCACGGCGACCAGCCCGGCCTGCGCCTCGGCGAGGAGTACCACCGCAACCGGATCACCCTCATCTCCTCGATGACCGTCAACGGCTGCCCGCAACGCAACCACCCCGACTGGAGCCTCGACCGGCTCAACGCCACAGCCCGCGAGCTGATCACCTCCGGGCGCATCCGCACCGACACGCTCATCACCCACCGGGTGCCATTCGAGCGGGCCGCCTACGCCTACACGCTGATCACCGACACCCCGCATGACACGATCAAAGTGGTGCTCACCTATGACAACTGAACCCACAACTACCGCGAGCTTCGACGCCGCCCACCCGGTCGACGACCGCTACACCCCGCCACCCTGCGGCGAACTCGACGAGATCCAGGCCGCGTTCGCCGACGGGCGACTCTCCGGCGGCGGACCCGTCCTATCCGTCTACGAAATGGCCCTCGCCGCCTGGTTCGGCGTCAAACGCGCCATCGCCGTCAACTCCGGCAGCTCAGCCCTGCACGCCACCCTCGTCGCCCTCGACGTGCGACCCGGCACGGAGGTCCTCGTCCCCGCCACCGCACCCCTGCCAACCGCGATGCCGATCCTCACCTGCGGCGCCACCCCGGTCATCGTCGACACCCTGCCCGGCTCCCTCGCCCTCGACCCCGCCGACATCGAAGCCAAGCTCACACCCCGCACCCGAGCGGCCATCACCCTGCCCTTATGGGGCTACCCCGCCGACAACCACGCCACCGAAGCGCTCCTCTCCGAAGCCCGCGTACCCGTCATCGAGGACGCCTGCCAGGCCCACGGCACCCGCGTGCGCGGACACTACGCCGGCACCCGTGTTACCGCCGGCTGCTTCTCCACCCACGACCGCAAGCTGCTCGCCACCGGCGAAGGCGGCTTCGTACTCACCAACGACGAAGCCCTCGCCGACCGCATCGACCACTACACCCACCTCGGCCACCTGCGCGGCCTGACCCACGGCGTCAACTACAAACTCGCCGCACCCCTCGCCGCCATCGGACTACGGCGGCTGCGGCACCTCGGCGACCAACTCCGGCACCGCCGCGCCAACGCCCACCGCCTCGTGGAGACGGTCGCGCCAGGCGGTCGCCTTCGCGAGCTGGGGTACGGCCCCGACGACACCCCGAACTACTACAACCTCGTCCTCGTCGCCGACCACGACGCACCCGCCGTTGCCGCGACGTTCGCCGCCGCCGGGCTGCCACCCGACTCCGTGCGCTACGGCTACCGCCCGCTCTACCACCAGCCGATCTTCAGCAGATACGCCGCAGCCTGCCGCAACGCCGAACGACTCGCCACCACGACCTTCCAGCTCCCGGTTCACCCGGCAATGTCCGAAGCGCCACTACAGTGGGTCGCCGAGCAGCTCGCCGCCATCAACGCCAGGAGCCACACGCCATGACCGCCGGCATCCGCCACTTCACGGCCTCCGCGATCGTCCTCGACGACAACGACCGGGCACTGCTGGTCCACCACAACAAAGTCGGCCTGTGGCTCTACCCCGGTGGGCACATCGATCCGAACGAAGACCCCGCCGAGGCCGCCCTTCGCGAGGTTCGGGAGGAGACCGGCATCCGAACCGAGGTCATCGCCCATCGGCAGTTCGCGCACCCGGCGGTGGCCACCATTCCGCCGCCGTTCACCATCCTGGAGATGGACGTGCAGGACTCCAAGGTCGGCCCTCACCGGCACATCGACCTGGTGTACGTCTGCCGACCCGTCTCCGGCGACCTCATTCCCCAGAAGGCCGAAGTGCGTAGCGCGCGCTGGGTACCCGCAGCCGAGTTGGTCGATCTGCACACACCGGCTGAGCTGCCCGATCTCATCGCCGAGGCCACCGGTTGGGCCAAGCTCCTGCGTTGAGCATGGACTTCCGTCTCTGATACGCGGCAGCAGCACCGGGCACCACCGTAGAACGGTTGACCACATCAGCCTTGGGGACCTCGCACCAAGCTACGCACACCGGCAGGCTGTGCCGCATGTCCATCGCTGACGACCTGCGCACCACGGCGATCACTGCTGCATCGGTAGCCATCGCACCACTGCTCAGCACCGATGACACATTAGACCCGACACTGATCGCGAAGGTAGCGGTCAACACCGCCCGCCCATTCATCGAGGACGCCGCACGCGTCGAGGACCTACCCACCGAGCGAAACACGTGAGGCACCCCCTGCCAGACGCACCCCAAGGCACGCCAGCGCTGCCGTCGCTACACCGGCCCCACACTCTGGTAACGCAGAAGGCCCGGACCCGACCGGCGCATGGAGGACGCCATAGTCGATGATCACGACAGGTATTGCCACCCTCGTGGTGATCCGCGGCAACTCAGGCAGCGGCAAGACCACCACGGCGCGCGAGGTACGCCGAGACTACGGCCGCGGATGCGCCCTGCTCGAGCAGGACTACCTCCGGCGGATCATGCTGCGCGAGCACGACAGCCGCCGGACCAATCCGGTCGCGCCGGCAGCCTTCATCGCCACCACCACACGGACCGCCCTAGACCTCGGATACCACGTGGCGCTCGAGGCGATCCTGCACAGCGACCGATACGGCGCGGTCCTGCACCAGCTCATCGATGCGCACACCGGTCCAACGCACACCTCCTACCTCGACGTATCATTCAATGAAACTGTCCGTCGTCACCGCGGCCGCGCTGATTCGATCGATTTCACGCCAGAACAAGTGCGCGAATGGTACGCGTACAAGGGTAGGCGCTCACCTAGTTGCTCCAGTCGTCGCTCGTCGTCCGCCAGGACCTCGCAGGGCCGTGCCGTCGACCGTGCCGACGATCGACCGTGAGTCGGCAAGCCAGCCGGTGCACCCACTCACCCCGTCCTCGGTGCGGGTTATCGGTTTTGCGCTCGCCGCGCGCAGGACGGGTACGACGAGCGAGCAGCCAGGACCGTCGATCTCCTCGGATTGGGACGACGAGCGGGCCGTAGGCCATTACGTGAGCGCCGACACCCATCGTCGCTCACGACCGGCAACCTAACCACCGCCCGCCGGCGCGGCGGCTTCACTCGTCCAGTATGGAGGTGACGGCGTTAGTCAGAATCTTCGATCGTCGTCTCGTCGTCGCCACGCGGGCGCCGCGTAGGTGGGCGCGAGGCCGCCCGCCGACGAACCTCGGCGGAAAACGTGCCGCTTATAAGCAAGGCCAGTTGGGCTCGCTGCTCCTCAGATAGCGGCGGAAATGTATCAACCAGCTCGCGGACATACGCCGCGGTCCGCTCCGGAGTCCACGGAGCGACCGTGGCCCCGCCACCGCTGTCCGGGGGCTCGGTCGAGCGACGCCGACGGGTGTTGCTCATCGGTGACCGTTGGTGGGGATGCCGTCGGTGGTGGTGTCAATCCAGCCACCGGTGTGCCCAGGGATGCCGTGCGCGCACGGATTCAGCGCCCGAGGATCCCGGCCCGCGTGGCCGAGCCACACCCCAAAACCCCGCAGATCGTGCGCGTACGCCGCGACCGTGTTCGGCGAACGACCCACCGCCGCCAGATGCCTAAGAACCACCTGCTCAGCCTCCCATCGGCAACCGCGAGCCAGGAGCCTCCGAAAGTGACTAACCTACCGGCTGGTCGGCCCGCGCACGACGGGCGACGATGCGGTGTCAGCTCAAGTCCAGTACCTCACTCATGCGTTCGAGGACGGCCGGCCAGAGGGCGGGAGCGAGGCCCGCGCGCAGCTGGTCGGCGAGGTCGACGGCGAACGCGTCGATGGCTGTTTGAGCCGGCGAACGGTGTGTTGACAGCTTTTCGTTGCCGGACGGTGGTCGTTCCCGGGCCGGCGGCGTGTCGGCGAGGTTTTCCGGTTGGGCCGTGTGATCAGGAGGAGTCGTGATCTGCACGTGAGGGTTCAGTTGCCCTGACGGGTGGCTGTTGGCGGCGTTCGCTGGCAGGGGGACGTGCGCACCCACGGCGAGGACGTGTAGGTACCGGGTTGGCCTGGTAAACGCGACGTACAGCAGGCGATGCCCCTTGTCGTCCTCGTCGAGGATGTACTCCGGTTCGACGACGATCACGGCGTCGAACTCAAGCCCCTTCGCTTCCTGAGGGCTGACCAGGTTGATCCCTCGTCCCAGGTCACCGCCAGCGGCCGCGGCGTACCACTGGATGTCCTGGTCCCGGAGCTCTGCTTCGATTTCCTCCCTGCACCGGCCCGGACAGATGATCCCTACGGAACGGCCTTTGGCGGCGTGACTGGTGGCCGCCTCGATCGCGGCGCGGGCCCGGTCGGTGTCGCTGACCCTCTCCAAGGCGGGTGCTGAAGGTCCGTCCCTAACGATCGTGGGCGCCTCGATTGTAGGGGCCGCGACCGCCAGCAGCGGCGCTGCCAGCTCAAAGATCTGCCTTGGTACCCGGTACCCGTACTTCAGGGTTTCGATGGTCTGCGGAAGCTCTGAGGGCAAATGGGCGAGCACGTCGTCCCAGTCGTCGCGCGCCCACGGGCCTGTCGACTGGGCGATGTCGCCGACGACGGTCAGCGAGCCGTTGGCCGAGCGTCGAGACACCGCTCGCAGTTGCATGGGCGAGAAGTCCTGCGCTTCGTCGACGACGATATGGGCGTACTGCTCGCCCACGCCGTTGATGAGGTCTTCCAACTCGTCCAGCAGCAGGAGGTCCGACTGGGACCACACTTCATCGGCGATGCGTTCGGCGGGTCGGCGATACAGAGCGGCGATATCCCGTGCGGTGAAGTCATCGCCGGCCGCCGCTATGAGCCGTTCCCGAGACCCGAGTAGGTCGCGTAGCAGTGCGGGAGCGGTGAAGCTGGGCCAGATTCGTTCAAGGAGAGGTTCGACAAGGCTGCGAACCTGCTGTGGCGACGTTTCCAGCTGTTCCGCGACGTGGTCGGTGAGAAGCCCGCGAAATATCTGTCGGCGTTCGGCGAAGGTCCCGAGGCTGGCCTTGGATTTGGCGATCATCTGCTGCAGGTTCGTGGATGTCAGCGTCAAGGGACGTCCAGCTACGGAGGTCTGCAACGGTCGATCGGGCGGGAGCGAGCCGATCCTGGCGTAGAGGGCCCTTCGCAGAAGGCCGGCCATCCTCGCCTCGCCCTTCAGCTTGGTCAGGTCCGCGGCTTCTACGCGACCCTGTTTCACCGGTGGGTGAAGCTGGCCGATGGCCCGCTGCTCGATACCCGTGTCGCCGAGCGACGGCAGGACGGTGCGGGTGTACCGGGTGAAGGTGGTTGACGGGCCGACGATGAGAACGTCCGCGGACGATAGGTCTGCCCGGTTGTCATAAAGCAGCCACGACACCCGGTGGAGCGCCACGGCGGTTTTCCCCGTACCCGCACCCCCCTGGATGACGAGGAGCTGCTGCATCGGCGCCCGGATCAGCTCGTACTGTGCGGCTTGAATGGTCCGGACGATCTCCTGCATCGCGCCGGTGCGGTCCCGGTTGAGGTCCGCCAGGAGGGCGTCATCGGGCACGTCGCCGGCTTCGAGTTCGGCGACCGAGGTGGACAGCTCCGAGAAGAGAATGTCGTCGAAGCTGACGATCTGGTTACCAGTACAAACGAAGGTTCGCTTTCGCCGGAGACCGCGGGAATCCTTGTGTGTCGCCTCATAGAAGGGTGCCGCCGCCGGCGCCTTCCAGTTCACGACCAGAGTCGTGCGATGTTCGTCGCGTATGCCATGGTGGCCGATGTACAGCGTCTCGCCGTCATCATCATCCATCCGGCCGAATGCCACCGGATCGTCCGGCTCGCCGAGCTGCGCGATCAGCTTGTCAGTTTCGCGCCGTATCCGAACGGCGGTCCCGCTGTTCACCGCCGCACCCGGCGCCGACGCTAACGTCGCTCGCATCCGTTCGCGCTCGACAGCAGCTGCCTCGAAGTACCGTTGCTCAAGCCGAAGTTCCTCGGTCAACCATGCTCCTCGTTACAGAGATGCCGACGGTCGCGGCGCGGGCTGAGGCAGCGGACCGAGCGGCCGCCGGCAGGGCGCGGTGGGATCGTGGCCTTGTCCGTCTGTCTCGATGTCCATAGTGGCCAATGGCAGCATGGCCTCGTATACCTGCGCGGCCGATCGCGGCCGCCGGTCGGGGTTCTTGGCCATCAGCGAGGCGATCAGCCGCGCCAGGTCATCGGGCGCATCGGGCCGATGATCGACGACCGAAGGTATCGGGTCGTACAGGTGCCGGTGCACGATGGCCACCGGACTGTCCGCCGGGTACGGCGGCGATCCGGTCAGCGTCTCGAAGAGGACGCAGCCGAGCGCGTAGAGGTCGGCGCGCGGTCCGACCGTCTCGTTCTGCACCTGCTCGGGTGCGATGTATGCCGGCGTGCCCAGGGTCTGGCCGCTCGCCGTTAGCCGCGAGATCTCGGCCGACTCCAACAGCGCCGCCACTCCGAAGTCGAGCACCTTCACCTGACCGGCCGGGGTCACCATAATGTTCTGCGGCTTGAGGTCACGGTGTACCAGCGACGCGGCGTGCGCGGTGGCTAGCACCGAGCAGACCTGGGCGCCGATAGCGGCTGCCCAGGGCACGGGGAGCTGCACGCGCTCGGCGATCAGGTCGGCCAGCACGATGCCGGGGACGAGCTGCATCACCACGTACACGTTCCGGTCGTAGGAGCCGACGTCGTGGATCGTCGGCACGCCAGGGTGATCGAGTCGGGCGGTGACCCGCGCCTCCCGCATGAAGCGCTTGACCGCGACCTCCCGCTCGTCGTCGGCCAGGAGTTCGCGCCGGAGGAACTTGACGGCGACCGACCGCTCAAGGTTGGCGTCGTAGCCCGCCCATACCTCGCCCATGCCGCCCCGGGCGATCGGATATGTCAGCTCGTACCTATCGCCGATCCGTGCCCCCGCCTGCACCGCCACCTGCTTCCCACGTTGGTGTGGAAACCGTCAGCCGCCATCTTGCTGTACAAGGCGGGCAGTCAGGAACGGGCTGGGGTTGCCGTGCCAATAAACCGACAGTTCATCGCGGGCACGGGTCGCGGCGACGAAGAGCAGCGATCGGTCTCGCTGGCGTTCACGCTGGTACCGCTTGGGGTCGCTGGCACGGAACCGGCTGATCATCTGTCGTGGCACCAGACCGTCGCTCACGCCAGCGATGATCATGCGCTGGTACTCCAGGCCCTTGAAGCGGTGCATCGTGCCGACGTGCACGCCATCAGCGCTCTTCGGCCCGTCCGGTCCGATCTCCACCACCGGTATGCCATCGGCCGCGAGTCGGGCGGTGAGATCGGCTGCCATCTCGCGGGTCGGCACACAGATGGCCACCGACCCGTCAGATGGGTTGCCCCACGCGCGCAGCTGGTCCGCGACCAGATCGCGCTCCTTGGCGGCGGTGGGTGCACCGCGGAAGGTCGGCCGGTTGCCGCGCAGCAGGGACCGGTAGCCGGCCAAATTCTCTTCACCGCCGTCCAGGTCGTCGTACGTCTCGCCGCTCATGATCTCCAAGGCGGCGGCGAGGATCTCCCTGGTTGTGCGGTAGCTGAGGGTGAGCCGGGAGGAACGACCGCGGATGTTGATGCCTAGGCTGCCCAAGGTGACGTGGTTATCGTAGATCCGCTGGTGTGTGTCGCCGACGATGAACATGTCATCGGATCCGGATGCGACCATCGCGCGCAGCATTTTCCAGTGGGCGGCGCTGAGGTCCTGGGCTTCGTCGACGACAACGTGCCTGTACCGGTGGCGCAGGAATCCGCCGCTGCTCTCGTCCGCTGACGGCACGCTTCGAGCGGCGCGGTCCATCTCCAGCCGCGCGGCGCGTTCCGCGACCTGGCGCCAGGTCCAGATGCCTTGGCCGTCGAGCCAGGTGGTGAACCGTTCGGTGAGCTGCCAGACATCGTCGCGCTCGATGCGGCTGAGGCTGCGGCCGCGGCCGGGCCGGCGGGCCCGGAAATAGTCGGTACGGGAGTTGAGAACCTGCCCGAGGATCACCTGCGTCCACTCCGCTGCCAGAAACTCGGCGTCCCAACCGGACTCACCGGTCTCCACCAGGAAGTTGTGCCATAACTCAGGCACCTTGTTGTCGTCGACGACACGTTTGCCGGCACCAGCCTTAGCCTCGGCCACAACCCGGCTGGCCAGCCGGTCCACGTTGACGATGTCGACGCGTGAGACGAGTTCCTGGCCACCGAGTGCAACAAGCCGCGTACGCAGGTCGGCGGCCAGGTTCCGATTGAACGTGGTGAGCAAGATCGGCTTGTCCACCCCGGCGGGCAGGCGCCTTGCTAGGTGTGCGACGCGGTGCAGGGCCACGATCGTCTTACCGGTGCCGGGTCCACCGCCTGCTCGGGCCGGACCGCTGTAGTTGCGCTCGACGAGTTTTCGCTGCGTCGGGTGCAGGAAGACCTGCCACCGCTCGAACGACTCGCCCAGCATGGCTTGCAGCGCTTCGTCGTCGGAGGAAACCTGCGTAGCCGGACGATGTACCGCAGCCGCGAAGTCTTCAGTGTCGACCGGCTCATCAACCCGAACCGGGTTGGTGACCTGCTCGAACACCTCCTCGTACGACTTGCCGTCGAAGAGCGCGAAAAGCACGTCGGTGGTGAGCTGGGGCGCACGGTCGAGCAGTTCGAGCAGGTCCGCCTCGGTCGTCAACGCGCGGATCTGCTCCAACAACGGCTCAGCGACACCGAGCTCAACCAGCTGCGCGTCTGTGTACGCGGCGAAGAGCGGCTTCGGCGAAGGCTGCGGCACCGGCGGCAGCACGCGCCCGACGATGCTGTCCCCGACCGGAGCGAGGTCGACCACCTCGATGCCGCCGGTGACCCGGTTGACGCGGTAGGCGTACCGGTCGAGGTTGTCGTAGACCGCACTGCGGTGTTCCACAGCGACCAGCAGGTAGTCGCGATCGGCGATGTGCAGCAGCAGGGCGCGGTAGTCGCGGTTGACCCGCGCGGACATCAGACGGGATTCGCTATTGAGGGCCTTGAGATTCAGGCCAGGGCTATCCGGGTTGTGCCGGAACTTGTGCATGAACTCGTACACCGCGCCGATGTCGGCACGGGAAAGCTTCATGATCTCTTTGTCTGCGCGGTCGAGCATCCGCAGTGTGGCCCCGGTGTTCATCGATGTCCTCCCGCACCCGTGGTGGCGAGCTCAGCGGTCAGCTCTTCGACCGTCCACTCTCTGGCCGTGCGTACATGCCAACCAAGATCCGCGTAGGCTCGGTCACGATCAGCTGTCTCCGGATCGTCGGGCGAGCCCGCGAGCACAATAGCGATGCGGTGCTCGGGCCAGGCCAGCTCGGCCGGCCACGCCTGATCGCCGAGCTCGTAGCCGACCACGGGTGGCGGGGCTCCGCGCCGCACCAGGCTGCGCACGAGCGTCTCCAATGCGGACTCCTCCCTGTCCATGTACTGCAGCACCAGCTGCCACGGCGAGTCGCTGGCCATCTCGGCCTGTTCCGCAAGCACCTGCTCAGGTCCGGCGCCGAGCCATGAAGCGGTCTCTTCGTCCAGCGGCAGCCGCACCCCAACGAGGCCGGTGCCTTCAGCAACGGCCAGCACCACCGGGTCGAACAAGTCCACAGTAGAAAGTGATAGTTGCCCACCGTCACCGCCCGCGCCGTTCAGGAACTGGACGATGTTTCCCCACCTCAACCAGGCCATCCAGCGCTCACGGTGGCCGTCACCGGCCACCGCTGCCGGCGTGTCGTTGGCGGCCGTCAGCGCCGACCAGGCCCCGGGCGGTGTGCGGGCGGCGGCCCCCCTTGTCCCGGGGCCAGCTGCCCGGGCCCCCGCCCGGAACAGCGCGATCTTTCCGGGTATGGCAGCCGGCAGCGGCTCCCCGCGGACCAAGGCGAGAATGCGCTCACAGACGCCGCCCGAGTCGGTCGCCGTCTTCTCCTGAGCCTGCTTGAGCAGGCCGGCAAGGGTCGCCTCGGCGCGGCTTCGCCACCGCGTCGGGTCTGGGCTGGCAAGGAAGCTCATCAGCAGGTCGACGGGGTTGGTCCAGACGTACCGCTCGAGGTCCGTAGGGTCGGCACCGCTTGCGGTCTGCCGGTACACCTCCCGCGCGGCGCGCTGGGCCTCACCGCCATACGGCATCCACCGTCCGGCGTCTCCGCTGTCCCAGGTGTCGACGTCATCCCAGGAGAGGGCAAAGACGTGGTAACCGTGGGCGCGCAGCCTGGCGCGCTTCTCCGCATCATCAGCCAGCCGATTGTACTGCGCCGATGCGTGATACTTGAAACCATCCAGATAGACCGCCACATCCGGCGAAGACGCATCGAGCCTGGTGAAATGCACATCGGGCCGGGTGCCGCGGATGGTGTTTTGCAGTCTCATCTGCCAATGCGTCACGTCCCGGCCATTCGGGGCGACAAACCGCAGGTCCGCGACGCGGGCGCCGTTCTGGTCCGTGCGCTTCTCGATCCGCAGACCAGACTGGGGCAGGCCGGCGCGCGCCATCAGCTTGTTGAGGAAACGCATCTCCAGCTCGCTCTCCACCTGGTGGATGAGCGAGATCTCATCAGTACGGGTGCCTTCCTGGACCTGCCAGCCATCCAGCAGTCGGTTGAGCATCGCGACCGCCTCGTCCCGGCTCATCAGCGGGAACTCCTCATCGCGGGCGTACCGGAGAAGGCAGCGATGGCACGCGGGTCGGCCCTCATGCTGGCAAACGCAGCTGGCGATCAGCTGACGCGCCTGTTGCAGGATGCCGCGGAACTCCTCCGGCCGCGCCAGCCGGTGCAGGTAGCCGGTGCCTTGCGGCTGGATGTCGTAGACGACGACGAAATGACGGGTGCCGCCGCTCTGGCCGTCAGGCATGGTGGCGCTGACAATCCGCAGGTGTGCCGGGTCTCCGCCGTACTCGGCGGCTATGCCAAGCCGGATAGCGGCGGCGAACGACGTCACCCGTTCCTGGACCACTGCCGTGACCGCGGGGATGAGGATGCGCAGTGACTCGGTCTGCAGCTCGTGCGCGAGGATGAGATCGACATGGTTGTCGACGCCCGCCGACCGGCGGTAAGGACACCACGGCCGATGGTGCTCCGCGCCGGGCAGCACCGCCGAGCCGGACGCCTGCGCGGCAAGCTGCAGACCGGTCGCGGCAACACCGTCCACTGTGGTGCCGCCGCACGATACGCAGGTGTGGAACGTGTTGATCCGCACCTCTTCGCCCGCGAACGGCTCCGGGGCGCGGTCAAACCGCGCAGCGCCGAGGTTGAAGTGCCGGATCATCGCTTGCCGGGTGTAGTCCACCCCGAAGGTGTCACGGCTGTGCCGCCATGACGACTCGACCCGGTCGGGATCCACGTCGACCGCGACCGTGGTGGCGTAATAGCGGCGTTCCCGGTCGTCGCTATCGTCGCGGATACGGGCGTCGTCACGCTTATCCCGGGACAGCACCCGCGTAGGCCGAAGCACGGTGAACAGCCGGCCGTGGTCGGCGATGCCCTTGTCGTGGCAGCGCGGGCACGGTGTCGTGTCTTCGCGCGCCAGGTGGGTGCGCACGTACCCACACTGGGCGCAGACCCGCCACATCTGGTACGCAGGCCGGTCGACCGGGCCAATGTCCAGGCCGGAAATTTCATGCTGGTAGCCACGCACGTAGTACGTGTTGCCTGGTGCGATCTCCACCAGCGCTTGGCGGGCCGGCCGCTCGTACTCACGCAGTTCACTGTGGAATCGGCGGCTGCCGTCCGGCGCCTGCTCCTCCCAGGTGAGGGTGGCTTCGAGTAGCGTACGCGTGTCGATCAGCGCGTAGTTGGGAAGCAGACCCAACTCGACGAGCGTCGCATGCGCGGCAGCAGAGCCGATCTCGCTGAGCCGCCGCCGCACCGCCCGCGCCTCCGAGCGCAGGACCCGCAACTCCCGGGCGTGGTCGGGGTCGGCCGCGACCAACGAACTGGCCGCCTGATCGATCGCCTTCAACCGGTGCCGCAGATCGGCCAGGCGACTCTCCCACGCCTCCTCGGCCTCCTTGACACGGGCGACGATGCCGGTGTCGGCGAACTCCCGCAGCTGCGCGGCAGCGGCCGGGGTCATCTTCTCGCCAAACAGGGCGAGGAACTGCTCCACGAGACGGGAGCCGTCCCGCTGCCCGGCCTGGGCGAGGCTGGCCAGCCAACCGCTCGATCCGAATAGGACGCTCGCCCGGCGTGGTAGCGGCAGCACACCGGACAGGCGGTCGCGCGCGGCGAGGTCGATCAGATGCGCGAGGTACTGCCGGCGCAAGATCTCCACGGCAGACAGGAAGCAGCCGGGCGGGACGATCTGTCCGGCGATCATGTCTCGCGGCTCGGTGAGGTAGTACCGCTCCCGCTCGGAGCGGCCGACCAGCGTGAGCACGAACGCGTTGCCGCTGCGCCGGCCGGCGCGGCCGGCGCGCTGGACGTAGTTCGCCGGGCCGTTCGGCAGCGACGCCAGCACGATCGCGGACAGCGCGCCGATGTCGATGCCCATCTCCAGGGTTGGCGTACAGGACAGGACGTTCGGGTCGGTGTATCGGGCACCATCGCGGAACTGCCGCTCGACGGTCTCCCGCTGCGCCCGGGTCAGCATGCCGGTGTGCTCGCCGGTCACGACCCGAAACACGCCAGCGTCCAGGTAGAGCCGGCGGTAGTAGTCGGTCGCCGCGGTGTCGTCCAGCGCCGCCCGCAACAGCCCGGTGCATCGGTACTGTCGACAAGGCTGCCCGATCCAGTCACTGACCCGGTCCGGGTGCTCGGTCTGCTGCCAATGGCACGTGTCGCACCCCACCCCGGCCGCCACCGCCGCCCCGTCATCCAGCAGCGTTACGTTCAGGTGGCCGGGGAGCAACCCGTACACCCGGTTGCCGTCCTCGGTGTCGCTGGCCGCGACGATCCCGGCGGCGGCTAGCGCGGGCAGCAGCCGCGAAAGATAGGCGGACGCCTGCTGCTGGTCCAGGCCCAGGCTGCGACTGGCCCAGTCCTGGTACCAGTTTCCGCGCGCTGTGATCGCGTCGAACTCGGACCTCGTCTTGGGTGTGGTCATCAGAAAAGCCGGGGCCGAAAGGCCACGTGGGAACGCCGGCATCCCGGCCGGCCGGCCACCCCACACCTGCCAGCGCATGCCGCCGCGCCGCAGGTAGGGCCGAAGCCACTCGTGGTAGATCGCGCCCCGGGTACGCAGGCGCTCCAACAGTCCACGTAGGAAAGCCAGATAGCGGGCGGCGTCTGGCAGTGCATCGCCCACCTCGCCAGCGCCGGTCAGGTGTACGTCGCGGCACAGCGCCGCCGCCTGCGTCGGATCGTCGAGCACCACCTCCACCGCTACCGTCCGGGTCAGCTCCAACGTCCGGCCCTGCCGGGCACGCAGCCCGGCCTCCATCACAGCCGCAAACGCCAGCCTCTCGGCGATCAACGTCCACGTCTCCCGCGTACCAGCGTCCTCGCCGGCGAGCAGACTGTCGACGCCTGGCTGGTCATGCAGGTCCGGCGGGACCACAGTGGACAAGATCTCCAGTCGCACCGCGGCGCCGATCATGTCCACGATCAACTGGTCGAGCCCCACCGGCTCGCCCGGCTGCAACTGGCTGGCCAGCAGCGAGCGCAGTGAGAACGCGTACGACCGGTTGGCCACGAACCCCGCACGATGCGCGGCGTCCTGCACGGAGTCGTTGAACAGCAACGTCTTGCGCTCAGCCGGCGCGAGCTCACCGCCTGTAAAGAGCTGCGTGATCGACACTGACGCGAGTGTGGCCAGCCCAGCACCCATGAACCGGATGCCGTGGTCCATCTCGCACGACGGGCAGCGGTCCTTGTCCGCCGCGTCGATGCCGCCCAGGTCTCCGAGCACGACGATCGCCTCGTCGGTCCGCCTCCGGTCGCGGGCCGGGTCGAACGGGCGCACACGGCGGCCGTATTCGAGCACCAGCAGGCCCCGGTCCCGGTCCCGGACCTCGTCATCGCTGGCGGCGATGAACGCCCGGATTCGCCGCTTGTCTCGGCCCACGCTGGCCCGATAGATCTTGTCCGGATCGGTGTCCAGCTCCTGCGGGTCCTTCTCCGGCGACAGCGCCATCCAGCCCGACCGTCCACAGTGGCGGCAATAGATGGCGGGCAGCCGCTGGTGCCGCGCGTCCGCCACGACGGCGTCAATCTCGGGAGCGAACGGATCCAGGTCGCGCGGCGGCTCGCCGTACCATCCAAACGTGGTCTCGTGGCCGACACCGCGCAGCAGCCGCGTCACCGCACGCACCCACAAGTGGGTCTCGATGTTCAGCAGTGGTCGCCCCAACACGTCCGGGTGCCGGGCCAGCGACAGCAGGCTGACAAACCGTGCCAGCGCCTTCGCCGTAATCTCGGGTCGGGTCTTCATCGCGCTGCCCCAGCCAGTGGCGTTCTTGCGCGGCAAGATGTCGATGACCTCGCCGAACGTGCGCGGCTGCGGCCCCAGTGAGTCAAGCACCGCCTTCGTCAGCGGATGCCGGCGCAACAGGCCACCGAGCCGCACCGGGTCGTCGGTGCAGTCCTCGCCGAGCAGCAACTCAGCCGCCCTAGGCACCGGATCGCCGTCGCGGTCGTCGACCGCGGCAAGCGCCTCCGGATCGGGCAAGGGCAGGCTGAAGTCCTGCTCGGCGATAAACTCGGCTGCATCGTACCTGTCCTCGCCGACCAGCGAATCCTCGTCGAAGGCGACGCCAAAGACCTGCTCGGCAGTCTCACGAATCGCGGTGTGCCCGTCTTTGCCACCGCCCTCCCCCAACGTGGCGGACGTGGCGACCGGACACATCGTCCCAAGCGGACGGTCCGATCGGGACAACCCCAGCGCAGCGGCGAGCCGTCGCAGCAGCATCGCCACATCCGTGCCCTGCGCGCCGTCATAGGTGTGGAACTCGTCCAGCACCACGTACGCCGGGTCCGCGCCCTCCCATAGCGGCAGGTCGTCGGCGCGCTGGAGCAGCAGGTCGAGCATCTTGTAGTTGGTGATAAGGATGTCCGGCGGGTTGCGGCGCATCTCCGATCGCTTCGTCATCACATGCGCGTACTCGATCGCGGCCACGTCGCCGATGTAGAGGCCCGCGGTCACCTGACTGAGCGCTGGGTCAGACAACAGCTCATTGATCCGCTGCGTCTGGTCAGTGGCGAGAGCGTTCATCGGGTACAGCAGAACGGCCTTGACGCCTGTGTTGCCCTGCCGCTTGGCACGACGGCAGTGGTCAAGCACCGGGATGAGAAACGACTCCGTCTTGCCAGAGCCTGTGCCGGTGGTGATCAAGGTGGGCTGAGCCGGCGTGCGCAGTGTGGACAGTCGCGCGAACGCCTTGGCCTGGTGGAGATAGGGCGCGAAGTCGGGCGGCGTCCACTCCAGGTGTGCGCGCCAGTCGCCGTCCGCCGGGCGGAAGGGAGTGCGAATCCGCAGGTACGGCCCGCGGAAGATACCCTGCTCGGGGTGGGTGAGGAAGCGTTCCAGGCCATCGCGTACAGCCGACTCGGTCAGACCGAAGGTGGTGGTCAGGTACTGGGTGAGGTTCTTCCGCAGCGTGTCGGCGGCGATGGTGGGCCTCATGAGGGTTGCCAGCCCGCGTCGATGGCGTCTTGCAGGCGCTTGCTGAAGACGGCGTGCGCCTGACGGTACTCGTTCTCCCGGTCCGCCTTGTAGAACGGCGGCGTGTACCCGTCGGGCGGTGGATTCCCCTTGGGATCATGCAAATGCGCCATCAACTGCTGGTAAGTTTCCTTGGTCTGCTTCCACCCAAATGCGCTGCGATGCTCGGCGATCTTTTCTCCGCGAGCGTCGAACCAGGTCAGTGCCTCGTATCGAACCAACTGCGGAAAACGGCTTTTGTACAGCGCAGTGAGCTGGCTCGCATCGATTCCGAGCCACACCGACACCAGCGCGTCCAGCTCAACGAGCGCCGCACGGCGCGCCCGCTCGTCGCGGAGTGGCGTGCTCATTCCCCATGCCCCCCGTAACTGGCCAGAACCTGAACGGTTCAGAGCGTTGAGCCCGTCCCACTCGCAAGCCCACGACTCGCCTATCCAACTAGGCTCGAACAGCCGATACCAGAGGTCTGCATAGACTTCCGTCAGGCAATTGAGCCGTAGAATGCGAAGCAGTGCTGGCACGGCAAGTGGGTGATTCCCCGAGCCAGCCGGCATCATCCTAGCCTCGGCCTTCTTGAAGTTACTCAGGCCTGTTATACGCAGAAAGTAGTCCAGCGGGAGGGCTGCCCAGAAGGCAGCGGCGAGAACCGTATCGACTTCTCGCCGCATCGCCAACGAATGGACGCCGTCAATATGCATCGTTCCTGGCGGGATGATCGCGGCGAACAGTGACCTCTCCGTGTTGTACGGGACCATAGTACGCCAGGCAAGTCGGTAGGATTCGGTATAAGGTCGCCCATCCCACAGGTCCTGCGCAGCCGTAAACCGTTCTGGTGTACACGCACGCACGTAATCGGTGGCGGGCACTCCGTCGGCGGCGAGCGCCGTAATGTCGATGAGCGGATCATAGGTTCCTGTGTTTGGAGGCTGTTTTGCAAACGGCGTGGCGACGCCGATTTGCGGCCCGCGCAGGATGACGCCATCCCACCGCGATGGCCGGTCTAGCGCCCGGCGTATGACCCCGTCCTTGACGCTCTTGCCCTCGTTAAAGCCAGAGCTGATTCGCGGACCGAGCATTCCCAGCCGCCTGGGAACCGTAGTGAGAGCCGCGATCGCACCTTCCTCGACCACGCTAACTGGGAACAATAGCGGCGTCCGTTCCATGGGCTCGTCGACCTCGGTTCGCAAGCGCTGCCAGGTGGCCAGCCGTGCTCGGTCAACCTTGACCGCTCTCGACGAATGTGGGCGTAGGTCCCACGCCCCGTTATGCTTGATCGACGGCGCCTCGCCGGACCCATCGTGCGTAAGCGATTCCACCACAACCGTCGGATCGAAGAGCCAACTGAGGTGGAGGAACGAGATCTCCTGTGAGCGGCCATAGATGTTCACGGAGTACTGGCGGTTCCAGTCAATATCTGGGAACAGCAGACGCCGATTCTGGAAATGCGCGTGAAGGCGGAGGTGGTGGTAGGCAGCTGCTCGCAACGGACCCTCACGGCCGCCGCTAAAATGACTGTCTGGGTGGATCAGACCGGCCGTGCCGGTCTCGGCGAGGTGATCCCACACTCGACACATGAACGCCCGGTACAGATCCAACTGAGTGCCCGCGAGCAGCGGATATGCTACGGCACCGCCGAGACTGGCACCCAGTCCCGCATTCGCAGCCAACTCGCCAAGCACGTAAGCGCGTGGCCACGGCTCCGTCATCAGCGCCGCTTGCCGCTTCTGCCGGATGCCGACCGACGTCTCGGCCGCCAGCTGGAACCACGGGTCGCACTCCGCAAGTACAACGTCCTCTTTCCAGTCGGGCCGTACCCAAGGTGGGTTTCCTACTTGGAGGTCGAAGCCGCCCTTGGAAAACGCCTGCGCGAACGTCAGCTCCCAATGGAAGAAACCCTGCTGTTCGGCGACGCCCTCAGCTGCTTGGAGCCAGGGGAAGCGGTCCGCGAGTCGGTAGGCCGCGTCCATGCCCATCAGGCCGGGCAGGACGTCCTCGTAGTCCTCCAGTTCGGACAGTGATGAGAAGTCGCTGATCAGGGACCCGGCGGGGATGTCTGAGCGGCCGATCAGTGCCTCGGCGAAGGCGAGCCAATCGTCCAGGTCCGCCAGCGGCACCTGCTTCCGAAGCTGCTCGGCCACCGTGTACTGGCGCGTGCCGGTCGGCTTGGTGGGGAGCTTGAGTTGCTGCGGAGCCACCTCCCCGAAGAGATCCTGCAACTCGAAGCTCACCGGCTCGTCGTACACGGGCATGTCTTTGACGTGGGTGACCTCGACGGGCCCGGCGGGGTACACGGGGTCTGAGCCATCGAGCAGGCCGACCTTGTCCAGCGGCCAGAACCACAGCGCGCACCACACATCCATCAGCGTCTTGAGCCGCCAGTACGGCGTGCCGGGCGTGGTGAGGTCGGCGAGGATCTTCTCGCGCGGCACCGCCTGCCTTACCGGCGGCAGGTCGTCGGCGCCCCAGACCTTGATGTCGCGTCGAATCTCATCTTCGGATATCTCCAGCCGCTGGCGCACGAGCTGCCACAGGTACTCGACGCGTCCGGCGAGGGCCTGGAGTCGGGCCACCTGGGACGGCTCCTTGCGCTTGCCCTTGGCCGATGGTGGCTTCCGGATCGCGCTGCGCCACTTCTTTAGCCGCTCGGTTTCGGTGGGCGCGAGTTCGCGGGCCTCCTTCTCCCCCGCGACCGCACCCCAGCCGTCTGCTGGCAGGAGGAAGTGGTGGATGGTGCCGGGCTCGATCTCGCCGTCGCGGAACGGCTTGTCCTCGGGGGCGGTGGTGAGCCAGGACTTGTCGGCGAGTTGCTCGGGCTTGTAGAGGCGCCGGGCGCCGCCGATGAGCGAGTTTCCGCGTCGCAGGTGTAGACCGAACCACGGTGCTTGCAGGCCGGGGTGCATGACGTTGAGCCACAGCGACACCTCGGCCAGTTCGACGGCGGTGCGGTTGAGGTCGACGCCGTAGCAGTTGTGTAGGGCGATGTATGCCTTTACGCGTTGGAGTTCGAGGTGGTACTCCTCCGGGTCGAGCTCGACCTCCAGTTCGCGGGCTTGGCGGCGGAGGTATTCGGCGGCTACCTGGTTGATGGCCTCGTTGAGGAACGCGCCGGAGCCGAGCGCCGGCTCGCAGATCGTCCAGTCCAGCAGCTCGCGGGCTGGTGTCACGGTGCCGTCCTGGTCCAGCCGGTACTTCAGGGCGAGCTGGACGGTGACCTCGGTCAGTGACTGGGGTGTGTAGTAGGAGGCGCTGGTCTGCCGGTCGCGGCCCGCGAGCCGGTAGACGAACTGGCCGGGGTCGTAGGTGACCCGGCTGCGTACGCCGGTGTACGGGTTCTCCTTGTAGACGAATACGTTGTCGTCATACTCCTCCACTTTGGAGGCTGGGATCATCCAGGAGCCGTCTTTGGCGTCGCCATTCTTGGCCACCTCGTAGAGTTGTTCGGTGGCGACGAAGCCGGTGTAGGACATCAGTCCCTCGTAGACCGCGCCGAGCTGGTTGATGCCCAGTTGGGCGTACGAGATGAAGCCGCCGCGCCCCTTCTTGGTGCCCTTGCTGAGCATCAGGCGGCGCAGCACCTGGTAAAGGGTCTTGTTCCGGAGCCGGGTGTCGAGCTTCGGCGCGTCGGGGTCGTCGGGGTCGCTGCCCGGCCGTGGGATCTGCCATCCGATCAGCTTGGTCTTCTCGGGGAGGAAGAGGTCGGAGCGCAGCGGTTCGAAGCGGAGGCCGACGTCTTCGCTGTCCTTCTCCCCCGCCGTCTGGCCGGCGCGCGGCCGGTGACCGTCGTTCACCATTCGGAAGAGCAGGTCGAGCGACTCGTACAGGTGAAATCCGCCTTCGGCGGTCGGTGCCAGCCGCCGGTAGATCAGGTCGCCCAGGCGGGCGAGGCTGTAGCCCTCGACGTACTCGGGGTCGTTGACCGGCAGGACGCCCAGCTCCGGCCGTGCCTCGGCGTAGAGGAGGAAGAGGATCCGGTACAGGTACCGCAGCGCCTCCCGGCCCAGTTCCTTGGCGAGATCGTCCAGTTCCATGATCTCCTGCGGCTGGTGGCCGGCCTGCCGGATGCGGTCCAGCACCTCGTTGGCGATCAGCTCGACGGATACGCGCAGCCCTTCGCGTAGCTCGCTAGAGACGCCGACCGCGTGCTGCCGGGAGCCGGCGACCAGGTCGGCCAGCGGCTCGGTGCCGCCTTCTGCCGGCGGACGAAGCGAGTCGGCGCCGAAGAGCGCCGCGATGACGTCTAGTTCCTTGTCGTTGTTGCGGCCGTAAGCGATGTCGAGGCTGACCGCGAGGTAGCGCCCTTCACCCCAGACGCTGCGGTCGGCGAGTGTGATCACGCCACCGCTGAGAATGAGGATGTACCGGGGCGGCTGCTCAGCGGCGAACAGCCAGGATGCCAGCTTGGCTCCGGTATCGATCACGGTGCCGTCGGCGAGGGTGACGGGGTCGAGAAGGGGGCCGGCGCCGGCCGGCTCCCGGGCGGCGGCGGTGTGCGCGGCCTCCCCCCAGGCCCGCCCGATGCTGCCGTGACCGGTGTTCTGCTCGGCGGGGGCGACCGGGATCTGGTGCTCGTGTCCGGCCCGTTCGATGGTGCGGACCTGTGGTTGCGGGTCGAAGCCGAGCCGCCGGAGGATTTCGCCATGCACCTTGCGGAGCCGTTCGGGGTCGTAGAGCTCCAGGTCGGCCAGCTCGGTTTTGGCGTTGAAGTAGTCCCGGCGCCAGCCGCGCAGCCCTGCCCGCGGAGTGAGCCGGCCACCCTTCTCATCTTCGGCCCACTGTTTGAACAAACCGCCCTTGAGTGTGGCCGGGAGCACCTCGGCGAGATAGTGCGCGGAGAGGTACTCGCCCCGGTTGGTCAATGATTCGAAACTCATGCGGCGTTCTCCGAAGGCGTGACGAGGACGGCGAGCACCCGCAACAAGGGCGTGCCTGAGGTCTCCAGACGATTCAGGAGGTCGTTCTGCTCGTCCACTGTGGCGTGAACTCGCCTACGGCGCGGGGCAGACAGCTCGTCGAGGAGACTGGCTTGTTCGAAGTGGACAAGGCGTTCGCGGTACCGGCGCAGCGGCTCGGCGTTCGCCTCGGCCCACTCGTCGCGCTTCGCGGCGAGATGGTCGCGGGCCGCTGCGACAGCTACCGGCACCAGCTCCTGCACCGGACCGAGTTGGATCGGCGTGGCCCGGTTGACCATGGCTGGTCCGACGCCGGCGGCGACGAGCGCCTCGTCCATCGATGCGATGACCGACTGGTCCGGCAGACCGGAGACGGCCATCCACTCGACCACGGTGGGCTGGCCAAGGCGGTTTCCGTACACGCCCTGGATCAGGAAGACTGGACCGTCCACATCGGCCTCCAGGACCGGCGCTTGCTGGCGGCCCAGGCGGATGAGCACCTTGTCCACGAGCCAATCGATCATCGGGTGCACATCGCTCAGGAAGGCGATGTCCGGCCATACAGCCGCTTCGGCCTTGCGGGCGTCGTCAAGCTTCCGCTGCGCCAGCTTGCGGTCGAGGGTGACCCGTAGCCGCAGCTTGTCACGCTCCTCGTGCGCCTTGAGGTAGGAGCGCGGCAGATCCAGCAATCGCTGCACCAGATCGTCGGGCGCGAGGAACGTGATCAGCTCGTCCTCCCGACGCAGGTCGATGCGGTCTTCGGGCCTGTCGTCGTACAGCTCACGCAGCGCCACGTCGACGAAATCGCCGGTGGAGTCGAAAAGCTTGGGTACCCGCGCCTTCGGCACCTCGGCCGCCGCCGGAGCTTCGCCCACCGCCGCCATGAGGTCCGCGAGTACGTCGTATTCCGCCGCACCACTGGCGTACGACTCGTCCACGGTCTTGCCGGCGAGCAGGTCCTTGACCAGGCGGTCCTCTTCCACCTTGGCGTCGTACATACCGGTGACGGCCTCGACGCTGCCGAGGCTGCGGTGGGCGACCTCCTCGCGTTCGAGCAGTTTCTCCGCGACGGTCCGGTCGTCCTTCGCATCCGGCACCTTCGAGGTGAGGATGAGCGCCCGGAACTGCGGCTGATGGCGCTGGCCGTAGCGGTCGACGCGGCCGTTGCGCTGTTCGATGCGGATCAGGCTCCAGGGAATGTCGTAGTGGATCAGGTGGTGGCACTGCTGATGCAGGTTGACGCCCTCGGACGCGACGTCACCGGTGAAAAGCAGCCGCACGGGGCTGCCTTCCGACTCGAACTCCTGCAGTACGGTCTGCTCGTCCTTGTCGGCCAGGCCGCCGTGCAGCACCCGCACGGCGGCACTGCCGAGGCCGAGCCGTCCGGGCACCACCGTGGCGAGCCACTTGAGCGTTGGTACGCGTTCGGAGAACACCACCGCTCGTGTCGCGCTGCCCGGCTTGACGCCGATCTCCTTGAGCTCGGTCACCAGGCGTTCGAGCTTGGCGGAGTCGTTATCGGACATGGCGGAGGACAGTTCGGCCAGGCGAGCCAGCGCGGCGTCTTCGGCGCCGGTGGCCTTCTTGCGGCGTTCGGCCACCGTCGCGGCCAGCGCAACGTGCGAGGACAGGAAGGACTTCAGCAGCGTGTACGGGAACAGCCGATCCATGCCTCTTAACGGCTGGTCGCTCCACTTGCCAGCGAGCCACACCTCCGTCAACTCCGAGAAGATACGCTCCTCAGCGTCGGTAGCCACACAGTGCAGCGGCTGCGACGGTCCGCGGTCGGCCCAGCGGTCGCCGATCTGGTCGCGTACCTCCGGGCTTATCTTCGTCCGGCGCAGGTACAGGTGGGCGATGTCCTTGGCTTCGTAGTTCTTGGGATCGGCGATCGCGGCCGGGTCGAGCAACGAGATCAGCTCGGCGAACGACTCCTTGTCACCGTTGTGCGGAGTGGCGCTGGCCAGCAGGAGCGCGTCGGTCCGGATGGCCAGACGACGGGCCAACTCGTTGCGCTGGGTGCCCTTGTTGATCAAGTTGTGGGATTCGTCGATGACGACGACGTCCCAGTCGATCGCGTCCAGGTGGTGCCCGAACTGCCCGGCGTCCTTGAGGGTGTCGACCGAGATGATAGCCCGCTTGAAGTACGTGAACGGGTTGCGACCGGCCGGGATCTCCTGCTGGATGCGCTGGATGCCGGTCGAGTCCAGCCGCACGAGCGGGATCGCGAAGCGGGTCCACAGCTCCCGTTGGAACTGCTCCAGCACCTGCTGCGGGGAGACCACCAGGATCCGGTCGCCGCGGCCGCGCCGGATCAGCTCGGCAAGGATCAGTCCGATCTCCAGCGTCTTGCCCAGCCCGACCACGTCGGCGAGCAGGATTCGCGGGCGCAGCCCAGACAGCGCCAGCTCGACCGGCCGCTGCTGGTAGGTCAGCGGGTCGAGAAGGAACCGGTCGGATAGCGCCAGGCCGCGCTCCGAGCGGGGCAGCGGGGTGCGTCGCAGGACCGCCTCCAGGAAGAGCCGGCTGATCCGAAACCGCGGTGAGGTGTCCTGTACGAGGATGGTGTCTTCGGGCCGCATCGCGCGGACCTCGTCCAGGCCGGTGAAGAACGTCGCTTCCACGTCCTGGACGAACTCGGACACGCCGACGGCCTTGACCATGACGCCGTCGTGGAGCGTCGGCTTGGCGGTGCGGACCAGCCACTCCTCGTCGCGGACCTCGATTCGGGTGCCGGGCGCGAACGAGCCCGACTCCACAGTGGTCATCGGTGGGACCCCTCCTCCAATGTGGGCCTGCGAGCGTATTGGCGGCGCATCTTCTCGATCAGCCACCCGACATCCACCTGTGGCTCGGCGAGCGTCGGCGGCGCCGGTGTGTCGCTGCTCTCCGATCCGCCGAGGTCGACGTCTTCCGGATCCTGCTGCGGATCTTCGAGGTCCGGCGGGACGGTGAGTTCCATGCCGGGGTCGAAGGTCAGCTGGCTGACCTGGCGACGCCGGTCGAAGGCAGACACGCCGCCGGCGGTGGCCACCTCCAGCAGCCGGGCTCGGACCGCGTCCAGCGCGGGCCGGGCGGCCGGGTCGAACGCCAGCATCGCCCCGAGCAGCGGCGCCAGTTCGGCCGGCACGCCGGTCATGTTCGGCTGGTCATCCGGATCGGTGATGCGCACCAGCAGCGCCCACGAGTTCGTCGACGGGTAGAGGCCGTGGCCGGTGAGTGCGAACACCAGCGTGGCGGCCAAGCCATAGATGTCGGCGGCCGAGGGCAGCTCGCGCTCGCTCTTCACCTGTTCGGGTGACATGTACGCCGGCGTACCCACGATGGCGCCTTGTTCGGTCAGGTAGCTGTCCCGGTCGCGTAGGACTGCCAGACCGAAGTCGATCAATACCGGGCCGTCCGGGCCGAGGATGACGTTCTGCGGCTTGAGGTCCCGGTGCAGCAACCCGGCCTGGTGTACCTTTGCCAGCCCGTCGGCGAGCATCGCGCCGACCATGGCCGCGTGGGGCGCGGGCAATGGTCCTCGGGCGTCGACGTACTGCCGCATGTTGAGGCCAGGTATGTACTCGACGGCGAGCCATGCTGGGTCGGCGGTGAGGTCGGCGTCTTCTAGCCGGGCGACCCGCGATCCGTACACCGTCTTGAGGTTTTCCACCTCCGCGGCGAATCGCTCCCGGACCGTCTGGTCGCTCACCAGGGGATGCTTGATGAGCTTGACGGCCACCCGGTCGGCGGTCGGCGACACGGCGAAGTAGACGTCTCCCATGCCGCCCGAGCCGAGCGGTTTGACCAGCCTGTAACCCCCAACAGTGGTCAACTCCGGCGTCATGCGACTCCCCACTTCGCGGACGGTGGCTGAAGTATCACAGGTTGGGTGGATGCGGTGGTCAACCGGTTGGGACACCATGTTAGGTACATTTCGCTCACGGCGTCACCGGACCGTCAGGGCGAATTGCACCATTGGTCAGGCCATCCGTGGCATGGCGGATCAACTCCGCGCCAAGGGTCGCGACCGTGTGGAGCGCACGTTCAAAGGCGACGAGCCGGCGGTACGCCTCGCCGTATGTCTGCTGGTCGGTCAGCGGGAGCCGGCGTACCTGGGCCCGCCGGACGTCAAACCGGAGCGTGCCAGACAGGCTGCTGGCCTGGCGTTCGTTGGCCGGCGCGCGCAGCTGCCCTGCCAGAAACCAGGGGTCGAGCGCGGCCGGATGCGTGCGTAGCAGGAAAAGATTGTGCCCGAGCAGCGGGCCCGCGTCGGTCACCACGCGCGCTGTGAGCTGCCGGGCCATCATCGGCACGACCACATCACCGACGGCGACCGGAATCCGCTGACTGAGCCGGCCCGCGCCGCGACCGGACGCCTGCCGGCCTTCGAGCACATCTGGAACGGTAAGCACGGACGGCTCGCCATCCTCACCGGCCGGCTCACCGTCGTCGGCGCCGGCCGGTGCACGAAGCGGCCCGAGCAGCTCCAGCGCCCCCGCCCGCACCAGCTCAGCGACGGAAACGGCGGGCACGGTCGAGGCATCGGCAGCCGTGGTGTCGGGGACCAATCGGGGTAGTTCCTCCACGGCGGCGCGGAACCGGTCACGGGCGCGCACGAGGAGTTCGCCGGTTCGCTCGCCGGCAAAGGCCGGGCGCCGTCGTGCTGGAGTGAGGTCGACCTCGTCATCAAGCAGCTCGATGACCGGTACGGCCCAGCTCTCCTCGGGTAGATCGGTCGCGGCCTCCGACGCCGCCAGAGCCCGGAAGGCGGTCAGGACCTCAGCCTGTGTCTCCTTCAGCACCTTCCCCGGCGCCGCCGCGTCGACCAAAAGGACCGCCGGGGGTACAGGCGCGTCGGGCACTGGACGCCGCAACACCCACAGATGCAGGGGTACGCCATGCGGTGCGGCGGCCCCTGCCGGTAGCGCCACCACCCCGCGGAGCGCACCACGGCGCAGCAGCTCGGCTCGGATGCGCCGGCCCGCCCGGCGGCTGGCGGCCGCGGGCGGCATCAAGAGCACGGCGCGACCGCCTGGGCGAAGGTGCGCGACCGCGTGCTGCACCCACGCCAACTCCGGCTCCGTACGCGGCGGCGAACCGTACTCCCAGCGGGGGTCGTAGCCGAGCTCCTGCTGCCCCCAGTTGGTGACGCCGAACGGCGGGCTGCACACGACCGCATCGACGCGACGGTCCACGAAGGCATCAGCCCGCAGTGAGTCGCCGCTGCGCACCTCACCGTCGGCGCCATGCAGGGCGAGCCACAGCCCGGTGAGCCGCGCGAGCTGTTCGTCGATCTCCTGCCCGTATGCGATGCCACACCCGGCCCGGACGGCCGCCCGGAGGATGCCGCCTGACCCACACGCGGGATCGAGAACGGCGCCGGTACCTGCCCCAGCCAGCCCCACCATGAGATCGGCCAGCTCATCTGGCGTGGCACGAAGACGTGCCCGTCGCCACAGTTCGTCGAAGAGCGCTTGGGCGCCTAGTTCGTCAGCGAGGGCGCCCACCTCGCGCAGCGGACCGCGCTCGGCCGTCTCACGCTGCTCGCCTCGCTCGCGCTCAAGCAGATGGGCGCCGACCGCCGCCAGGGTGGCGGCGTGGTTGCCGCCCGCCGTGGCCAGCCGCTGCCACAGCTTGTCCATCTTTGACAGCTCCGGCAGCTTCCCTTGCTCGCGGAGCCACCGCTCGACCTCGCCAAGGTCGAACTCAGGGCTGGTCGCTGTTCCCCCGATCGGAGCTGGGAAGTCGGCGTGCCGCTTGCGCCAGTTGCTGACCGCAGCGCGGCCGACGCCGGCAAGCCGCGCGATCTCCGCCGCTGTGGTGGTCGGGTTGTTCTGCACCACAGCAGTGTTACACACCCGTCAAGCACGATGTCTGTTGACAGGGTTCACAAACGCTGTTGTCATTGAGAGCGTGAAAGTACTGCACCCGACCGGGGAACCGCTGCCGCTGTTCGATCTGCCCGCAGGCGACCCTGGCACGCCTGCGGGCGAGCCGACGCCGGCCACCTACCAGACGACCGTCTACCAGCTCGACGGCGTCACGAGCACGATCGAAGGGCTGTATCAAGCGCTCGATCACAGGTACCTACGCGACCACGACTTCGTCGTTGAGGAGCGCCAGGTTGGCGACGCGCCGGCACTGCTGGTCCACGGTGTCGTGCCCCGTGAACGTGCCGAGTGGTGCGACGTGCTCGCCGCCCTGACCGGGCGAAGCGTCGACGTCGGCTACAGCAGCGGCGGGGGCACGCTGCTCGTGGTCGTCGACGGCCAGGTCTACGCGCTGACCTACGGCACGGTCGGCCGGCACATGGTGAACCTGGACCGGGCGAACCCAGGCTTCGGCATCGGCTTCGCGGTCCGGTCGATCGCCCCGAACGAGATCAAGCAGGTACGCCGCCGGGTGTTCGGAGCAATCGGCCGCATCGACCGCAACTTCGTACCCGGCGGGCAGCACATCCGCATGTACGGCATCGACAAATGGGGCGAGATCGTTGGTCAAGTCTGCGGCCGCACCAGCAACCGCCGACTGACCGCGTACCGCACCACCGGCAGGCCGACACCAGTCGAAGGCAGCGATTCACTGCGCATCCACCTGGGAACCCACCCGGTCAACCTCGTGGCAGACCTCCGCGAGATCGCCCGGGTGTGCCGACAGCAGGCGCCCTACCCAGACCTTGAGTTCATCACGCAGATCCGCCCGGTCAAGGCGGGCGACCCACGACTGTCTGAGTTGGAGAGTCGACTTGACGAACTGCTGGCGATGGCCGAACCAGCCGACCTCGGCCTCGCGGTACCGGGCCGGCTCGTCGGTGACATCGAGCGGACCGGCTCGTACCGCCTCCAGATGCCATACTCCGGCCAGCGCCCTTCACGGCCCACTGAGCTGACACTCGCGGACGTCCTTCAGCAGACCGGCACGGTGCCCGCTGGCTCACGCTGGACCGCGCTGCGCAAGGGTCGGATCACCATGTACACCGACACGGAGGGCCGCGACGAGATCGGATCGGCCGCAGCGTCCCACTGGATCACGGCGCAGCTCGCGTACGAGGCGAGCCAACTGCTCCTGCACGACGGCGGCTGGTACGAGATCGGCCACCGGCACCGCGAGTTTCTGCGCAATGAGATCGAGCAGATCCTCGACAGGTCATCGAGCATCAGCCTGCCAGGCTGGCGCACCGACGAGGACGAGGAGCGGTACAACAAACGCGTGGCGGCCGACGACGATCGCTTCGTCCTCCTGGACCGGCGCTATCTGAGCATCGCCCAGCATCCCCGGGGACGAGGCATCGAGGCGTGCGACCTGCTGGGGCCAGAGCTGGAGCTGATCCACGTCAAGCGGGCCGGCACCAGCGCGCCGCTCAGCCACCTGTTCGCCCAAGGCGAAGTCGCCGTAGACGCCTTGAAATACGAGACGGACGCCCGCGAGGCCCTGGTGGAGCTCGTCCGGGCACAGCGGCCCAACCATGCGATCAACCTGGACTTCCGGCCGCACAAGGTCGTCTACGCCATCGCGCTCGAGTCCGGTAAGACGCTGACCGCCGACACGCTCTTCACGTTCGCACAGGTGGCGCTCTACCGTGCGGTCAAGGTGCTGCGCAACGAGGCCGTAGACGTCGAAGTCATCGGCATCCCAGTAATCAAAATGTCAGCCTGAGAAGAACGCATCGCTACTCACAAGCATCTTGCTTGTGGAAGCCATCCGATGGGTGGAGGACGTCAGAACAGCGGGGGCGGTGAGTGCCCATCCCCGGTGGGAAGCTTGTAGGCGCGGGGCGAGACCGGGAGCACCGCAACTGTCTTGAGGTTTGACGTGGACACCAACCCACCCGCGCAAATGCGCGTCAGCAGATCGTCCTGTCGCGGTTCCAGCGCGACGCATCGATCCAGGACCGTGACGATCTCTCGCAACTCGTCCGTGAGCTCGTGACCCCAATCGCGTATCGATTCGTCATCGAGAACAGACGAACGACGTCGGAACCGCTGGTCCGCACTGCGGTAATTAAACCAGTGCCTAATCACGTGCATTCCGCCGACTTCGTAGTCCCAAACCCGCGCGTCGACCCGGCGGAGCCTTCCTTCCCCGACGATCAGCGACTCACCATGGGCCTCATATGTGATGGACTCCGGTAGATCATCGCGAGCGTAAGAGATCTCCCCCTCCACATCCGGACCATGACGGTCGACAAAATCGGAGAATTTGGGTCGCCGCCTTTTACGGTCGGCGGTACTCTCCCCGAAAGTATGTAGCCACAAGATCTCGTATCCAACTCGGACAGCCTCGTCCCATAGCTCACGATCCGATGTTAATGGTACCCGAATACCCGGATGCTCTAGTTCCCGTACGAACCGCCGAGTGTATCCGGGGTGCGCCACAATTGCCGCGACATAGGCGAGCAAGTCCGTTGCCTCGGGCCGACACCCCATCACGTCACCTAGGAAGTCGCAAAGCTCGGGAGTAACATTCGGCCTTTCTCTGGATGTATCGCAATAGAGGGGAAAGACACGTCCGCTACGACCGTTGTAATGGTGGAGGTCAGGGATGAGATGCGTAAATGTTAGACCGGGCCCACTGTCGATCGCATGGTTACTCTGTTCGGTGATGTAGATTTGATCTGGAGAACGCACCGCCCACAGTGGCGGCCGAGGCATTACCATTAGTCGACTATCTGGCAGCAGCCATTGACGATCAAACGAACGGTATGCGACCCTAACCGCCTCGAGGGGCGGCCCTTTTTCCTTGGCCAGCGTTCGCTTCGGCACCGCGAAGCCCGGAAGGGGGCGCACAACGCTGTCGATCTTCCGATCTCGGGACTCAGGAAGCATTTCACGGCGCATGGCTTCGCTGCTGTGGATAAACCTCCGCCAGCGCCGCTTTAAGGTATCTCTGTCCGGCGCGTAGACCCAGGTTCGACCAGTCGTCACACCCCGCGATGACTGGGGAAACAGGTCTTTCAGTCCAGGGTAGAGGTCCCACGCACTGTCTCCTCTGGCAAGAAAAGGATCTTGCCAGTCGTCACGGCATGTCAGCCAACCTGGATCAGCCAGGCGCAACCCACGGAGGCGTGCCAGTTTGTCGTTCCGTGTGCCAGTAAGCGCTATCGTGTGGACGGTCGCCCGTGCACTCGGGTTACCCTCTCCGTAGCGAGCAAAGATAGCGATGCACAACTGCCTCCCGACGTCCACACCGAACAACCGGGTGCTCTGTTTCGGGCGGTTTCCTTCCGGTGATAATTCGAAGATCCAACCTTCGTCACAGGTTCGCCTCAAGTACTCACGCATCCCCGCGAACGACTTTCCCTTAACGAAACTGGCTGGCGTAACAAAGGCAACAACGCCTTGCGGCTCTCTGGGATGGGCTTCGAATGCCTTCCACAGCGCCCAGCGCCAGAAACACCATGGAAGTCCATAAAGGTCGGACTCGTACCTGCCACCGCCCTGCGTTCGGAACTCGTCCAAAGAAGGACGTTTAGGATGATCTCCGGCCTGGACAGCTGTCTTGCGGCGACTCTCGATCCAGGGCGCTCTACCCATGGTGTTTTCGACGTGCGGCGGGTTGCCGATTACCACCATGACAGGAACTTCGCGCTTGATCCGGTTCGCTTCTTGCCGTGCGCGCTCGATAACCCGATAGCCGGCTCGTAGACGGCCCTGTTGCTTGACCGGGTCCTCCAGCGCATCGGTGAGAAATCGCACCTCTGACACTGGCAATTCGGTCTTGAACTGCATCCTCATCGCCTGGTGGAGCCGAAGCTCTGCCACGGCGTAGGGCGCGGCTTGGATCTCGAAGCCGACCAGCCGCTCTTGGAAGAACCGCCGGAGTCGTGGTGCGCGAGCGCCTCTGCCTTGCTTGTCGTCGATGGTCGCAGCTACCGACCTCAGCACCTCGACGAGGAAGGTACCAGTGCCCATCGCTGGGTCCACTACCTTCACGTCATCGTCAGCAAGTCCCCAGGGCCGCTTGAACCTGTCGCGAAGGATTTCGTCGACGAAGTCCACGAGCGCACCTGCGACACCTTGGGGCGTGTAGTACGAACCGCTGCGCCGCCGCAGGTCAGGGTCGTACGTAGCCAGAAACCGTTCATACAGATCGGCATGGACATCCGTGCGACGATCGTCGATCGAGCTCCAGTCGACACAACCGATCACGCGGTAGAGCGTCCCGATGGTGCGAAGCTCGTCCGTAGCCTCGGTATCTGTTAACACCGCCAGGGCGCGACCCATGAGTGAGTGCTTCTTTCCCAGTAGACGGGCGATCTCGTGCACCGGTGTCTCGTCAAAAGAGATCCCGTCCACACGTGCGAGGAGGAGGGCGAACGTGACAGTTTGGGCGTAGGCATCGGCGAATCCGACGTCGTCGAGTTCAGGGAAGAGAAGATCCCGCCAGTCAGCCGCGAGCAGGGTCAGTTCCTCATGTGCGACATCCCGGAGTGGATCCGCCAAGATCGCAGCAACCTCATCGCGCAGGAGCCGACACAGACCGGCGACAACGTTGATGAGTTCGGCAAGGGTGCGTGGCCGCTCCGGCTCCCATAGAAGGAAGTCCTCGATCAGCGCCTCGAAGGCAGACCCTTTGGGCGCGAGGGGCCGCTTGGCATCGTATAGATCCCCGTCAAGCTTGACCACCGGGCCAGCAAGTTGGCCATATTTGTAGCAAGCCCATGTCACTCCATCGGAGTACAAGACGTTGGGAAGGACCTTCAGCTTCTCCCACTGCTGGCGGTCCCTCCGCTCCGGACGCTGCCAGGTCGAGGGCACGCCGCGCGCCGGTCTCTTCAACTCCACGTAGCCGACCCTGGCTCCGCCGACATCAACGGCGAAGTCCGGTCGTGCGCGGATGGTCTTCAACCGCACCTCTCCATATGGGACAGCCTTAATCCCCAAGTGCTGGCCCATCTTGCGCAAGAGTTCCTCCAGCGGACCTCGGAGCTGGTCCTCCTCCTCGCCGCCCCTACCGAGTTTCTCCGCGACGACCGCACCGAACGTCGCAACCGCGTCGGAGACGGGATCCTTGACAAGCCGCAACGCGGGAGCACGGGGACTAGCAGATCGACGACGTGCGGGGTGCGCCATGGAACCCCCTACGGCGTAACGCTGATCTCTTAGGTTGACGCCTCTCCCACGGTCACCACAACCTGCAATCGAGTGATAGCCATACGTAACTTGATCTCGTAGGCTCGACTATTGGGCCTGTATCCAACCTCGTCGCACTCAACTCGACCGTCCGACAAGCGACGGCCACGGAGCCGCCCCACGCCAGAAAGCGGCCGAGTACCGGACCGCCAAGAGGGTGCGCATTCGCCTGCCGTGGTATGAGTCGATCCGGCGGCGGGCCGTAGTAGTCCGCGAACCAGGGTGCCGAAAGTCAGCAAAGGTCTTGACCGGCCGGCTCCCAGGCGCCGCGGCCAGTTTCCTGGCGCACGATGTTCCCGGGCCTGGGGTTGCGCGGCGTTCGGCCTCGCCGCAGTTCACCCATTCGGTCGACGAAACGGGGCCTGTTCTCTCGCTGGTCCAGGATGGATGTCGGTCTTCCACCCGGGTAGCGTGCCGGTGTCCACCCCGGCAAGTCACGCGTTATGTCTGGGAGCTGTTTGATGAGCAAGCTGGGCACGATTCTCGACCAGATCGACTCGGGCACAATGTTGCTGCCTGAGTTCCAGCGTGGCTACGTGTGGAACCGTGACCAGGTACGTGGGCTGATGCGCTCGCTCTATCTCGGCTACCCGGTCGGTGCCCTGCTGGTGTGGGAAACCGAGACCGACCCCGGCTCGGTGCGCGGAACAGGGCAGGTCGGCGGCGGTGTCAAGCTGCTCCTTCTCGACGGCCAACAACGGATCACTTCGCTGTACGGGGTCATCCGTGGCCGTCCCCCGGCCTTCTTCGAAGGGGACGCCGCCGCGTTCACTGGCCTGCGCTTCAACGTCGAGGAGCAGACCTTCGAGTTCTACGCGCCGGCGAAGATGAAGGGCGACCCAAGGTGGGTCGACGTCACGGCGCTGTTCGTCGATGGCCTGGAGCAGCAGATCGAGCGGTTGCATCGGGAGCCGGCGGTTGCACCGATGATCGTGACCTACATGACCCGGCTCAGCAAGCTGCGCAACATGCTCGAGCGGGAGTTCCACCAGGAGAAGATCACCGGGGCGGACAAGGGCATCGACGCCGTCGTCGAGATCTTCAACCGGGTTAACTCGGGTGGCACCAAGCTGTCGAAGGGCGACCTGGCCCTGGCGAAGCTTTGCGCCGACTGGCCCGAGGCGCGGGCCACCATGCGCGAACACTTGCGGGCATGGGGCAAAGCGGGCTACGAATTCAACCTGGACTGGCTGCTGCGCAACGTCAACGCCGTCGCCACCGGCCGGGCGCAGTTCGAGGCGTTGGAACACGTCTCGTCCGACGACTTCGCCGCCGCGTTGAGCGCGTCGGCCAAGTACATCAGTGGCTTCCTGGACGTGGTGTCCGGTCGGCTCGGCCTGGACCACAACCGGGTCCTGATGGGCCGGTACGCGATCCCCGTGGTGACCCGTTTCCTGTACCGCAACGGCGGCGGCTTCGCCGACGGGGCGCAGCGCGACCGGATGCTGTTCTGGTACGTGCAGTCCGCCCTCCGCGGCCGGTTCGCCGGCTCCACGGAGACCGTGCTGACCCAGGACTACGACGCGCTCAACCGAGACGGCATCGACGGGTTGATCGCTAGCCTCACCCGGTGGCGCGGTGGCAACCTCACCATCGACGGCCAAGACTTCGAGGGCTTCGGCAGAGGCTCCCGGTTCTACCCGCTGCTGTACCTGCTGACCCGGGTGCTCGACGCCCGCGACTTCGGCACCGGCCTGCCACTGAAAAGCGAGATGCTCGGACACCTCACCTCCCTCCAGGTGCACCACATCTTCCCCAAGGCGTTGCTCTACAAGAGCGGCTACCAGCGGGCCGAGGTCAACGCAGTGGCCAACTTCTGTTTCCTGACCCAGCAGACCAACCTGTCGATCGGAAAGCGCGCGCCTGAGGACTACTTCGCCGAGGTGCAGGAAAAGCATCCCGGCGCGTTGGAGAGCCAGTGGATCCCGATGGACCGGGAGCTGTGGAAGGCCGACAACTATCTCGACTTCCTCGCCGCTCGACGAGAGTTGCTAGCTGGCGCAGCTAACAGCTTCCTCGCCGAGTTGCGGGACGGGGTCAAGCCCACCGGCGAGCCGTTGCGACCGATGATCGTGGTAACCGACGAGGACATTGAGGACGACCGCGCTCGGCAGGTGCGCGACCTGGTGGCCGAGCTGTCGTCCCTCGGCTGCTCTGAACCGGAGCTGGACACGGAGATCGCCGACCCACAGAACGGAAAACCGCTGGCCGTCGCCGAAGCGTTCTGGCCGGACGGCCTCCAGCCCGGACTCGGCGAACCAGTCGTGCTCGAACTCGACCCCGGCAGCAAGCTAGCCCGCCTCGGCGAGCTGGGCTACCAGGTGTTCACCTCTCCCGACGCCCTTCGTGGCTTCATCGTCCGCCGCAACGAGCAAAACGCCGGCAACGCCGACGAGCCTAGCCCAGCAAGAACTGCCGACTGAGCAGAGCAAGCCATCCCGACGGCGCCAGCCCACAGGTCGCCAGCGGCGGTGCTGCTCGGCTTCGGGGGCCTGCAGCAGGTCACGTGACATGAAGGCGCTCGATCGCGGCCAGCAGGATGCGCACGCTGGCGTCCGGGTCCTCGTACCAACGCAGGAACTGCAGGTCGCGCAGGCTGCGTCCCGCACCGATCGGTGTATCAGGGACCGCGGCGTCGCTGAGCAAGACCGGCATGAACCAGCCGCTGTCAGTGGGGCGGAGCCTAAGCTGCTCCACAGCGAGGATGATTTCCTCACGCATGTACGATCGCGCTCGGCCTTCGCTGTGCTGAGAGAAGCACGCGATGAAGCCGGCTCCGTTCTCGATGGCCCGGCGGATGGTGGTCTTCCAGTCATCGCCTGGTAGGAGTCGGTCAACGTCACGCCAGGTCCGCACACCGGCAGCCTCCAGGGCACTGCACAATGCGTTCACCTCGCGATCATCATCGTGAACGTAGGAGACGAACACGCCGATGGATCCGACTGTTCGGCGGCGGCGGGCCGCTTCCGCGAGGCGTCGGCCCTCGTCAGTCAAGGTCACTTTCGGGCCGAGGCTGATTGCCAGTCCGCCGCCGTCGAGGGTATACGTCATGCCGGCGATGAGACCGAGATCGACCAGCTCAAGGTACGGCTCTGGCGCAGAGTCGTCGAACCACGCCGGGTGCTCGTCAACATGCAACTCGGGACGTCGATTGAGTAGGTCGATCAGAAGGTCCACGTGATAGTCCTGGACCGACACGTCAGGATCGCTGAATCGGCTCACCCGCAGCACCGTACACATTCCCCGAGCTGCGCTGGGCTCCACCACACGCCGAACGTTGCGTCGGTCTCGTCGGGAAGCGACGCTGAGTACGCTCCCACCGTCAAGTCAGCAGCGATGCGGGTCGTACGGGCAGCACGACGTCGTCGGTAGTGATCAGGTCAGCGTCCTGCCCCGTGGCGGCAGCGGCCAGGTGCCATCCAGCACCACGAACGTCGGATCACCGCTGTTCAGGCCGCGCTCCCATGTTGCACGGGACCCGCCGACACGAGCCCCCACCCCACATACGAATGCGCCGGGCGGCAGCGCGACGCTAGCGCCTATCGCGGTGGCAGGGGCCACCCACCAACGATTTCGACCGTTTCGACAGATAGACCCGCGTTCCCATGCGTGACGGGACCTGCCTCTACTCCACACCTGCGCGCCTGCCCCGCGTCTGTGTCCTGACCAGGGGGTTCGTGGCACGTTCGAAGTGCTGCGGGTCATTGGTGTCGAGCCGCATGGGATTCGGACCTGCGCGTCTCCGCGATAGACGATCGTGATCGGCTCGTCCGGCTCTGCCCGACTCCGGACCGAGAAAGTTGGCCCAGGCCGGCGGTCTCGTGCGGCCCGGTCGACCCACGGCAAGCCGATCATCGAGCCGGACGTCTGACCGCGGCGCGTCGAGCTGCCAAGGCGGAGAAGGCCAGGCCGGGCGACGGCCCCGACCCGCATGGCCCCAGTTCCTCCGCCGTGGACAACGCCGCAATGCGGGCGTACAGCAATGGAATATCCCGGGTGAGATGCTCGGGTGGCAAGCAAGACATCTGAAGGAGGAACGGCGACGATGCAGTTGGAGGTCCTGCCGGCGTCGTTCGAGCTGGAGACCAGGCCAGACGTGGTCGGGTACACCTCGCTTCTTCTCGCTCGCGAGGAACACCGCCTGCTATCCCTTATGGACGCCGGCGATCCGGGCGACGTGGCTCGTAGGCGGTACGAGGCTCAGGTAGGGCTCTACCTGAGCCTGCTTGAGTCGGCGGTCTACGACCGGACCGACAAGCTGCTTGGACTGCGCAAGATCGCGCCGCTGCAGGTATCGGTGCGCAACCTCGGGGAGCTCCTGGTCCAGGGCGCGCGGGTGACGATTCGGCTCCACGCTCACGGCCAGCGACAGCTTCTCCGAGCGGATCTTGACGAGGCCCTGCTGACCGAGATCCCGATCCCGCCGACGCCTCCTGGAAAGGAACAGATCGAAACTGCCGAGGAGCAAAGCGCGGCGTTACGAGCGCGAGCACGGCAGGCGCAGCGGCAAATCGAACTTTCAGAGCAGATCAGGCTATCGCCGCACCCGCTCCACCACGGACTGCGCAACGTCGTCGAGCCCGACACCGCCATCACATCCACGGAAGATGAGCGCCTCATCGAGCTGGTCTACCCGGAGTTCGATCTCCGGCCTGGGCAAGTCCTTCAACTGCCGGATGTCGCGCTCGATCTCCTTGAGCCCGTGGATGCGACTTGCGAGGCTACCTGGACAGTGACCGCCCGCAACCATGGCGGCGTCCTCACCGGCCGGTTCGAGCTGTTCACCGTCGCCGACCCGTACGCGCTTGCTCGCACATGGCCGGCGGAGAGTATTGCGCCCCAAAGCGTTGCCCCAGGTCAGGCACGGACTGCCGACGCGTGCGCCGTCGGCGCTACACGGCCGGCGTGCGCGATACTCGATCACGTGAATCCCTTGCTCCTTGCCGCGGCTGGCGAGCTGCCGTCGACCAAGCTTCGACGGCGCCTCCGCGACGCGGCTGAGGAGATCGTCGCCCTCGCCCATGACACCTTCGACGACGGTCCCCGGGCGGTCATCGAGCGGCTCTTCGCGAAGTACCGCGTACCGGTCACGGCCTACTCCGGTGAACCCATGGTGGTGGGGCCACCCCGCGAGTACCGGAAGGAGATCCGCGACGTGCCCCATCCCACCCGGATGGTCACCAGGACCATGCGGGACTACACCGTCGCCGTCAACTTCGACGGCGACTCCGGCATCGTTCGCGCGTCGCTCGCTACCTGTCACCACGAACCGCGCTGGCAGGTGCAAGGCAGCCAGATTCGAGCAGTGTTCACGGTCGACCCCACCGTGCCGGCGCCGGAACTCGAGCGCTGGATCCGCGAGCGGACCGCCGACGCCACCACACACCTGGCGAACACACAGGCGGACCTCGACCACTATCACGAGGAGCTGAACCGCCTGCTGGAGGACATGGTCCCCAAGATGGTGGCCGTCCGCCTCGCCGGCCAACGGCAGCGCGAGGAACTGAACCTCCCATTCCTCGATCCCCCCGACGATGAGCAGAGCCCGACGTCGCGGACCGAGCCCGGACGGACCGCCGCCCGCTCGTCCGCCGATGTCGATCTAGACCTGCTTTTCCGGGAGGTCGTCGACGCCGCACAATCCGCAGCGACCACGCTGGCGACACATGCCCCGCTCGTCGAGGCACTCGGCACCGAAGACCTGCTGCGCTTCCAGCTGTCGCACTTCCTAACCAGCCGGCTACCCGAGCCATACCTCTTCACCGCAGAGACGTTCCGCGGGCAAGGCAAGGTCGACATCGCGATTCACTGGAACGGCCGGCTAGTAGGCATCATCGAGTGCAAGGTATGGCACAGCGAGCGCAAGTTCCGCGAAGGCATCGACCAAGTCCTTAGCTACCTACCCCCCGAGGACACCCGAGTGGCATACGTGGTGTTCATTAAGCAGCAGACCGTCACCCCAATCATCGAGGTCCTGAGGCGCACCATGTTCGACCACGACAACTGCGCCGACACCGAACTGCCGACGGGAACCGGCCCGATCAACTTCGCCTTCCACGCCACCGCCGACCCCGCTCGGCCCATCACGATGGTCCTTCTACCGATGCCACTCGCCACCAGCGCCACCGGCGCCTCGACCGGGCGCGGGCTCAGAGGCCGCCGACAGCCGCCGATACCGACCGGCGTCGAAAGCATCCAGCAGGCGTGATGTCGAGGTAATGGAACATCTGGAGGATTGAAGATCCGAGTCCGAGTACATCAGCAGTAAGCACGATCTCGTGGTTCTATGACAACACTGAATAATTATGCCGCTTTGCGGTCCGCGCTTCAGCGGTAGACCACAGAAAGGCTGAGGTTGTGACCTGGCCCGGCTCGTTCGACCACTCAACGCTATTCGCGACGGCCAACCGGCTCGTCGAGGAGCTGCACGGCTTGCGAACTCGGCTGCAACACCAAAATGACACCCAGCACATGCAGCACACCGAATGCGCGGACCGTGTCAGAAACCTCGGTCTGTATCTGGAAGCCGCTCTGCAGCAGGCCGCCAATGACTCCTATCTGGCCGCCTTCGCTACTTTGCGCACAGCGCTGGAACATATGCTGGTGGACCACCTCGTGTTTTCGGGCGCACGTTACATCCGCGTGTACTCCGGTGTCGATGACGCGACCTGGGCCGAGTGGCAGCGAAAGCGCGGTGCCGGAGAAGCCTTTGCGGGAGTTATCGATTGGGTTCGCAAGAAGAACATGGTCGAAGTCACATATGAGGGCATCCGATCTACCCCAGACGAGCACGGGCAAACCTTTGTCATCAGCCCGCACTACTTCCTGCTCAAGCAATACCAGCCGTACCTTGGTCCCGCCAGCGCCCAGGCGGAGTTCGACGACGGCATCGGAGACATCGAGGATGATCGCAAGTTCGCCCAAGAGAATGATCATATCTACCGGACTTATCTGAGTTGGTCGGGCATTAAAAAGAACCTGATGTCGAACGGCTTCGCCGACGAAGGGAGGATCACGAAGCTCGAAGTTCACTACCGCTTCCTTAGCGCCTTCGTCCATCCACTCGCGGACGTCACAGACGTCGTATACGGCCGTAACAACTTCAACGTCCCGTCCTACGACCACTACAGCAGCGAGCTGATCCTTCTCTACACCATCGTGTTCGCCGTCGAGGAGATAAGGCACTTCCATGACATGACCCAGAGGCAGCCAACGGTGGGGATCGCAGATTGGACCGCGACGGCGGAGCTGTGCCGCCGCGCTTGGCAGCTAACCTCTCATCTATGGTTTCCAGGACACGATCCGCACGCATACGACTACGTACAAGAAGCGAACACGAGGGCTTTTCGCCTTCGCAAGGAAAACCCAACCGCCCCATTCCAGCGCGACAACCCAATGTCCATACCCGCTGCCGAGGTGCGGTACTACCGCGACCCGATGCGGAGGCTTGTGGCGCTCCACGCCGGTTTTCACGAGATCATGACGGGCTATTCCTACACTTCTCCATGGCCGCGGTCCGACGCACAGTTCCGATAGTCGAGGTGCTGAGCCCTTTTCGCGCATTTCGTTCGGTCGGTTCCCCTGTTCTGTAGGATTCGCCGGTTCCGAGTAGGCAGGTTGCCCACCGAACGAGACGACCGTGTGCCCTCAGGCCGAAAGGCGGTCGGACTAGGCTTCGAGTTGTTGCTGGAGACTTAACGCGTGGTCGTCGCCCGCCGCCGCGAGCCTATCGAGCAGAGTACGGGCCCTCGACGCGGCCGAACCGCCTGGCAGGTCCGTCAGAACGATTTCTAGCCAGGCCATGACGTAGCGCGATTGGCGACGGATCGATGTAATGTCGTCTCCAAGCACGCCAAGGTACAACTCGATACCGGTATCGGTGCGCATCAAGCCCGTGCGGCCGAGGAATTCGAGTGCACGGTCAGCCACGTGAGGGCTTGATTGGTATGTGCGCAGCCATCTGCCCGCTAGCTGAACAGTTTCTTTTAGCGGCCATTGGTTCGCGTTCGCTGGTGGAAGTAACAGTAGCGCGCGATCGAGCCGTTGTACGTCTTCGTAGTGTGGTTGCTGGCCTCGTCGGCCGGGACCGCGCGACAGGCTTCGCGCCTGCGGGAGAAGGCGGTCCAGCAGCTTAGGCCAGATCTTGTGTAGTCGCTCGACTCGTGGCGGCGTAAGAGCACGCTCCGGGAGCATCGACAGTAGGCGGTAAAGCTGCTCTGCGACGGGAGCGTACGCCTCGAGAATCGCGTCGAGAGCAGCGTCGTCCCCGTCGAGGATTTGTTCGACGGTGGCTTCATCGATTGCCGCCCGCCACATTGACGATCGGCTGTAGTGCCGCCTTGCGTAGCGGGTCGGCCATACTCGCCGGTCGTAGCCGGTCAGAACGGCGAGCAGATTGCGGGCAGCGGCGCCATGTTCGCATGTGGCCTCGACACCCGCGACCAGGAGGGTGACCGCGAACGAGGCGCTCGGAAGGTCCAAGATGACGCCGTCAGAGGTGCTGATCAAGTCCTCGAACGGTTCGGGAAGGGTCGCTCGGCTGTACCTGTGGCCGGTGTGTGGCCCGAGACCGGCCGTCGCGATCATTCGCCGAGCCGCTGCGAGGACGGCGACGTGGGCGCTGGCGTTGCTCCCGCAGGGGAGAGACCAGGCACCTCGGAGTGCTGCGACGAGGCGCCTCCGTGCCTCGTCGAATGGAGTTGTGGCGATAGCGCCAATTGCCTGGCAGAGGTTGACGTGGTCTACCTGTGCGCGCGCGCAAAGATCGGGGTGGGTCAGCAACGTTGGCAACGCTGTCGCGGTTGACCGATCCGCGCCGATGTCCCACGCCATGTTTGGAACGTATCCGTCGTCGGAGTCTGCGGCGTCCTCAGTGCCAAGGACTGGTGGCGCAAGCGTGTCGTAGCGATGCGTGGCGGCAAGGAGCGCGTCGACCGCCGATGCGAGCTCACCGTCGTGGACCGGCTTCTCCTCCGCGGCGGCGCGGACGACAGCGGCGGCTGCGGCGGCCACGACGTCACCGGGTTTGTATATGCGAAACGCGCCGGTGGCCTTCTCGTCGGCAAGGGCGTCGACGACTGCCTGCCACACGGTCGTCGCCTCGTCCGGGCTCGCCTCGCCGTCGCGGATCTTGATGGCCTGCATCATGATTGCGGCCATCTGGAGGGATTGGACTGCTCTTTCTGCCTCGCCGCTTTCGTCCATTGCTGCGATGAGTTCTGGTGGTTGGTTCACCATGATCGTCAGGCCGTCGTCACGGGTCTCGGTGACGTATCGGTCCTTGTCCAGCATGTTGGCCCAACCCGTCGCGAAGGGCTCGGACGTGCTGGTGCGAAGCTCGGCGTGGTTGGCGATGAGGCGCTGCCCGATGCCACGCAGTTCTTCGGTTCGTTCGCCGTCCGACCGTAGAACGAGAGCCACCGCGACGTTCTCAAGCGTCCACGACAGTCGCGGGGCGTTGGAGATTGTGAGAGCGATTCCATGCTCGTGGGCGGTTCGGCTTTGTTCGAGGCGCCAAAGGAGCGGATGCTCGAGGAACATATCGAGCTCTTGGTCAACTACGTCGATCGCGTCCACTAGGACAGAGATGGCCACAGATACGAGGGCTAGGCTGTTGCCGGCGTTGAGGATGTCGTCGCGTATGTCGGTCGGTGGGTCACCGGCGCGGATGCGTCGGACTCCCCAGGCTCGCAGTGCCATGAGCGCCGACAGAGCGGGACCTGGTCCGACGCTGGTGCGGCGGTGCCACAGCCACACTGTGCCGGTCCCGGTGTAGTGACGTGGCGCCGGCCACGCGGTCGCGGTGAGTTCGATCTCGTAGATACGTTCGTCATCGTCGCCGAGTTCCAGTTGCGCTCTGGCAGTGGTCGCAGCGTCTGCGAGGGCACCGACGAGCCGCAGCCCGTGCGCGGGGCTGGCGTCGAGCAACGCGGCGAACGGTCCCAGGGCGGGGTTGGCCTGATCGTTGCCCAGCGGGAATGCCGGCAGATGTCGCGACTGCGCCAGGTCGTGGCCCCGCACGCCTTCCCGGTCATCAATAAACGAGCCGGTGACCTCGGGCCGTTCACCGACCTCGTCCTCCGCACCGGTCGTGCGTAATCCGATGCCGAGGTAATACAGACCAGCTAAGCGCAACAGAAGGTCGGGGCGCGTGCGTGCCAGGTGCTTGCTTGCCGAGGGTGACTCCACAGGACCGGCCACTTCCTCCGGCCGAGTTCGGGCGTGGCGAGCAAGGAATTCGTCGTGCCGCCCCGCCAGCCTCTCGCCGCAGAAGGCCAGGCCGTTGATGACATGCCCCAGCCGATCGCCCCACTCGTCTGCGCCTGCCCACTGCACCAGCGCGTCGGGAAGTACATCAGCCGCTTCCAGCGTGCTATCAGGCGAGAGATCCATCTCGGCGGCGGCTTGCAGATGCTCGTGGGCTAGCCGAGCGGCGTGCCCTGTCGCCGCTGGCGGCACACGATTGGCGTGGGTCGCTAGCAGGTCGACAACTGGTCCGGACAGCGCGACGTCAAGCGGGATGCGTCCCGTGGTGTCGCCGCTGCGGGGAGTGCGACCGAGTCGCTCGGTCACGTCGATGAGCCGCAGGAGTTCAGCACCGTCGTCGGCGAACAGGTGCGAGGCGAGGATGTCGAGCGCGTTCCGGACGCTTCCGAGGTTCAGCAGTGCTTCCCATGGAACGTCGCGCCATCGGGGGCCATCTGCCTGTTCAAGTGCGGCCAACCCTGCCGCTGCCTGGCTCCACTGCGTTTGCAGACTCGTGGTTGCTAGCGCGTCGGCGAGTTGTCGTTGGATGCGGAGGCGGACTGCGCGCAGCAGACGCCGCGGTGACGGCGCGGCTGCGAGCCGGGTGTTCCCGTCCGGTTCAAGTAGAAGGGTGGCCACGGCGTAGTCGGCGAGAACGTCGTGAGCGAACCGCCAACTCGTACCTATTCTAGTAATCACGTCGTCGCTAGAGAGGCCAGCCCGAGCCTCTGCGTCCATGCCATCCAGGCGAGCGGGCACCTCATTGGCGGCCGCCGCATCAGCAAGCGCCAGGTACACGTCGGCTCGGGCGTCTGGAGCACCCCGGCCGGGCAGGCCACCCTCATCCCGGCGTACTAGGCGCTCGATGACGATCTCGATGAGGTCTTCCTCACCGGCTATCGATCCAGGAAGTTCGAGCTGCTCAACGGAGCGCGCTAGGAGGTCAACGAGGTACGGCCTCCGCAACAACAACGCCTTCGACCGCCCGTTGCGGGCCAGGGCTGCGAGCCGAGGAAAGCGTTCTACGACCTCCGCAACCTCAGCGTCCGTCAGCCCGGGGATCACGATGATCTTCGGCTGCGTGGCGGTGCGGTCGGTGACCAAACGGCTCAGAGTCGGAGTCGCCTCGTCGCGTGCCGTCAGAACAATCGTCCACGGTGGAGCTGAGCCTTCCTGCACGGGGATAGCCCCGAGCAGATCGCCTAGGAGCACGCCCCCGTCGGTCAAAGCTTGTTCAGCGCCATCGATCACCAGAACTCGTTGCCCACCGATGGGAGCGCCAGCAAGAGCGTCAGCAATCGATAGCCCTAAGTCCGCCTCCAACCGACCAAGTCGTCCAGCCTGACCATTCAAACTGATCGCGGCCACGGCCGCGCCAGCGTCACGTAGGTCACGAGCAAAGAGTCTTGCGAGGATGCTCTTGCCGACGCCGGCCCGTCCGCCCAGGACCACAACCTCGTGCTCCTCGACGGCTGCCACCATCTGCTCGCGGATGCCCATTCGGGGAAGGTGTAACCGGTGCCCGAGCTGAGCCGTCGCCCCGCTGAGCAACGGCTCCGAAACGACCACGAGGCGATCAAAAGCTGCCCGCCTGGCAGGGGCGGCGTCGAGTGCCACGCCCCTGGTCTCCAGCTCCAGCCGCAGCATGGCCAGATCGGTGGCGCCGGCCTGGGGATTCCACTCCTGCGCTATCTCGGTCAGCTCGCGGAAGACCCCGTCAGGGTCGCCGCCGCCAGGCAGGAGATCCGCGAGCCTGTCCAACGTCGCAAGCACATCAGTACCGTCCGGCTCAGCGTCGACCGACCATATATGCAGGGCACGAGCGACGCGCCAGGCGTCCTCATCGGTGTCGGTGTCGGAGGGACTGTCGCCGCGAACGGTGGCCACGATCGTCCGCAACGCCGTGAGCTTGTCCCTCACCTGCTCTCGGGCGGTTCGCCATACCACGTCACAGAATCCCGTGGCTGTGTCGTGCGAACGCGCTATCACCGTCACCCGGTGTAGGTCGCGAAGAGGAGCCGATGGTGTGGCTGCGATGCCGAACCGCCGTCGCCGCTCCTCAAACAAGGCGGGCGTCGTCCGTAGCTCGCCCAGGCACCGTCGGACGATCTCAACGAACTCTGGGTCACCGTCCGTGGGCCGAATCCGCCGCTTAACCTGGTACTCGATCGACTGGATCCCACCGCGCCGATCGGCACACTCGAGCACCACATCGTCGAGAACAGCACCCGCGACACGCTGTTGCAGACGGACTCGCGTCGGCGGCGCGTCCAGCCCCGGGATCCGGTCGCCCCGGAGCAGCCGGGCAAGAGCAACGGCAAACGTCCTAATTTCAAAACTGGGACCAGCGCCGCCGGTCGCCTCGGGCGATGGAACGCCTGTCGCAACCATTACGTCCGTTCCACCTTCCAGACTGACCCGCCCTCAGGACAACCGCCCAAGCGTACGAGGCAATGCACCGAGGCAGCGGGTAGGGGCGGGGCCTGCGCGGCGAGCCCATCAGACGCACCTATCCCGGCAAATGATCACGGCCAACATGACACGAAAGGCTCACAATCCATTGCACCTAATCGGCCGCGATAGACGAGAAGGGGCTGTCCAGACCAGCGGAGACGCCTAGACCGCCTGCCTGCCGTCCGCTCGGCGCTGGTCCTGGGCGGCCTGCCATTCCGGCCATCGCACGTTGGCTTCCCGCAGCGTCACTCGAAACGGCACCGTACCTTCATCCTCGAATGCCGGCTCATCCCGCGACTTCGCCGGCCGCTCCCCCACTGGTTGACGGCCGCCTTCACCATCGTCGGTCCACGCGCTCCCATGCCTGAGCAACGAACCACGACTGCCGTTACACACCCCTCGCCGGGCGCGTCCTCAATCGCTAGTCGCCGAATCAACGATGTCGGCAAGACGCAGCCAGTCGTCGCGCGCGGCGTCCGGAATGCGCTCGCCTTGTCCTCTGATCTCGTGGGCCAACTCGCCGAGGCGCTCTACGGTCATGTTCGGTAGCGGTCCCGAGGCCGCGACCTGCGCGGAAAGATCGCGAATGAACTGCCTCAGTTGGTTGGGCGGCAGGGGCAGCAGGACGTCGACCAACATCGGAACCCAGGACCTTTTCAGCATGAGGAAGCCCTCGCGGGACAGCGTCAGGCCCTCGACAGCGCCGAGACGGTACGCAGGAGGCCACGTAGTGAGGTCGTCGGAACGCGCTGGTCCGTCTAGACCTACCTCCCGGGCAACGAACGTGCCGCTGGCCGACCTCTGCGCGAACGCGATGCTGAGCGCTCGTTGAACGTCCTCCGGTTGCTCAGGCAGTACCAATGCATCGAGGTGCTCGGCAAGTGATCGCCGCGTGACCCCACCGCCGAAGCTCGGCGATGAGGTTCTCCGGCGCGTCAAGGATGAGGTGCTCCAGCCGGGTTAACGCCCACCGGACCCCCAGTAGCGCCCCGGCGACCACGAGGGACACCATCTCGTCCGCGATGCTCTTGACCTCCGCCCGGCCATGGCCGGTCCCGAAGTCGTTGCGCACATTCTTCACGCTAAGCACAATCTTCTTGGCATGCTGCGCGATCGCGCGGACGTCCGAAGCCTGTGTGATGCCCTTGCCAGCCTGACGATCCAGGGCGATGTGCGCGGTGTTGACGACCTCGGCAAAGTCGGCGTTGCTTGGATTCACCACACCCTTGACAGCAGCCGCAGTCCGCGCAACGCATTCCACCAGCTCCTTGGCGCTACCGATGACGAACGGGGCGTCGTTGATCGAGATCGCTGTGACCAAGCGGTCTCGGTGCTGTTCGATCGCCCGCCAAGCCTCAGCGTCAAGAAGGTCTGGCCGTCGCAGAGTCAGATCCACTCGACAATTGTCGTGTACTCGAAACAAGGGGGTAGCGCCCAGCGCGCCCCCATCGGCCCGCGGTCGTCTCGTCGTGGGACTGATAAGGGTGCGGTGGCGGGTAGCCTACGGCGGTGGCGAAGATCGAACAGGTGCGTGGCTACCTTTTGGAGGAGTCGCTGGCTTGGCTCCTGCGTAACAGCGGCTACGAGCTGATCACGTCAGTCTCGCCCAGCGATCCGTGGCTGGTGATGGGTGCAGCCGGCCTCGCGGTGCGTGGTCGTGGCGCCGAGCACCAGGCGGATGTGCTGGGTGAGTACGTGTTCACGCCGCCGTTCTCGCTGCCGATCCGGATGTTCGTGGAGGCGAAGTTCTACGCGGATCCGGTCGGGCTAGATACCGTGCGGAACGCATGGGCGACCGTCTCGGATATCAACGAGTTCGACGTGGGGGCGCATCCACACGCGCGTTACCGCTACGTGTACGCGCTCTTCTCGGCTTCAGGTTTCACGACGCCTGCGCAGCGGTTCGCAGCAACTCATCAGATCAGTCTGATCGACCTGAGCCTGGAGGCTTACCGCCCAATGCTGGACGCGGTCGAAGCTGCGGCCGGGCAGGTGCTCCCGCAGGCGCTCGGGCGCGGCCGGGTGCGGTTCGTACGAGACGTTTTCCGGAATGTACTCGATACCGCCGGAGACGCCATCCAGACGGATGCGTTGGGGGTTGGGTAGGACCCAGGTCGCCGCGGCCGCGACACAGATGCTGGAGCGTCTACAGGCATACAGCGGCGGTGAGTTTCTGCTCGCATTCCCGCCCGCCCCTTTCGTGCTGACCCTGGCCGGTACCCGGCCCGGCGATATCGCGCGCTTCGTCTCGTTCGCCGAACAGCGACCCGAACACACAGTGCGTATACGGCGGGCGGAATCCGGGTCGGCGACCGCGCAGGGGTGGTTCATCGAGCCAGCCGACGCGGTGGCCGGATATCGGCTGACCTTCAGCCTTCCGCCTGACATCGAGGAGTGGATCATCGACGAGCGGCAAGGGCGGACAGACACGGGAATCCCCGAACGCAGAATGCTGTCCACGATCATGATCTACCGGTGGGAGCAAGGCATGGCGAAGGTGTACCAGCTGCGCTACACCCCGGCGGCGTGATGTCGGTCGATCTCGACAACCTCGGCGCCTGGATGGTCAAGTGCAACCCTGCGCTCTTCGACATAGAGGTAGCCCGGGACGGCGGCCACCGCATTCCCGACTGGACGGTTGTCCCGTCCTATCGCACGAGGCTGATGGCCGCCGGTCAACGCATCCTGCTCTGGGTGACTGGGACAGCCGGCGCGCGACCGACGCCCGGGCTATGGGGTATCGGTGTCGTGACCGGGCGAACCTTCACCCGAAGTCCTGGCGACGATCCAGGACTCTGGCGCGACGAGACCGAACGACGACGCCACCACACCTTCGTTCCCCTTGACCTAACGCTGTTCGATGCCCCGATCGACCGAAATATGTTGCGATACGACCCCGCGCTGACCAACCTGGAGGTGCTCATCCAGCCCCAGATAGCGAACCCGCTACGGGTCACCCACAACGAGTACACCCGCCTGGAGCAATACTTCCCTGTCGTCCCCGCCGTCGACGACAGTGCACGGGCCGTGGTCGCCAGGACCTACCGCGACCTCGGCTGGACCGTCGAAGACGTGCACGCCCGGCAGCCCGGCTGGGACCTCACCTGTACTGGCCCGGGCGGCCATGTCATACACCTCGCGACCCGGACTGCGGTCAATAATCGACCAACCGCGCTGCTAACCCAGGCCGACGCGGATGCAGCCGCCCGCGATCCGAACTGGAGGCTCGCCACCGTACGGCAGCCGTGGACCCGCCCGTCCATCACGGAGGTCGATGCGGATACGGCGTTGGGCCGCGCACAGCCGTACCTGTACGAAGTGGACCTCCGCGCTCATTAACCGGCAAACCTGGCGCCCCACCGGCCGATAGGCCGGCCAGACAGCCGCCTCGGCCAACCCAGCGTCCTCCCACGACAGAGACGCCGACATTACCCCTGAGCCGCCACGTCGCCCCGGACCAGCCCGCGAACCCTCGGCGCACGCCCTGCGCACAGTCGTGATCCAGCTCGACCCCGATAGCCAATGGCCCGCACCTCACGTGTTCAAGCGGACGTTCGGAGTACCGATGGTCGCCGACGCCGACCGCGTCGCCGAGCTCAGCTCAGGTCCCACGCGGTGGCAGCGGCCACGTACCGTCCAGCACCACAAACGTCGGATCCCCGCCGATCACGCCGCGTTCCCATGTTGGACGGGATCCGCCTTGAGGTCGAACCTTCATGCCGGCCCGCGTCTGTACCTTGACCAGCCGAAAGTCTCCATCCCCGGAGCTGGCGGGCGCTGTCGCCTCGTCCGTAGGGGGATTCGAACCCACACCGCCTCTCGTCGGTCCCCGGATCATGAAATTTTGCGCTTCCGCGAGTTCGTTCGCTTTGACACCCCGATTCTGCGGGCGCCCGAGGTTTCAACCGAGGCGATGCAACCCCGGGATCTGCCGCTGGTGTCCGCGGCGTACAGCCATGCTGGACGGAAGCCGGCAAGGCGAGCGCGGCACGACACGGCGTGTCCGAGCGGGAGGCGATCGAGGCGCTGTTCTCAACCCAGCGGATCGAGAACCACGTCGGGACGCTCCTGCTCGCGGTGGCCGGCCTGGCCGATTCGGCCCGGGTCATCGTGGTGTTGTGCGAGCGGATAGCCGCGGTCAACAGCTACGCGATCCTCGCCGTACGACCAGCTACCCCTGAAGAGGTCAAGCAGTGGATGGAGGGAACGCGATGACAGTGCACCGGGATCCCAGGACGATGAGCCGGGAAGAACTGGTGGCCTACTTCGACGGCGGAGGGGACATCTCGGAACTGCTGCGCGACGCCGCCGTCGCGCCGGACCTCGGTCCGGCGCCAAACCCGGAGAACGTGCCGATGATCGTAACCGGAGTACGACTCTCGTCAGCGGCCGTTCAGCAGCTGGACGAGCTAGCCGGCAACGACAAAGCCGGACGCTCAGGTCTAATCCGTTAGGCGATCGACGAGTTCCTGGCCAGGCACACACCCGAGGCCGCCTGAAGAGCGACAGATCCTTTCTCAGCCGCTCGCTCGAGCAGCGACCCGAAGCGCAAGGATCCCCCCCCCGTTACCTTTTTGATCGTCCCCAGCCGGGGACTCCTCGGTCGCCCGGCCCGGTATGACTTACTGCCCCTGTCGTATCCATGATCCGGGGGGTGTTGTCGCCGGGCCGGGTGGCGTCGGCGGACCGCTGATAGGGACCCGGCCACCCCTTGCTGGGGTTGGTCTCTTCGTAACGTGGCTGCCGGCAGTCCGACGCTCCGACCAGCGGCCGAGGCAACGGCGATGTGAGGAGGCCAAGCGTGCACGGCGGGTTCGGCGTCTTTGTCGGGTTGGATGTCGGCAAAGACGGTCACCACGCGGTCGGGCTGGCCCCGGACGGCAAACGACTGCACGACGCGGCACTGCCTAACACCGAGGCGAAACTGCGCGGTCTGTTCGACAAGCTGGCCCGCCACGGCACGGTCCTGGTGGTGGTCGACCAGCCCGCCTCGATCGGCGCCCTTCCCGTAGCGGTCGCCCGCGCCTGCGGACACCAGGTCGCATACCTGCCCGGCCTGGCGATGCGCCGTATCGCCGACCTGCACCCAGGCACCGCCAAGACCGACGCCCGCGACGCCTACGTCATCGCTGACGCCGCCCGCACCCTGCCGCACACGCTGCGCCGGGTCGACACCGGCGACGAGGCCTTGGCCGAGTTGGAGGTGCTGGTCGGCTACGACGATGACCTCGCCGGCGAAGTCACCCGCATCAGCAACCGCATCCGTGGCCTGCTCACCCAGATCCACCCCGCCCTGGAACGGGTCCTGGGCCCGAAAGTCCAGCATCCGGCCGTGCTGGAGCTGTTGTCGCGCTGCGGCGGCCCCGCCGGGCTGCGCAAGGCCGGCCGGGCCAAGCTCACCGAAATCGCCAAAACGCGGGCGCCGCGCATGGGCAAACGACTCGTCGAGCAGATTCTGGCCGCTTTGGACGAGCAGACCGTCGTGGTGCCCGGCACCACCGCGGCCGAGACCATCCTGCCCCGACTGGCCGACAACCTCCGCGACCTGCTGCGCCAACGCGACCAAGTCGCCGACGAGGTCGAAAGGATGCTTGATGACCACCCTCTTGCCGAGGTCCTGACCTCGATGCCCGGCATCGGCGTCAGGACCGCGGCCCGCATCCTGCTCGAAGTCGGCGACGGCGCCGCGTTCCCCACCCCAGGGCATCTGGCCGCCTACGCGGGCCTGGCCCCGGTCACCCGCCGCTCCGGCAGCTCCATCCGCGGCGAGCACCCGCCCAAAGGCGGCAACAAGCAACTCAAACGCGCCTTCTTCCTCGCCGCGTTCGCCGCCCTCGCCGACCCGGCCAGCCGGGCCTACTACGACCGCAAACGCGCCGAAGGCAAGAAACACAACGCCGCCCTCATCTGCCTCGCACGCCGCCGCGTCGACGTCCTCCACGCCATGCTCCGCACCAAGACCCCCTACCAGCCCAAACCGGCAGACGAACCCCGCCTCGCAGCTTGACAAAACCCATAGGGACACCCCCCGCGCGGCGGGGCCGCGCCCCGCGCACCGCGCGGCGGGTGCCGCTCTCCCCGCCGATCAAGGGCGAACGCACGTGGTTCGATCTCTTTTTCGCGTGCATTTGCCCTTGATCGATGGGATTCTCCTTGATCGAGACGCCGCCCGATCCCACCTCGCGGGCGGCGCGCGGCGCCCGGACGGGATCGACCGCCGCCTACGGTTGGGCCATGGACGCACCCAAGGTTCTGTTCATCGGCGGCAGCGGCATCATCAGCTCCGCGTGCTCGCGGCTCGCCGTCGAGCGCGGCATCGACCTGTACCTGCTCAAGCGGAGCACCGACGGCCCACGCCCGGTCCCCGACGAGGCCACCTTCCTGCGGGCGGACATCCGCGACCCAGCCTCGGTCAAGGAGGCGATCGGCGACCTCGAGTTCGACGCGGTGGTCGACTGGGTCGCGTTCACGCCGCAGCACGTGCGGACCGACATCGACCTGTTTCGGGACCGCACGCGCCAGTACGTCTTCATCAGCTCGGCCTCCGCCTACCAGACGCCGCCGGCCAGGATGCCGGTCGCGGAGTCAACTCCGCTACGAAACCCGTTCTGGCGCTACTCCCGCGACAAGATCGCCTGCGAGGACCTGCTGGTCACCGCGTACCGCGACGAGGGCCTACCCATCACCATCGTGCGCCCGTCCCACACGTACGACCGCACGCTCGTGCCCTTCGACGGCGGCTGGACGGTGATGGCGCGGATGCGTCAGGGCAAGGAGATCGTCGTACACGGTGACGGAACGTCACTGTGGACACTCACCCACCACGAAGACTTCGCGAAGGGCTTCGTGCCGCTGCTGGGCCACCCCCGCACGATCGGCGAGGCCTTCCACATCACCTCCGGCGACGTGCTGACCTGGAACCAGATCGCCGAGACGCTCGCGGCCGCGTTGGGCGTCGAGCCCCGCATCGTGCACGTACCGTCCGACGCGATCGCCGCCGCCGATCCGGAGTGGGGCGCAGCCCTGCTCGGCGACAAAGCCCACTCCTTGATCTTCGACAACGCCAAACTGCGCTCGGTCGTACCGGACTTCATCGCGACGATCCCCTTCGAGCGAGGCGCCCGCGAGATCGTGGCCTGGCACGAGGCGGACCCCGCGCGGCAGGTCGTCGACGAGCGCTTCGACACCCTGATGGATCGGCTCGTCACAGCCTGGCGGGTGGGTTAGCGGATGGGATGCGTGGGGCGGTAGATGCGATAGCCGGCCACGTCGGTGATTTCGGCTGGCACGCCGCGCTCGGCCAGGCGCTGGGCGACGGCGCGCTCGTGGACCGAGCCGATTGGCAGAACGTACGCCGGGTTGACGGTCGCTTCGAGGATGGCACGGTACGGCAGGTAGCGGTCGTGGCCGGGCTCCAGGTCGTCGTGCAGCGTCGCGCAGACCACGCCCTCGTCGGTGGCGAACGCGAGCCGGTTACAGGTCCAGTACTCGGTGTAGATGCGGTTCAGGCTCAGATCACGCAGCGCGTCGATCAGGGCGCGTTCCTCGCGGGCCACCACCTGCCCCCGAGGCGCGTCGCGGAGGAGCGCGACGGTCGGCGCGACCATCGACGCGGCCATGACCGCCACCATCGCGGCGCCGGCCAGAGCTCGGGGATTCCAGCGTGAGCCTGAGCGCCGGAGCCGCCCCGCGGCCGTCCATAGTGGCCAGAGCACGGCCGGCAGGGAGACGAGCAGCGGTGTCAGGTACCGCACGCTGGTGGTCGGGGTGAGGCCGGCGGCGTCGCTGCGCACGTACGCGAACAGCGTCAGCGCCGCCGCGGCGACCAGCGCCAGCCGACCGGCCTGGCGGATCGGCTCACCGCGACCATCCGCGCCGCGGGCCACTCGATCGCCCGCGGAGCGAAGGCCCGGAGCGTCGGCGGAGCGCACCGCAGAACGCAAGGCCGCGATCGCGAGGCCGCCCGCTAGGAGTAGCAGCATCGGGTACGCCGCGCCGAGCGCCAATGGCCAGCCCTCGCACGTGCCCGGTCCGCATAGGCCGGTGCCGAGCGGTACGCCGAGAAACAGTCCACCGTAGACACGGTCCCAGACCGAAGCCTGCCCGCCACCGCTCAGGTGCAGCATCGTGTCGAGGCTCTCCGCCGCAACGCCCAGCCGGAGGTGATGCAGGATCGACGGGGCCGCCCCGACGAACACTCCGGCCGCGAGGACCACAGCCGGCCAGCCGAGCAGTTGGCGGCGGCAGCCGAACAGGAGCACCACGCCGGCGGCGGCCACGTACGGCAGGATGAGCCAGTCGACCCACAGCGCTAGCCCGGCCAGGGCGCCCCAGCCCGCGTACCCGATGAGCCGGTGCCAGGCGGTCCTGCCGCCGCCGCTGCCCAGCCAGACCGCGACGAGCAGCGCGCCGGCGCCTATGGGCTTGATTTCCGGATACCCGCCGCCCGCGGAGATCTGGCTGTGGATGACGGCGTCCGAGCCGATCGCCAGCAGCCCCACGACGAACACGGCGAACCACCGGCTGTAGAGCCGGCTGGCCAGGCCGTACATGACGTAGCAGAAGACCACGTACACCGGCAGCAGCGGCAGGCGCAGGGCCACAGAGGACGGTTCGAACAGGACGAACAATGGTGCCGCGAGATAGGCCTCCAGCGTGCCCATGTAGTGCTGACCGTAGAAGAACGCCGGATAATGGCGGCCCTCGGCGATGTGCATGGCCGCCAGGCCCATCGTCGCCTCGTCGCTGTTCGTCGGCGGCATGCCCGACAGGATCAGGTACAGCCGGTAGCCGACCCCTATCGACACGAGCGCGGCGACAACGCGCCCGGGACGCACGCGTCGCGCGCGTCCGGCTCCGGTCGTCGGGCGGGCCATCAGGGTAGCGGTCATCGCCAGCACCATCCACAATGGTGAGTCGCGGGTGCCGGACCCGCGCGAGGGCATGGCGCATCGCCCGGCGTCCTGCCGGGTCGAGGCGCGTCAGGGGAAGCGCGGCGGTGCCGTCCTCCCCCTCGTGTGGCCGCTATTGAGTAAGACCCGCCGCGGCCCCGAAAGGTTGAGGGCTATTCCGCGGAGGCCTCGGCGAGAGCCGTCAGTAAGGCGGTGGTCGCGGGCGGGTCCGGTGGCTCGCCATACGTCGCCGCGTACACGTGCCGGCGCGATCCGGGCAGCTCGCTCGCGACGATGTCCTTGGCGCGGTGGGCGCGCAGCGCCAAGCCGGGCATGATGGTGGCGCCCAGGCCGTTCGCGACGAGGGTCTGCATCACGACCATGTCGTCGGATGTGTACCCGATGCGCGGCTCGAAGCCTTCCTCAGCGCACAGCGCCAGCAGGTGGCTGCGGCACCGCTCACAGCCGGCTATCCACGTGTCGTCGCGCAGTGTCGACAGTGCACGGACGCGGCGGGTGGACAGCACGTACACCGGATCGTCGAGCAGGTGGTGCAGGCGTACCCCGTCGGGCTCGGGTTCGGTCTCGTCGTACCGGAAGATGACCGCGACGTCGATCGCGCCCGCGCGCAGCAGTTCCAGCGCCTCGGGCGGGTGCGTGTCGACGAGGCTGACCCGCAGACCGGGGTTTCTGCTCGCGAGCGCCGCCACCGCCCGCGGCACCAGCGACCCGATGACGGAGGAGAAGCCGGCCAGGCGTACCCGTCCGGCGGTGAGCCCGACGTGGGCGGCGAGCTCCGCGTCGGCCGCGTCGATCCGGCCGATGATCTCGGCGGCGCGGTCGGCCAGCAGCTGCCCTGCCTGGGTGAGCCGGATGCCACGCCCGACCCGCTGGACCAGCCTGGCACCGGTCTCGGCCTCCAGCCGCGCGAGGTGGTGGCTGACCGTCGGCTGCGAGTAGTGCAGCGCCTGTGCCGCCGCGGTGACTGATCCGTGCCGCGCGAGGGCGTCGAGGACGCGCAGCCGGGTGACGTCGAGCATTCATCGAGCATATCTATGGATTGGCACGAAGACTCGCATTAGACATATGAGAGAGCCGGGCGCAGGCTCGAAGCATGACCACGACACAGATTCGCCCCACCACCGAACTGACCGCTCTGATCGACGGCGTCCGCACCGCCATTGCCGCGCACGCCGACTGGTCCGGCACCGCGCAGCTGGTCGCCCAGCAGCTGCGCCGGCACCTGCCCAGCCCGGACGTCGTGGACACCGACGAGTCCGGCGGTTACCAGATCCTGCACGTCGAGCCCGACGGGTCCTTCTCGATCATCGGCCTCGTGTGGCGGCCCGGCCAGATCACCCGGATCCACGACCACCTGACCTGGTGCGTGTTCGGCGTCCTCCAGGGGGTCGAGCGCGAGGAGCTGTTCGACGCCGACCTCAACCTGATCGGAGTCAGCGACAACCTCGCCGGTGACGTGAGCGGGTTCGCGCCGCCCGGCGACATCCACCGCGTCCACAACACGGCCGGCACGACCGCGATCTCGATTCACATCTACGGCACCGACGTGACGCGCGTCGGTTCCAGCGTCCGGCGGTACTACGACTGAGCGTGCGTGTGACGCGGCTACCGTCCCACCCAGTCAAACAGGTGGGAAGCCACCGGATGACAGGAGTGAACCGTGCACGACAGCCTGCGAACGCTCTTCGACCGAGCACTCGTCGATGAGCCCCCGCAGCCTCCGGGGGAGCTCGCTCGCGAGGCCATGGCCAGCGGGAGGCGCCTGCGCGGCCGGCGCCGCATGCTGGCGGGCGGCGGTGCGGCGGGAGTGGCAACCGCGCTCGTGGCCGTGATCGCGATGAGCGCGGCTCGGACGCCGGCGCCCGTGCCGGCTGACGCGGGGGCCATGGCGATGAGGCCGGCCTGAAGGCGGAGGGCCAGCGGGCTTAGGGAG
>NZ_JAIBNX010000050.1 GCF_026130045.1 Micromonospora sp. CPCC 205371
GCCGTCCACCTCGTGCGGCCCGGTCCAGCCCTTCGGGGTGCGCAGGACGATGACCGGCCAGCGGGGGGCGGGTGCCGTCGCCGGTGGTGCGGGCGTGCCGCTGGATGGCGGCGATCTCGTCCAGCGTCCGGTCCAGGGTGCCGGCGAACTGCTGGTGCACGGTTGCGGGATCGTCACCAGAAACCACGTAGGGTTCGTAGCCGAAGCCCCGCAGCATGGCGAGCAGGTCGTCGGGCGGGATGCGGTCCAGCGCCGTCGGGTTGGCGATCTTGTACCCGTTGAGGTGCAGGATCGGCAGCACCGCGCCGTCACGGGCCGGGTTGAGGTACACATTGGACAGCCAGCTCGCGGCCAGTGGGCCGGTCTCGGCCTCACCGTCACCGATCACGCAGGCGACCAGCAGGTCCGGGTTGTCGAACGCGGCCCCGTAGGCGTGCATGAGCGAGTAGCCCAGCTCGCCGCCTTCGTGGATCGAGCCGGGCACCTCGGGGGCGACGTGGCTGGGGATGCCGCCGGGGAAGGAGAACTGGCGGAACAGGCGGGCCATGCCGGCCTCGTCCCGGGACACCGACGGGTACAGTTCGCTGTAGGTGCCTTCCAGCCAGGTGTTGGCGACCAGCGCAGGGCCGCCGTGCCCGGGGCCGGTCACGTAGATCGCGGACAGGTCGCGGGCCACGATGGCACGGTTGAGGTGTACGTAGATCATGTTGAGCCCAGGGCTGGTGCCCCAATGGCCGAGCAGCCGCGGTTTGATGTGCTCGGGCGCGAGCGGTTCGCGCAGCAGCGGGTTGTCGAGCAGGTAGATCTGCCCAACGGTGAGGTAGTTCGCCGCGCGCCAGTAGGCGTCCAGGCGGGCCAACTCCTCACCGGTCAACGGTGCGGCGGTGTCCAACGTCGTCTCCATACGGTCAGCCTCTCCCAGGTCCGCGAATGTCGCTCCGTAAACGCTGATCCCCAGCCTGCGGGAGGCTGGGGATCACGGTTAGGGCCGTTGGTCCTGGATCGATCAGGGCTGTAGCACCAGGCGAGCCGGCACGCGGCTGGCCAGTACGTCGTCAATCGCTGCGTTGATCTCGTCGAGCTTGCGGACCTCGTAGATCACCTTGGTCCGTCCGGCGGCGTGCAGCTTGAACACCGTGGCGAGGTCGTCCCGGGTGCCGACGATCGACCCGATCACCGAGATGCCCTTCAGGACCGTCTCGAAGATCGGCAACCGCATCGCGTTGTCCTTGGGCAGCGACACCAGCACCAGCCGGCCGCCGCGGCGCAGCGAGGCGTGCGCCTGCTCCAGCACCTTCGGGTCGGCGGCGAGCACCACCGCCACATCCACGCCGCCCAACGACTGCATGGCCGCGACCGGGTCGGTTGTCGCGGCGTTGACCAGCTCGGTCGCGCCGAGCGAGGCGGCCAGCCGCAGCTTCTCCTCAGTCACGTCGACGGCCACCGTCTCACCACCGAAGATCTGCGCGTACTGCTGAGCCAGATGCCCAAGCCCACCGATGCCGAAGATCGCCACGCGTTCACCCGGCTGGACCCCGGCCACCTTGACGGCCTTGTACGTGGTCACGCCCGCGCAGGTCAGCGGCGCCGCCGCGAGTGGGTCCACGCCGTCGGGCACCGGCACCACGTATCGGGCCGACGCGACCGCGAACTCCGCGTGCGCCCCGTCGATCGAGTAGCCGGTGTTGCGCTGCGCCTCGCACAGCGTCTCCCACCCGCTCACGCAGTACTGGCAGGTGCCGCACGCCGAGCCCAGCCACGGGATCGCGACCCGGTCACCGACCGCCGGAGACGTGACCCCATCGCCGGTCTGCTCCACAATGCCCACGCCTTCGTGGCCCGGCGTGAACGGTACGGACGGTTTGACGGGCCAGTCTCCGCGCGCGGCGTGGATGTCCGTGTGGCATAGCCGCTGGCCTCGATGCGCACCAGAACCTGCCCGGGCCCCGGCTCGGGGACCGGAACGTCCCTGATCTCCAACGGTCTCTCGAAGCTCGTCACGACCGACGCGCGCATCTGCGTCCTCCTTCGAATCTGGTGCTCCGCTGCGGCCACCACCGCGGCCGCCCTCGCCCGGTGGGGGAGAAGCCTCTGAGACTGACCCAGCCGCCGTGTCCCATCCGGATGGCCCCGACCACCGGGGTCCGCCGGCGGGTTACGGCGACCACCACACCGACGATCGTCACCGCGGCGAGCGCGGCGGCGGCCAACTCGCCAACGTCGAGCACGGGGCGGTAGCGGACCCGCCCGCCGGCGACTACGAAGGCACCGACCGGGCGCGGCTTCGCCCCACCGCTGACGACCGGTACCAGCAGCACCGGTTCCGGGCCAGCGAACTCGATCGGCGCCGCGATCGGCTCGGCCTCCGTGGCCGGGCGCACGACAGTGTCCAACATGGACGTCCCCTTTCCGGTTCAGGGCTCGATGACGTCAGCGGGGTCGCGCCGCGGCGTGGGGTAGCCCGGTTGGCCGTACCCGATGCGCAGCACCATCTGCGGCGTGCCGAACCGGCCAAGCGCGGTGCGCAGGCTTTCGCGGGCGGCGGCCACCTCGATCGGCTGCGAGTGCATCGAAGCGGCCAGGCCGGCGTCCGTGACGGTCAGCAGCACCGCCTGCAGCGCCTGGCCGGCCCGGATCTGGTCGCCGGGCGAATTCGACGCGGTACCCAGCACCGCGACCAGCGGGTCGGCCTCGAAATCCCGGCCGGCGGCGCGCGGCCGGTCGCCAAACGGGCGGCCGGGGAGCAGGTCGGTGGGTTCCGGACTAGGCCCCCCAGCTGCGGCAGGCACCCCGTCGGGTGCTGGGACGTGCCGGGTCCAGCCGGACAACTCGGTGGCGTACTGCGGGTCACGGTGCAGGACCCGATGGGCGGCATGCGCGATTTCGCTCACCGCCGCGAGCGGTCCGGACCCGATAAGCAGCTCCAGCCAAGCGGCCTCCGCGCGGGCCGCTGCGATCAGACGGGCACGAGCCTCGCCCGGTACCGGGTCCGGCCAGAACGGCAGCCGGTTGCTGTGCCGGCGCCAGATGGCCGCGTACCGGTCGCGCGCGGCAGGCGTCGCTGGGCGTGCCGGCCCCGGCCGTACCCGTGCCATCAGATCCGGATCGGCCAGGTCCGGCCGGGCCTCGACAAGTGCGGGCGACCCCTGCACGGCGAAGGCGAGCCGCAGGTTGTAGATGGCCGCCCCGCAAGCGATACGGGCGGCCCAGCCGGATGGGTCAGAAACCGGCAGCCGGCGCGCCGGATCGGCGTACACGTCGATGCCACCCTCGCGGAGCCGGAACCGCCACGGCTGGCTGTTGTGCATCGACGGCGCCCGGATCGCGGCGGCGACCGCTTCGCGCAGATCGATCTGTGGCTGGATGGTGGTGCTCATCGTGGTACTCCCGTGGGTGGGACGACCGCGACCGGGCCGGCGGCCCGATCGACGGCGCCGTGGCTGACCGAGCCCAGCAGCGCGCGGGCCGCCACGCCGTGGCCACGGGCGCCGAGCACCAGCAGCCGAGCGCCGGCGGCGGCGCGAAGCAGGGCCGGCAGGGCCCGCCCGGTGTACACGGCTCGCTTGACCCGCACGTCCGGGTACTTGTGGGTCCACGGCTCGACCTGTTCAGCCAGCAGCCGCAGCCCGGCTGGATCGGTGGGAAAGTGCGTCTCCAGCATGGTGTCGTCGAACCAGAAGTCATCGGGGGCGTCGGAGGTGGCGTGCACGGCGGCGATGGGCGCCCGGTGGGCGGCCGCGTACCGGAAGGCGAACTCCAGCCCACCCGCGGAAGGCTCGGAACCATCGACGCCGACCACGACATGGCCAGCGAACGGGCCAGACGCGCCCGCGACCGACCGCACCACGACCGTCGGGACGGCAACGTGCCCCAGCAGCCGGTGCGTGGTCTCCCGCCAGCCGCTACCGCTCGGCGCCCCGAGGACCAGCAAATCCGCTTCCCAGGCAGCGTCGGCCAGCAGCGCGACCGCGTGGTGCTCTGGGCGGATGCGCACGCTGACCCGTTCGCCGCCCAGGCGGGCGCGGGTCGCGGCAACCGCGCGGGCCAGCGGCGGGTCGGCCAGTTCCAGCACAGCCATCGGCACTGCGGCGGATACCAGCCGAGCACGGACTCGGCGGGGCAGCCGTGGCAGATGACCAAGTGCCCGCCGGGCGTCGGCGGCCCAAGCGAGAGCCTGCCAGGACGTCGCGGTGCCGGCCACGCCGACGGCGACACGCGGAACCGCCATCGCCCTCACCGCCTTCCACACTGGCCCGCCACCAGGTCGGCGCGAGCTCCTCCTGGCACCACACTGCCGCGCGCTGGCGCGGCCGCGCAGGGCCAGAAGTCCCGACGGTCCGGGCAGGTAAGCACACGCTGGGCTCTCGCGGCACCTCAGGCGCGGTCAGTCTCGGAGCGTGGCGACGACTCCTTTACTCGGCCGGTTTATGCTTCAGACGACCTGGGCAAATGTGCGCGAGCATGCCGCTGGGCCACCGGACTACTGGGGGTCAAGGGGTCGTCGGTTCGAATCCGGCCGTCCCGACAGCGCGAGGGGTTTCCGCAGGACAGCGACTTGCGGGAGCCCTCTTTTCGTTGCTCGGCATGAATGCCCGGTTCCTGCGGGACTGTGGGCGCGCGGCCGCAAGACACGCCGGGCACCGGCCGGAGGGGCGGTCGTGACGCGAAGCGAGGCACCCTCCCGCAGAGCCGCGAGGGTGCCTCGTTCATCCACCTGGGCTGGTTCGGCGATCCAACCTAGGCGGTACTACGGTTTGCGGCTGCAGCTCACCGTGGGCGGGTTGTTGGCTCCGTTCCAGTTGCCCACGAACCCGAACGTCGCTGTCTGGCCGGGTGGCAGCGCGCCGTTCCAGCTCTCGTTGAGGACGGTGTACGGACTGCTGCCGGGGATCGTGGTCCGGCCGCCCCAGATCTGGGACAGGGTCTGGCCGTTGGGGAAGGTCATGGTCACGGTCCAGCTCGTGGTGCCGGTCGCTGCGGTGTTGGTGACCCGGACCTCGCCCTGGAAGCCGCCGCGACCGGTGCCCCACTGGCCGATCCGCGAATACGTGGCCGAGCAGCCATCCGTGCCCGTCGGCGGCGGCGAGGTTGTCGTTGGTGGTTGGGACGTCGGCGTGGGTGGTTGGGACGTGGCGGTTGTCGGTGGACGCGTTGGCGTGGTGCTCGTCGGCGGACCGGTGGGGTCGGCCACGAGGACGCCGCGCCCGTCGGTGCCGAGATACACGCGGCCGTAGACGTTCGGGTCACCGGTGATGGCCTGGCCGGCGTTGCCGTATTGGTGCTGGTCGTCGTTGATCCGCACCCAGCTGACGCCCGCGTCGTCGGACCGGTACACGCCCCGGACACCGTCGATGGTGGCCATCGTGTACAGCGCCTGGTTGGTGCGGCCGGGAGCCGGCGCGCCGAATCCGACGCTCACCGCGCTTGAGCTCGCCGCGATCTTGTTGAACGTCGAGCCGGAGTTGGTCGAGTGGTGGATGCCGGTGTCGCTGGCGAGCCAGATGTCGCCCTCGACGCCGGGCATTGTCTTGAACTGGCCGGTCGAGCCGAGGCCGGTCGCGGCCGCGGTGAAGCTCTGCCCGCCGTTGGTGCTCACGTAGAACGTGCCGCCCGAGAACCCGTAGAACTTGTTGGGGTTGACCCGGTCGGCTTCGACCCGGGCCTGGTTGGGCAGGCCGCTGGATGGGCTGAACGAGCCGCCCACACTGGTGGAGAAGAACACGCCCGCGTTCTCGCTGCTCCACACGACGCGGCTGGCGTTGGCGTTCATGGCCACGTGTCCGCGTTGGGCGCCGTCGGGCACGCTGCCGGTGAACCAGTTCGCTCCGGCGTCGGTGGAGTACGCGATGTTCGCCGAGTTCGTCCGGTCGGTCTGGCCGACGCGGACCATCCACATCGGGTTGCCCTCGGCGTAGTCGAGGCTGGTGACCGCGCCCATGAACGGCGTGTACATCAGGGCCGGGACGGCGTTGAGGTTCGTGTGCCGGAACCCTCCGATGTCGAGCAGGCCGGAGAACAGCGGTCCGCTCGGGTGGCTCACCAGATCGGTGACGACGCTCGACTCCATGGCTCGCACCATCGGCACCAGGTTGACCGTGCCGCCGGTGTCCAGCGCGGTCAGGTTCGTCGTGCCATAGACGGAGGCGCCGCCGTACATCATCCGGTTGGAGTTGAACGGGTCGATCTCCAGCGCCTCGGTCATCCAGCCGAGCTTGGGCGCCTGCTCCGGCGGCGAGGGTTGGGCGGCGTAGGTCAGCCACGGTACCGAGCTGATGTCGAGGTTGTAGTGGTTGGTGCGGTTCCCGTTCGTGTAGTCCCAGAAGGACCGCCACGTCGCGCCGGCGTCGGTGCTGCGGAAGATGAACGTGTCCGGCCACCACGAGCTGTAGCCGGTGACCATGACGGTGTTCGGGGCCTGCTTGTCGATGGACAGGCCGGAGAAGCCGTACCAGTTGTCGCCGCCGCCCGGCGTGGGCGGGGTGATGTCGGTCCAGGCGCCGGTGGAGATCTGGTACCTCGAGACCGCGCCGGTGCCGCCGTCGTACGGGCCGCCCTTGTCGCTGGTCGCGATGTACAGCGCGCCGCCGGCGACCTCGCCCTGGTGGGCGAACGCGCCGGTCGGCTGGCCGGCGACCCGCTCCCATGTGGACCCGCCGTCGGTGGAGCGGTACACGGTGTTCTGCAGGTCCGCCACGCCCACGTAGATGCCGGGCGTGGTGCGGCCGGAGGTCCCGCTGGCCTTGTCGAACGCGACCCACACCACGCCCTGGTTGAACGTCAGGTACTGGTTGGGGTCGGCCGGGTCCTGCACGTAGTTGCCGGCGTTGGGGAAGTTCGTGACCTGCGACCAGGTCACGCCGGCGTCGGTGCTGCGCCACAGGCCCTGACCGGCCTCGGCGCCGAAGTACAGCACGTTGTTGTTGTTCGGGTCCACGGCCAGGCGTTCGCCCATGCCCCGGCCGGGCATGTTGCCGCCCACCTTGAACGGCAGCTCGGTGACCTGCCACGTGGTGCCCCGGTCGGCGGAGCGCAGGATCGCGCCGTTGTTGGGGTCCCAGCTGTTGAGGTACATCCCCACGGCGGCGTACACCCGGGCCGGGTTGACCGGGTCGCTGGCCAGGCTCAGCACGCCGTTCCAGCCCCAGCGATCCCATCCGACCCAGTCCAGCAAGGGCGTCCAGCTGCTCGTGCTCTGATTCCACCGGTACGCGCCGCCGACGTCGGTGCGCGCGTAGATGAGGTTCCGTTCGGTCGGGTTGAAGACGATGCCGGAGACGAATCCGCCTGCGTCGAGGCGAACGTTCTTCCAGGAGTACGGCACGGACGGGGCGGCACTGGCGCTCGGGACATTCACCGTGACCAGAGCGACCGCCGCCGCGCCCGCGGCCAACGCGACTGACAGCGCGCCGGCGAGCTTCTCGCGCATGTGCGGAGTCCTTCCTTGAGGCAAGCGGATTCCGTGTGGACGGAATGGCGTGAAGCGGCGCGCCACGCACGGGCGGTCGCTGGACATCTCACCGCTCAGAGAGGCAGCGGTGACCGCCGGGCTGAGGTTGCGGCCAGCAGGACATGACGACGTTGCAGGTGATCTCCTCGGGGGTTCATAGAGATCGATGGGAGCGCTACCGAACATCCTTAGTTAGGCGACTTATGAAAGTCAATACGTAGTCGGAGCCGCCTAACACGAAGGGGGCGCGGGTCCAGTCGGTCTCCGAAGCCGCTAAATATGGCGACTTGGGTAAGCGGCCGATCCGCCCCGGGCCGCGACCCGGGGCGTCGCACCGGCGGGTCAGCGTGTGCGTGGTCCGGACAGGGCGCCGTCGGGCAGACGACGGTAGTGGGATAGGAAGTCGTCCCAGAGCTTGAAGCCGAGGTTCGTGGGCCAGAAGTGGCCGATGTCGCCGTTGACGGTCCAGCGGTACTCGGCGACGCCGTCGCGGTATATGTCGGTGGTGTATCTTCCGTCGACCTCGACGGTGGGTGGTCCGGCGTTCTTGTTGACGGTCTCCCGCCAGAAGAGTTTGGCTGCGGCTTCGCCGGCGGTGCCGCCGGGGTAGTCGGTGGGGACTTCGTTTACGCCGCGGCATTGCCATACCGGCAGGGGTACGTCGGTGCGCACGATGGGGTTGGTGTAGCTGGCGGCGTTGAGGTGTCCGGAGTAGCAGGGTGCGATGGCGGCGAACAGGTGTGGGTACTGCACGGCGAGGCGGTTGGTGAATGCCGCGCCCTGGGAGACGCCAGTGACGATGACGCGGGTGGTGTCCACGGCGAACCGGGTGGTGACGTCGGCCAGGATGCCAAGGGTTGCGGCCACGTCGGGGTTGGCGGCGTCGATGCTGCCGCTGAAGCCGATGTTGGCTCCCGTCGCCGGTTCGGCTTGGGGGTATACGACGATGAAGCCGCGCGTCTCGGCGACCTCGTGCCATCCGGTCTGCTGGGCCATGTAACGGCCTGATCCGTTGCGGCCGTGGAAGGCCAGGACCAGGGGCATGGTTCGGCCGTGCGCGGTCAGCTTGCGGTAGTTGCTGGGCAGGTACACCAGCCAGCGACGGGTCTGGCCGGCGAGCGTGGCGGTGTATTCGGTGAGCCGCATCTGCTTGGCGGTCCGGAACGGCACGAGGTGTCCGTTGACGGAGTCTTGGTCGGTGAAGCGCAGGGTGGGGTGGAACATGTCGCGCCAGATCGCCCGGGCCACGCTGACGCCGCCGAGGGTGGACGGGTGGCGCAGGTGGGAGACGCGGACCTGCGCGAGGGGGTTGGTGGGGTTGCGGTAGACGGTGGTGTCGAAGTCGCGTCCGCCCTCGTGCCGGGCTCGGCTGCTGACGCCGTTGGCGCGCTTCCAGTATTCGACCTGCCGGTGCTCGTCGGCGGTGGGCCGGCGGCCAGTGATGAACGTCCAGCTCGCCATCGTGGTGGTCCGCAGCCGCGCGCTCGCGGACTGATAGAAGTCGGCTGGCGCGCCACCGGTGAGGCTGGCGACGGCGACGTACCGGGGTGAGTTGATCGCGGCGACCTCGTTGGCGACCGCGGCGCCCGCACCTTCGCCGACCAGGTACGTGTTGACGGCGCTGCCTTGGTAGGCGCCCCGGACCGCGTCGGTGACCGCGGTGACGAAGCCGATGTCGTCGGTCCGGCCTGCGTCCAGGTTGGTGTTCCAGGAGCCGTTCAGCGCGCTGGGAAAGGCAGCGATGAAGCCTTCCTCCTCGGCCATATTGGTCCACTGTGTACGAAGCGCGTGGTCGCGTGCGGTCTCGCCGTCGGCGTGCAGGATCACCACGATCGGGTTGTTCTTGGGATCGGCGACCCGGTAGGCGGGTTGGTCGCTGGGGACGTACAGGGCGTACTGCCGGGTCACGCCGTCGACCACCAGCGTCTGGTCCAGCAGCGGCTGCAGGGCCGGCTCGGCGGGACGCGCGTACGCGGTCGCGGGCGCCGCGACGGTGAATCCGGTTAGACAGGCGATGGCCGCCGCGGCTGCCTGTAGTCGCTTCATCGGGACGCCTCGACGGCCTGCATCAAGGCGCGCAGGTAGCCGTAGCCGTGGGCGTAGGCCTGCTTGCTGCCCGGATCGTCGGGGTGGTCGGGAACGTGGTCCGGGTCGACGTTGTAGGAGTAATCCTCCTCGGCCAGGATGCGGATGATCCGGGCGTGGTCGATGTCGCCCTCGTCTGGCCAGACCTCCATGAAGTCGTCGCGCCGTCCGATGATGTTTCGCAGGTGGATGTTGAACACGCGCTTGGTGCGGGCCAGCCGCCGCACGATGTCGTAGATTTCGCGTGGTGGGTCCCAGAGCATCTCGGCGAGCGTGCCGACGCAGAGGTTGAGCCCGTGGTAGGGGCTCTTGTGCAGTGACAGGAATGTGAACAGGCCCTTGCCGCCAGGGACGCTCAGGACGTTGGTGATGCCGCGGTAGCCGCCGGGCGGAGTCCCCGGATCTTGCGGGTGGCAGGCCGCGCGCACCTTGAACTGGTGGGCCACGGGCATCACGCGCTGGACGAAGTAGTCGATGCGTTCCCAGAAGGTGTCCGCGTCCACGACGCCGGCGCGGGTCAGCGGCTCATCGCGGGGCAGGTCGGCGGCGCGGAACTGTCCGTACACCGAGCCGCCGCGGCCGGGCACCTCGCCGGTGCGCAGCACGCCGAGCAGGCTCATGTTGTATTTGAAGCCGGGTACGCCGGCGATCGCGCAGGCCTCGATCATCTTGTGGATGTCGTCGATGTCCCGGTCGCGCTCGGGGCTCTTGCCGAGCATGATCGCCGGTCGGGGGTCGCGGTCGATGTGTGACGAGGTGAGCAGCGGCAGGGCCACCATGTCCAGGGTGACGCCGTTCTGCTCGGCGAACTCGCGGGTCTGCTCGACCTCCGACGGCAGCCAGTAGCCGCGGCCCTCGGCGAGCGGGGGCGCGGGCGGGTAGCCCACCCAGTGCGTCACGCCGTGCCTGGTGAACTCCTGCAGTACCGCTGCGGTTGCCGCTCTGCGCTGTGTGCCGACGTGCATCTTGAGCTTGCGGTGCGGTCGGTGCCGTTCGCCACCTGAGGCGTGAGCCGGCGACGCGGGACTTCCCAGTAGCGCCCCCGCCCCCGCGATGGCCGCGGCCGCCCCGCCTCGTTGGATGAATGCTCTGCGATCGATCGACTGACCCATGGGACCCTCCTGAAGAAAGCGGGATCATTCGGACATGCGAGGGCGCGGCCGTAACACGTCCGGACGTCGTTTCGATGTGGTGACGGGAACGTTAAGCACCGTTAGCCATGCTGATCCAACACAGCTTTGGCATCGTCCGATACCTTTTCGGCATCTGGCCGTCTACGCCGCGACCCGCTCCAGGAGGGCCGCCAGCGCTGGGTTTTCGTTGGTGGTCCGCCAGACGCAGTGCAGGGTGACGGTGTCTTCCTCGACGTCCTCGACGTCGAGGAACGTGAGGTTCTCCAGCCGAAGGGCCGAGGCCGAGCGCGGCACGAGGGCTACGCCCAGGCCGGCGTTCACGACGGCCAGCACGGTGTGGACCTGGCTGATGTGCTGTACGTAGTGGGGCGTCACGCGGGCCTGGTGGAAGGCCGCGACAACCAGTTCGTAGAAGTACCACGCCTCCGACGGTGAGTAGGTCACCACATCGTGCTCGGCGAGGTCGGCGAGGCGGGGTGGACGGCCGAGGGCGGTGAGCGGGTGCCCACGGGGAGCGGCGAGGACGAGCGAGTCGGTGTGGACCAGCCGAGAGGTGAGCACCTCGGACCGGGGGACCTGGCGTACCAGCCCGACCTCGATCTCGCCGGCCAGGATGGCGTCGAGCTGGGCGTGGGTGACCATCTCGTGCAGCACGAGGTCGACCTCGGGCAAGTGCTCCGCGGCAACGGCGATCCAGTGCCCGAGCACGGTAAGCGCCGACACGGCGGTGAAACCGATCCGGATCGATCCGGCCGTGCCGGCCGCGACGCGGCGGGCGAGCAGCGGAGCGGTGGCGGCGAGGTCGAGCACCCGCCGGGCCTCGTCGAGGAAGACGCGTCCGGCCGGAGTGAGCGTCACGCCAGTGGGGGTGCGCTCGAAAAGAACGATGCCGATGCTGTGTTCGAGCCGCTGCACCTGGCGGCTCAGCGGCGGCTGGGTCATCTGTAGCCGGGCTGCGGCCCGGCCGACGTGGCCTTCCTCGGCGACCGCCACGAAGCCCCGTAGCTGATCGAGGGTGTACATCGATCCTCCCACGCACGATGCCGAAAAGGTATCAGGCGATGCCAAATCTGTGTTGGATCGGTATGGCGTTGCCTGCTTAACGTACCGGTCACCTCATCGAAACGGAGTTTGAAGTCATGACGCGTTACGCCCCGGAGGAGATTCAGCAGGTGCTGGGCGGCGGGCTGTTGTCGTTCCCGGTCACCCACTTCACCGCCGAGCTGGACTTCGACGAGGCTGCGTACCGGGACAACCTGGGATGGCTGTCGTCGCATCCGGCGGCGGGGCTGTTCGTCGCAGGCGGCACCGGTGAGTTCTTCTCGCTGACGACTGGTGAGGTCGGGCGGGTGGTGCGGGCGGCGGTGCGGGAGACCGCCAGGGCAGTCCCGATCATCGCCCCAGCCGGATACGGGACGGCGCAGGCGGTGGAGATGGCCCGCGACGCCGAGGCGGCCGGCGCGGACGCGGTCCTGCTGTTCCCGCCGTACCTGACCGAGATGAGTCAGGACGGTCTGGCCATGCACGTCGAGGCGGTCTGCGCGGCCACGTCGCTGGGCGTGATCGTCTACCACCGGGCCAACGCGGCATTCACGGTGTCGACCGTCGATAGACTCGTCCGGACTTGCCCTAATTTTGTGGGCTTCAAGGACGGGGTGGGCGACATCGAGCTGATGACCCGCTTGTACGCGACGGTGGGTGATCGGCTGCTCTACATCGGTGGCTTGCCCACAGCCGAGACGTTCGCGCTGCCGTATTTGGAGCTCGGCGTGACGACGTACTCCTCGGCGATCTTCAACTTCGTGCCGAAGTTCGCGCTCGGGTTCTACGACGCCGTGCGGGCCGGTGACCGGGTCGGCGTCTACGGCCGGCTCAACGAGTTCGTGCTGCCGCTGGTGGAGATCAGGAACCGCCGGCCCGGCTACGCGGTGTCGATCGTCAAGGCCGGCATGCGGGCGATCGGCCGTCCGGCCGGCCCGGTCCGCCCGCCGCTGACCGACCTGACCGACGACGAGATGATCAAGCTGACCACCCTCATCGAGAAGCTGGGGTAAGGCAATGACGGTCCTGACCGGGGCGATGCTGATCGGCGGCAGCGAGGTCCGCGGTGGCAAAGGTGAGGTCCGCGCCGTCGACCCGCGCACCGGGCAAGCGCTGGAACCGGTGTACGGGCTGGGCGGCGCCGACGAGGTCGACCACGCCGCCGAGCTGGCCTGGGCCGCGTTCGCTGGCTACCGCGACACCGACCTCCAGCGCCGGGCCGCCTTCCTGGACACGATCGCAGCCAACGTCGAGGCGCTCGGCGACGTTCTCGTCGACCGTGTCGTCGCCGAGACCGGACTGCCGCGGGCCCGGGTCGAGTCCGAGCGGGCCCGCACGTGCGCCCAGCTGCGGCTGTTCGCCGAGGTCGTCCGCGAAGGCAGCTGGCTCGGCGTTCGCGTCGACCCGGCCCGACCCGAGCGGACGCCGTTGCCGCGGCCCGACATCCGCCAGCGGCGCATCCCCCTCGGCCCGGTCGCGGTCTTCGGCGCGAGCAACTTCCCGCTCGCCTTCTCGGTGGCCGGCGGCGACACCGCCTCGGCGCTCGCAGCCGGCGCGCCCGTGATCGTCAAGGCGCACAGCGCCCATCCCGGAACGTCGGAGCTGGTCGGACGCGCGGTCCAGGCCGCGGTGCGGCAGCACGGTCTGCCCGAGGGCACGTTCTCGCTGCTGTTCGGCGACGGCCCCGGACTCGGCACCGACCTGGTCACCCATCCGCTTGTACGGGCGGTCGGGTTCACCGGCTCGCGTACCGGCGGACTGGCCCTCGTGGCGGCGGCTGCCGCGCGCCCGCGGCCCATCCCGGTCTACGCCGAGATGTCCAGCGTCAACCCGGTCTTCGTGCTGCCGGCAGCCTTGGCCGCGCGTGGTCCGGCGCTCGGCGCGGCGCTGATCGGCTCCGTCACCACCGGCGTCGGCCAGCTCTGCACCAGCCCCGGGCTGATCTTCGTGCCCGAGGGGGAGGGCTTTACGGAGTTCCTCGACGCGGCCGCCGCCGCTGTACGGGCGTTCCCGGCCGCGCCGATGCTGACCGCCGGCATCCACGCCGCGTTCACCGCTGGAGTGCAACGGCTTTCGACCGCCGACGGCGTCACCATGGCCGCACGCGGCGATGACGACGACGCGATCGCCTCGGCCGGCCGCGCCGGCCTGTTCGTGACCGACGGCGCCGCGTTCCTGGAGAACCCGGCACTGCACGAGGAGGTCTTCGGGGCGGTTGCGTTGGTGGTTCGCGTCGCGTCCGACGACCAACTCGGCGAGATCGTCGAACGCCTGGAGGGTCAGCTCACCGCTACCGTGCACGCCGCGCCCGGCGACCGCGAGCGGGCGCGGCGGTTGCTGCCGTCGCTGGAGCTGATCGCCGGCCGGATCGTCTTCAACGGCTGGCCGACCGGCGTCGAGGTCGGGCACGCCATGGTCCACGGTGGACCGTTTCCCGCCACCTCCGACTCCCGCACCACGTCGGTGGGCACGCTCGCGATCGAACGCTTCCTGCGGCCGGTCAGCTACCAGGACGTGCCCGCCGACCTACTGCCCCAGGCCCTGGCCGACGACAACCCGCTCGGGCTGTGGCGGCGCGTCGACGGCCGGCTCGAAAGGTGACCGCCGTGATCGCTGACAACGCCGTACCGGTTGTGACGGACATGCGGGTAGTGCCGGTCGCCGGCCACGACTCGATGCTGCTCAACCTCAGCGGCGCGCACGGCCCGTTCTTCACCCGCAACCTCGTCATCCTCACCGACGCGACCGGGCAGGTCGGGGTCGGCGAGGTGCCGGGCGGCGATGCCATCACCCAGACCCTGCGGGAGGCGCGGGACCTCGTGGTCGGGCAACCGATCGCGCGGTACCACGCCGTCCTCGGCGCCGTGCGGCGCCGGTTCGCCGACCGCGACGCGGGCGGCCGTGGCCGGCAGACGTACGACCAGCGCACGACCGTGCACGCCGTCACCGCCCTGGAAGCGGCACTGTTGGACCTGCTCGGGCAGTTCCTGCAGGTGCCGGTGGCCGCGCTGCTCGGGGACGGGCAGCAGCGCACCACCGTCCCGACCCTTGGCTACCTGTTCTTCGTCGGCGACCGGAACAAGACCGACCTGCCGTACCGCGGCGAGCCGGACGCGACCGACCCATGGCTACGGCTGCGCCACGAGCCGGCCCTCACCGCCGATGCGATCGTCGCCCAGGCGGAGGCCGCCCAGGCCCGGTACGGCTTTCGCGACTTCAAGCTCAAAGGTGGCGTGCTGCCCGGACCGCTTGAGGTCGAGGCGGTCACCGCGTTGGCCGCCCGGTTCCCGCAAGCCCGCATCACGCTCGACCCCAACGGCGGCTGGCCGCTGAGGGACGCGATCGCGCTATGCCGGGACCTGGGCGGCGTGCTCGCGTACGCCGAAGACCCGTGCGGCGCCGAGGGCGGCTACTCCGCCCGCGAGGTGATGGCCGAATTCCGGCGCGCCACCGGGCTGCGTACCGCCACCAACATGATCGCCACGGACTGGCGCGAGTTGGCCCACGCCGTACGCGCCAACGCCATCGACATCCCCTTGGCCGACCCACACTTTTGGACGATGAACGGGTCGGTACGCGTCGCCCAACTTTGCCAGGCGTGGGGACTGACCTGGGGATCGCACTCCAACAACCATTTCGACGTGTCGCTGGCCATGTTCACCCACGTCGCGGCCGCCGCGCCGGGTGACATCACGGCCATCGACACGCACTGGATCTGGCAGGACGGTCAGCGGCTCACCAAGCAGCCGTTGACCATCGCCGACGGCGTCATCAAGGTCCCGACCGCGCCGGGGCTCGGAGTCGAGCTCGACCTCGAACAGGTCGAGGCGGCGCACGAACTGTATCTGAAGCAGGGACTCGGCGGACGTGACGACGCCGTGGCCATGCAGTACCTCATTCCCAATTGGACGTTCGATCCCCAGCGACCCTGCCTCTCCGCTCTCTACAAGGAGTCGTCATGAGTGAGTCCTTTGCCCGTCGGCGCGTCCTGGCCGTCCTCGCCGCGGCCGCCGTGCTGCCTGTCGCCGCCTGCGGTGGCGTCAAGGGCGGCAGCGACGACGCCGGCAGCGACTACCCCACCCGGGCCGTCAACTTCACCGTCCCGTTCGCGGCCGGCGGCAGCGGCGACCTGATCAGCCGGGCCGTCGCGAAGGCGGCCGAGAAGCCCCTCGGGCAGTCGATCGTCATCGCCAACAAGCCCGGCGCCAACGGCGCGGTCGGCGGCAAGGAGGTGCTGGCTTCGACGCCGGACGGCTACAACATCGCTCTGGCGGTCAAGTCGCTGTTCGCGATCACGCCGCTCGTGGTCAACGACCCCACTGCGATCCAGCCCGACAAGATGGAGATCGTGGCCACCCTGGTCCAGGAGGACTACGTCCTGGTCGTCAACGCGGCCTCGCCGTACAAGACGCTCGAAGAGCTGGTGAAGGCGCCGTCCGTCAAGTACGCGACCGCCGGCGTCGGCACCGGCGGCCAGCTGTCCCAGGCGCTGCTGTTCAAGGGAGCCGGTACCACGGCGACCGACGTGCCTTTCGACGGCGGCGCGCCCGCGGTTACCGCCCTGCTCGGCAGGCAGGTCGACGCCATGTCCGGTTCGCTGGCCGAGACGATGGAGCACATCAAGGCCGGCAAGCTGCGCCCGTTGGCCATCTTCTCCACCGAGCGCAGCGAATTCCTGCCCGACGTGCCCACGGCCAAGGAGAAGGGTTACGACGTCGTGGTCGACCAGCGGCGGTTCATCATCGCGCCGGCCGGCCTGCCCGAGGCCGTCTCCACCAAGCTGGAGCAGTCGTTCGCCGAGGCGCGCAAGGACCCGGCGTACGAGACGTTCCTGAAGGACAACTACATGGAGCGCTGGGAGGTCTCCGACGAGGAGGCGCGGCAGCACCTGAAGGACTCCGCCACGGAGTTCGCGACGCTGACGCAGAGGTTCGGCCTCACCTTCAAGTCATGACAGTCGACCAGTCCGCCCCAGCCGAGGTGTCCGAGCAACCCGACGAGGACGGGCCCCTTCGCGGGGGTCCGGTCCTCGGCGCCGTCGCCGGCGCGATCCCCGTCGCGCTCGGCTTGGCCACCCTGTGGTACGCCCGGGGCCTCGGCTTCGGGCGGCTGGGCGACCCGGGACCGGGGCTGTGGCCGAGCATCGTCGCGGTGCTGCTGGTCTTCGCTGGCGCGGTCATCGCGGCCCGGGCCCGGGTGGCACGCGACACTGAGGCGTTCACCCGGGGCACGGCGGCAGTCGTCATCGGCGCGGCCAGCCTGGCGGTGTACACCTACCTGTTCGAGCTCGTCGGCTTCGAGATCCCCACGGTGCTGCTGCTGGCGCTGTGGCTGCGGTTCCTGGGCGGCGAGAGCTGGCGCGTCACCGCGGTGATTTCGGTACTGGCGACCGCGGGCGCCTACGCGTTGTTCATCATCGGGCTCGGCGTACCGCTGCCGCATCTGATCGGGGGCTGACATGGACGTGGGTTCCGTGCTGTCCGGGTTCGCGGTGGTGTTCGAGCCGCAGAACCTGCTGTACTGCGTGATCGGCGTGACCCTTGGCATGCTCGTGGGTGTCCTGCCCGGTCTCGGTCCGGCAGCCACCATCGCGATCCTGCTGCCGATCACCTACAACATCGAACCCACGCCCGCGGTCATCATGCTCGCCGGGATCTTCTACGGCGCCCAGTACGGCGGCACCATCACCTCGGTGCTGCTGCGGCTGCCAGGCGAAGCGTCCACAGTGGTCACCGCGCTGGACGGGTACCAGATGGCCCGCCAGGGCAAGGCCGGCTCCGCGCTCGGGATCGCGGCGATCGGCTCCTTCATTGGCGGCACCGCCTCGATCATCCTGCTGACACTCATCGCCCCGCTCGTCGCCGACGCCGCCCTGGAATTCGGCCCGGCCGAATACACCGTGCTGGCCCTGATCGGCATCCTCCTGGTCGCCACCCTCGGCAACGGCGCCCTCATCAAGAGCGTCACGGCCGCCGGCGTCGGCCTGCTGCTCGCCACGGTGGGTCTGGACCCGCTGATGGGCAGCCCACGGTTCACGTTCGGCAGCGACCAGTTGGCCGACGGCATCGACTTCGTCATCGTCGCGATGGGCCTGTTCGGTGTGGGCGAGATCCTGTACAACCTCGAACACCGGCTACGGCCCCAGCCGGCCGTGCTCTCGTTCGGCCGGGCCATCCCGCGGCGGATGGAGTGGCTGGCGTCGCGGATGGCGATCCTGCGCGGCTCCGTCATCGGGTTCGTCCTCGGCGTGCTGCCCGGCGGCGGCGCAACCATGTCCTCGCTCGTCGCGTACGCCGTGGAGAAGCGCGCCGCCAAGGATTCGTCCCGCTTCGGCAAGGGCGCTATCGAGGGCGTCGCCGGACCGGAGAGCGCCAACAACGCAGCGGCGACGTCGTCGTTCATACCCTTGCTGACGCTCGGCATCCCGGCCAACGCCACCATGGCCGTCCTGTTTGGAGCATTGCTGCTGCAGGGCATCCCGCCCGGACCGCAGCTCATCGTCGACCACCCCGACGTGTTCTGGGGCGTCGTCAACTCCATGTACCTGGGCAACCTCATCCTGCTGCTGCTCAGCATCCCGCTGATCGGCGTGTTCGTACGGCTCCTGCGGGTCCGAGCCGGAATCCTCGCACCCCTCACCGTGCTGGTCACGATGATCGGCGTCTACAGCATCCGTAACAACGCGTTCGACATGTTCCTGGTCATCGCCCTCGGCATCCTCGGCTACGGCATGAAGAAGCTCGGCTTCGAACCCGGGCCCTTCGTCCTGGCGTTCGTACTCGGAAAGCTCCTCGAATCCTCGTTCCGCCGGTCGATGCGCCTGTTCGACGGCGATGTCCTCGGCTTCTTCCGCCGCCCGGTCTCGGCGGTCCTCGTCGCCGTCCTACTGATCACCATCGTGGTCGTCCCCGTCCTACGGATGGTCCGCAGCCGCCAGGCGGCCCGGATCGCGCGCGAACCGAGCCAGGTCTAGACCGACCGTCGGAAACAGCAGAACGCAGAGAGGGCCACCATGACGATCCCCGTCGCGCAGCGATTTCAGCCGGCATCGTCGGCGGCAGCCGGGGCGGATCGCATCGACCGCGTCCGTCTGACGCTTTTCCGACTGCCCCTCAACACGGCGATCAGCGATGCCAAGGTGCTCACCGGCAGGCAGAAACCGCTGACCGAAGTCGCCGTTCTGGTCGCCGAGATCGCCACGGCAGGCGGGCACAACGGTCTGGGTTTCAGCTACTCCAAGCGCGCCGGCGGCCCTGCGCTCTACGCACACGCCCGCGAGATCGCGCCGGAGCTCATCGGCGAGGATGCCAACGACATCGCCCGCCTTTGGACAAAGCTGACCTGGGCCGGAGCGTCCGTCGGTCGCAGTGGCGTCGCCGCGCAGGCGATCGCGGCAACCGACATCGCGTTGTGGGACCTCAAGTCCAAGCGCGCCGGGCTGCCATTGGCGAAGCTGCTCGGCGCGCACCGCGCTGCGGTGAGGTGCTACAACACCTCAGGCGGTTTCCTGTCTACACCCATCGATGACCTGCTCCACAACGCCGAACGGTCGCTCACCCGCGGGATCGGCGGGATAAAGATCAAAGTTGGCCAACCAGACGCGGCCGCCGACCTGCGCCGGTTGGAGACCGTACGAGAACACTTCGGCGATGATGTCCCGCTCATGGTCGACGCCAACCAGCAGTGGGACCGCGCAACCGCCCACCGCCTCGGCCGCGTCCTGGAACAGTTCAAGCTGGAATGGATCGAGGAACCACTCGACGCATACGACGCCCAGGGCCACGCCGCCCTGGCCGACCGCCTCGATACACCAATCGCCACCGGCGAGATGCTCACCAGCGTCGCCGAGCACTGGAACCTGATCCAGGCCGGCGCAGCGGACTTCGTCCAACCCGACGCGCCCCGGGTAGGCGGCATCACGCCCTTCCTGCGGGTCGCTGCCCTCGCCGACCACGCAGGGCTCCGCCTGGCACCCCATTTCGCGATGGAGATTCACGTGCATCTGGCCGCGGCGTATCCGGGCGAACCATGGGTCGAACACTTCGAATGGCTCGAACCCCTCTGGAACGAACGTCTCGACCTTCGCGACGGCTACATGCTGGTTCCGGCCCGCCCAGGTCTCGGCCTGACCCTCAACGAGGACGCTGACGCGTACCGCGCTGAACGGGCGGAGATTACGTCCTGAGTGGACGGACACACAGAAAGGACGCTCGATGACCGTGCTGCTCGGCTACGTGCCCACCCCGGAAGGGAACGCGGCCTTCGCCCATGCACTCGCGGAGGCGGCCAGGCGGTCCACCGGCCTCATCCTCGTCAACTCCGCCCGCGCCGGCGCCCACGTCGACCGGGCGCTCGCCAGCCAAACCGACCTTGACCAGCTCCGCGCCAAGGCAGCCGCGGCCGCAGTCAAAATTGAAATCCGGCAACCCCTCGACGGGCAATCCGCCGCCGACGATCTCATCGACGCCTCCGGCGAGGACGGCGTCGACCTAACCGTCATCGGGCTACGGCGGCGAACCGCCGTCGGCAAGTTCGTCCTCGGCAGCAGCGCCCAACGGGTGCTCATGGAGGCACACACGCCCGTGCTCGCCGTCAAGGCCTGAACCTTCGCGCCCGCGTCGCCGAAGCCCCGAGGAGATCACATGAGACGACGACTCGCCGTCGCCACGGCCGGCCTGCTGGCGATCGGCCTGCTGGCCATGCCCTCGCCCAGCCAAGGGATGCCGCGCTCGCCCGGCGACAAGGCCACCGCCGTGGTCGGTTTCGTGATCGGCGAACCCACCCTCCGCACACGTGGGGGAGGGGCGCAGGTGGCGGTCCCGGTCCTCACCGGCCGGCAACGGACATGGGCGGTAACCGAAGTCGTGCCGGCCGCGGTGGCCGAGACGATCCAGAATTCCGTGGCACCCGGAGCCCTCGTCGACTACCGCGTCTCGCACCGTGACGTCGTCGTCCCGGCGGACCCATCCGCGACCTTCCACACGGTGCTCACGAAGGGACGGACGCCGGTCTTCGACATGAAGGAGTACGGGCCCGAACTCGCGCCACGCGACGGCCGGCCCGGCGACCTGGTCGCCGCCGGCTGGATCTACGACAAACGCCAGGGACAGATCACCCTCGGGGACGGGCGCGAAGTCACCCACGACATCTCCGGCCGGGCGCTACCGAAGCCCATCAAGCGATACGAGGAGACGCATCAGGTCGACCGCGACGTCGAGGTCTACGAAGTCGACACCGCCGACCTGACCCGGTCGCGGCCGTCGTCGTTCGACCAGATCCCAGTGACGAACGACTACGACTACGCCACGACCGAGCGGCAGGCCGCCTTCGTCGTCTTCGACCGCGACCACCGGCAGGCCGACTCGGCGAAAGTGCGGACCATCTACTACTTCACGCCGCGGGATATCTCAGACGGCCTGCCCGTCTGGGACGTGCCCACCCAGAGCTCCCTGCTCAACGACAAGGGCATCGACCCGGTGTCCGGGCGCCCGTACGCCGACATCCAGGCCACCGGTGTCAGCCAGGCACCCTACACCCGCAGCACCGAGCCTTTCGAAATCGTGAAGGACACGCTGTTCTACGTCGGCGACAACGAGGTGGCCCTCTACCTGATCAACGCAGACATGGGCACGTCGAGAAAGTCGGACGACCGGCTCGTCCTCGTGGACACCGGGTGGCCCAACAGCGGATATCAGTACTGGAAAAACGTCGAGCGCATGGGTTTCGACCCGCGCCAGATCACCGATGTGCTGCTCTCACACGCCCATCTCGACCACTACGGAACGACACGGGAACTCGTCACCATGATCGAGAACGCCGGTGGCGACGTCACCCTGCACGCCTCGCGCGAGGACATCGAGGGCATCAAGCACGACGGACTCGGAAACGCCTGGAACATCCCGCCGGCCCTACCCGCCACCGAGAAACTGCTGCGCGAGCGCGCCAGGTACTACGAATACGACAAGTTCATCGACCTCGGGAACGTTCGAATCATGCCCGTGCCAACTCCCGGACACACCGTGGGCACCACTTCCTTCGTCTTCGACGTCGACGACCCGGACGGTGCCCGTCGCGTCACGTTCGGCTTCATGGGCGGCTACGGCTTCAACGGGATGGAACGGGTGACGGCGACCAACGGGTTCCGCCGGTTGAACTTCCAACTCGGCCTTGCCTGGCTCCAGCAGCGCGTCCACGTCGAATACGTCGCACCCTCGCACACCAACCAGTACCCGCTCGTAGAGGTGTACCAGGCGCTCAAGGCCCACAACAACGACCCGGCCAACCGCAGACGCCCGCTCGACATGCTCGACGCCCTTACCACCGGAGAGTTCGTCAACTTCAACCAGAAGCGCTACGCCGTCGCGACCCACGCCCTGAGCGACACGCAGCCGAACTACCAGAGCATCGAGACCTACGGGCCATTCAAACCCGGCCGTGAGAACGGGGCACGCGACGTGGCCGTCACGCTGCTGGACGCCGGCAAGGTGATCCGGGGATACGACAAGCACATGAACGTGAACCCGAAGATCCCACTGCTGGCGGACGGCATCGTGATCGAAAGGGACAGCTACGTGCACGATCCCGACGGCTACTACGTGCAGTTCTACGCCGACGTGCACGACTCGTACGAGGGATTCCTGCCAGGAAGCGGCCCGGTCGAGTCGTACCGCCCGACTCCGGGAGCCCCCGAGATCCTCCGCACCCAGCGATTCCACAGCAGAGCGCAGGCCGAAGCCGTTCTCGCCAGCGTGGCAGCCGGCGCCACCTACCGCGTCGACCTCACACCCGCGAGCGCGATCGTCGTCCCGGCGGACGGCCCGGTCTTCGAGGCGATCAGCTGACGCCGAGATCGCGTTGATGCGTGACCTGTTTCGCCGGCTGGACGCGGCATCGTGAGGCGCTGGGCCAGGACTGGCAGGTGGAGGCGCGCGGACGGCGTTCAGGCCGGGTCGCGCGGGGGGCGCCGGGTCAGCAGCGTGCCGAGCGTCCAGACGATGTCGATCACCAGGATGATGGCCCACACCTTGGTGGCGCCGTACACGATCTGGGCGAGGGTGCCGAAGTCGCGGTTGGTGCCGTTGAGCACCAACAACGCGTCGCCGGTGAACAGGTGGCGAATCCAGGACAGGTCCAGGAAGGCGAGCACGACCTGCGCGCCGGTGTACAGGCCGACGTGTTCGGCTAGGTCGATGAGGCGCTTGCGCGGAGGGGTCTGCTTCGGCGGCGTGGCCGGCGCCGGGGCGGACTTCAGGGCGGGCTCACCGGGCGGCTCAGGGGCGGACTGGGGGACACCCGGCTGAGGGCCGTGGCGAGGCGGCGGCTCGGCCGGGGCGGGTGGCGGGAACTCGGTGACGCCGAGGCGGCGCACCGCACGGGGTACGACAACCGCGCCGGCCAGCAGCATCGCGGCCGTGGCGAGGCAGGCCGCGGTCCAGCTCGCATGGTCGTAGACCACTCCGGCCGCCGCGGTGCCGGCGAGCGCGCCGATCAGGCTGGCCGACTCGTACACGCCCATGCCGCGCCCCACTTTGTCGCCGGAGGCCTCGGCGACGACGGCCTGTTGGATGGGCATCACGGCCGCCCAGGCGAGGCCGCTCAGAATCCACAGCGCGGCGATGGTGTAAGGGTTCGGTACCCAGGCCAGCCCGACGACGAAGGCGGTGCTGGACAACGAGGCCGCGGCGAGGACGCGGGTGCGGCCATACCGGACGGTGTACCGGTGCAGGTACGGCGCGGCGGCGCTCATCGCGATGGCGCCGGGCAGGAACACCAGGGCGACCTCCATGACCTCCAGGCCGAACTCGCGCTGCAGGTGCAGCATGAGCAGTAGCCCGACGGCGGCCTCCGCCATCATGGTCATCGCGACCGCGAACAGCATGGGCCGCAGGCGGCGCCCCACCGCGCCGAGCCCCGCTACGGCGTGTCCCTCAGCGTCCGGCACGCCGTACTGCCGCCGGGGTGCGGTCCACAGGAGCGCGGCGGCCAGTACACAGGCGGCGGCGCAGGCGAGGAACACCGCGCGGAAACCGAGCGGCCCGATCAATGACATGCCGGCGATAAAGGCGATCCACGAACCGGTCTCCTGCGAGCTGAACAGTCGTGGGAAGACGGCGGAGTCATGGGCCAGCCGTTCGCTGACGATGGCCCGGACGCTGACCCATAGCAGGGCCCCACCGGCACCGCCGGCGGCCGCGGCGGGGTACGCGATCAGTGGGGTGCCGCCCACGGCGTACCCAAGACAGCTCACCGCGTAGAGCAGGGCGCCGACGGCGGCGATGTGGCGCCGCTCCCGGCGGTCCGCGAGGACGCCGGCGATCGGCCGGACGATGACGGAGACGGCCATCTCCACGGCCAGCAGCGCGCCGATGGCGGAACCGCTCATGCCGAGCGACGCGCCAGCCCACAACGGCAGGACGAAGTCGATCAGTTCGTTGGGGCCGTTGGTAAGGGCGGCGGCGAGCAGGGTGCGCTCCTCGCGGCGGCGGCCTGCCCGTGTCGCGGTCGCCGCCGGCTCCGGGTCGGTCGCCCCCGGCTCCGGGTGGGTCATCGTGTCCCCTCTAACTCCGAACGACGTTCGAATAATACCGAACCACGTTTGGAGTTTCCAGACGAGTGGACGTACGGTGAGGCCGTGGACACCGCGGAGGTACAGGAACGGGCTCTGCGCCTGCTGTGGTCGAACGACGGGCGGCCGGCCCGCGGACCGCGACGTGGATTGACCGTGGATGCGATCGTGGCCGCGGCGCTCGAGCTCGTCTCGACCCAGGGCCTGGCCGCGCTGTCCATGCGCCAGGTCGCGACCAAGCTCGACGTGGGCACCGCCTCGCTATACACCTACCTGCCCGGCAAGGCGGAGCTGGCCGCACTCATGCTCGACGCGGTCATGGCCGACGCGCCGCTGCCGCACGAGCTGCCCGGCGACTGGCGGGCCAAGCTGGCGGCCTGGGCCCGCGACGACTGGGCGGCGTACCGCGACCACCCGTGGGTCCTCGAGCTGGCCGCCGTGGGTGCGGCACCCGGCCCGCACATGCTGCGCTGGCTCGACTCCGCCATCCAGGCCCTAGACGGCACCGGGCTCAGCGACACCGAGCGGCTCGCCGTGATCGAGTCCGTGGACGGCTACGTCCGCGGCCTGGCCACCCTGCACCACAGGAGCGGCGGCGACGCGAGCCCTGCCGAGGTCGAGCGGCGCGGAGCCGCCCTGAGCGAGCTGGTCGACTTCGACCGCTACCCGGCCCTGCAGCGGGCCCTGCGCGCCGGCGCGAAACCGTACGCCGCGGACCAGTTCGAGTTCGGCCTGGAGCGCCTGCTCGACGGGGTCGCAGTCCTCATCCGCGGCCGACGATCTGGCCGTCGCCGGCGAAACGATGGAGACGGGTCCGGCACGCTACGGGAACGCGGCACAACGAGCGGCGACGCGCCGTAGAGGGATGGGCCGTCCCGTTCGGGATGTGCTCGCCCAGCCACATCCTGCCGGCCCGCTACTTCGAACGGATGCGCGAGCTCGCCCAGCCTCTCTCCCCCTCTGCACTGGACCGGATGCTGGCCGCCGCCCCTGTGAGCAGGTGCCGGTCTGCGGGGCACAGCCAGGAGTTGTCCGGAGCGTCGAGCCAGCGCTCGGCTTCGCTGAGCTGGTCGATGGCTTGGTTGAGAGCGTGGAGTCCCGGATGGCGGAGTTCGGAGCGGTGCGTCATCGTCCACGGATAAAGGGGGACGGGATCGACCAGCGGCCGAATGGTGACGCCCGGGACTGGCGGGGTCTGCATCATGGTCAGGATCGGCCAGCCGGTGGTGCGTAGATGGTGGGCCGTCTCGTGCGGGCCGGCGGCGGCTACCGCGGCGGCGCCTGGGTGGTGGTCGGGGGCGGCGTACCCACCGAACTCGCGGACGAGGTGGCTGCCAAGGTCGACCCATTCCGGCGCTTCCGGGTTGCCGGCGCTGGTGTCGATTGTCAGCCCTTGGATCGCGGTGGTCGCCACGGCGGCGTGCCGGGCGAGCGGATGCTCAGCGAGCAGCAACAGCCCGAGCGGTTCCAGGCGCACCAGGCGGCGGGTGAGATCGTCGGGCATCGCGGCGGGGCCACCGTTGATCCGGCCGAACGCGACATCGAGGCGGTGACCGACCAACTCACGCAGAGCCGCACCGAAACCACCGTGGTAACGCCCTTCCAACGCGGTGTCCGGGTCCAGCGAGCGGGCCAGGGAGAGGATCAGCATCGGCGTGGACTGGTCACGGACCACGTCGACGAGTAGCGGCCGGTTGACGGCCCGGACCAGTTCGGGCAGCCGGTCGTGTAGGGCGATGAACTCGATGGCCTGCGGGAGGAGTCGGTTGCCTTCCGGAGTCAGGGTCACCCGCCGGGTGGACCGCTCGAAAAGTCGCACCCCGAGTTGCTGCTCCAGCCGGGCGATGTCGCGGCTGAGTGCCTGCTGAGCGACGAACATCCGGGACGCCGCCCGGCCGAAGTGAAGCTCCTCAGCCACGGCGACGAAGTGCCGTAGCAGCCGAGCGCTGAGATCCTGCATGGCGGCGTCGCCCCCGTGATTGACAACGTGCGGGTAGTCAATGGTACCGAACAGGTGTTGGACGCCAGCGTCGCCGCCAGCCGATGCTCGGCGCATGCGATCGGTACAACTGGTTCTGGCGGCGGCGACCGCGGTTGGCAGCGTCGGATTGGCGGCAGGTGGCACCGCGGGTGCGTTGATCGCGGCTGAGATGACCGGCGGCACAACGTCGGCGGGCATCCCGCTCGGTGCGGTCGTTGTCGGCTCGGCCGCCGGTGCCGTGCTGATATCCCGGGTCACTCGCCGCGCGGGTCGAATCACCGGGCTGATGCTCGGCTACTTGGTCGGTGCTGCCGGTGCCGCCCTGGTCGTCGGGGCCATGGCAGCATCGAATTTCGGGCTGGTGGTGCTGGGCAACGTCGTGATGGGAGTCGCGAACGCAGCTGTGTACCTGGCCCGGTACGCCGCGGCCGACGCGGTGCCCGCGTCGGCCCGGGGCCGCGCGCTTGGCGTCGTTCTCACCGGCGCCGCAGTGGGCGCGGTTGCCGGCCCCAACCTGCTGGGACCCAGCGGCGACCTCGCCGCCCGGCTGGGGTTCTCACGGCTTGGCGGCTTGTACCTGGTGGCCGTCGTGGCATTCCCCACCGCCGGGGCGATCCTGGCGCTACTGGGCCGTCGGACCCGTGGGCCCGTCACCGGCGGCGTCCATGCCGGGACCGCAGTGACGGCGCGCCGCCACCCCAGCGTTGGCGCCGGCACCGCCGTATTCGTGCTGGCCGTGACCAATCTGCTGATGGTGGCGGTCATGGCGGTCGCGCCGCTGCACATGGTGGCGCACAGCCACCATCTCGACGTCGTCGGCGTCGTGGTCAGCATCCACGTTCTGTGCATGCTCGCACCGGCACCGCTGGCGGGCTGGCTCGCCGACCGTGCGGGCACCCATGTGCTGGCCGGACTCGGCGCCGCCCTCATCCTGGTTGCCGGTGGCACGGGGGCTTTCGCCGATCCGAACAGCGCCCTATCCATGACCGTCGTACTGGCCATGTTCGGGCTCGGTTGGTGCGCCGGAGTCGTGGCCGGCAGCGTGATGGTCGCCGACTCGCTGTCCGACGCGCACCGGTCGCGCGCTGAGGGCATCGGCGAGGTAGCCATGGGCATAGCCGCTGGGGTCGGTGCCCCGTTGGCTGGACTGGTCGTGGCGTTCGGTGGGTTCCCGACACTCGTCGCAACGGCATCCGTCGTGAGCCTGACGATGCTGCACCACGGTTGGTGGACGGTCAGGTCCCGCGTAGATTCACATACCGCCCACACAGCCTCTACGCCGTGAAGAAGTCAATGAGTGCGCGCGCGACCTGGCCGGGCGCGTTCTCCGTGGGGATGTGCCCTGCATCCGGGACACGTATGAGTGTGGTGTGCGGGATCTCCGAGGCGAACCGCTCGGCGTACTCCACCTTCTGGAAGCCGTCGTCCTCGCCCCAGATCAGCAGCTTGGGTGTCGCGTTCTGCCGCAGGGCGGGAACGAGATCGCGGGTGTAGCGGTTGTCGGCCGCGCCCACCATGGCCATCCAGGAGCGGCGAACCCGCGCATCGGTCCACGGCTCCAGATAGTCCGCGATCCGCTGCTCGGTGGCGGCACCAGCCAGCGCTGCTGTCACGGCTTGCCGGCGGGCGGCGAGAAGCTCGCCGGCGCTGGTCGCGGCGACGACCTCCGGGTCCCGGAACCGGGCCACGCTGGACACCGGCCAGGAGTCGTAGGTGACCGAGTTGACCAATGCCAGTCGGGACACTTCCAGCCGATCGTGGACGAGGAGGTGCTGGGCGATGGCGCCGCCGATGTCATGACCCGCTACGGCGATCGGCCCGGAGAGCTTCAGCGCGGAGGCGAAGCGCGCCACCCAGGCCGCAAGGGCTGGGACCGTGCCCGTATCCAGGGTGAGTTCGCCTCCCGAGCGCCCAAGTCCGGGGAGGTCGACCGCGACGGGTCGCAGCCCCGCCTGAGCGAGGCGGTCGAGCACCGGAAGCCAGACCCGGCTCCAGTACGTTCCGTGCAGCAGCAACACGGCCGGGCCGTCCTGCCCCGCGGTCAGGTAGCTGGCCGTCTCGCCGTCGACCTGGATCTCGGTCCGCAGCACTGCCGATTCGATGACTTCACTCATGGGTTCACTGTGACCGGGGCTGGCCTCCTCGCCGAGAGTCTGGAACGACACCGTCAAGTACATTCCTGCCATGACCCTTCATCGGGTGGTGGCCGTGGTCACCCCGCCGCAGTCGCCCTTCGAACTGGCCTGTGCCTCCGAGGTCTTCGGTACCGTCCCGCAGGACGCGTCGCCCCGCTACAGCTTCCAGGTCTGCGCCGAGCGCCCCGGACCCGTGCCGACCAGCGCCGGCTACGCGATGCTCGTCGAGGCGGGGCTGGCCGCTCTACGGGAGGCGGACACCGTGGTTGTCCCCGGCTGGCAGCCGCCCGGCGCACCCGTGCCGCCGACCGTCACCGAGGCGCTGCGGGACGCCCACCGGCGCGGGGCGAGGATCGTCGCCATCTGCACGGGGGCGTTCGTACTCGCTCAAGCCGGACTGCTCGACGGCCGCCGTGCCACCACCCACTGGCGCGGCGCCGCCCCGTTCGCCGCTGCCTTCCCCGACGTGCAGGTGGATCCGGACGTGCTCTTCGTGGACCACGGCGACGTGGCGACCAGTGCCGGGACCGGCGCGGGCATTGACCTGTGCCTGCATCTGGTGCGTTCCGATCACGGCGCGGCGTACGCCGCCCAGATCGCCCGGCGCATGGTCCTGCCACCGCACCGGGAGGGCAGCCAACTCCAGTACGCCGCACAGCCCATACCGGCCAAGGGGGACGAGTCGTTGGCGCCATTGCTGGAGTGGGCCACCTCCCGCCTCCACACCCGACTGACCCTCGGCCACCTCGCCGAACGCGCCGGACTGTCCAGCCGAACCCTCGCCCGGCGGTTCACCGAACAGCTCGGCACCAGCCCAGGACAGTGGCTGCTCGGCCAACGCCTTGATGCGGCACGGATACTGCTGGAACAGACCGATCTTCCGGTGGAAGCCATCGCCACCCGGGTCGGACTCGCCTCGGCGGTCAACCTGCGTCGCCGTTTCCGGGTGCATCTTGGTACCACACCCGGCGCTTACCGACGGACCTTCAGCGAAACCTGATGACGCGGCTGGGCGTTCGCGCACGCGCGGCGGGGCGAGCGTGCACGTGCCGACCCCGCCGTGCCAAAACCGGGGCTCTGAAGCAACCGTCCCGATCCGTGAGGACCCGGGACGCTTCCGGGACGTCAGGCCGAGCGCAGCAAAGCGGCTGCTGGGCCTTTCAGCGGGGCCAGGACGACGGCGGCGACTCGGAATTCCGGGGTCAGCGCGGACCAGACCTCGTCGGCCAGTTGCTCCCCGTCGATCGCGTTGACCGTGGCTTCTTCAAACGGCTTGCCTACCGCAACGGTCTTGCCGTCTGACTGGTAGGTGGTCAACAGCACGGCCTCGCCCGGTTCCAGATCGGACACGGTCAGCGTCATCACGTTGGTCGACTGCCGGGCAGTGCGGCTGGGGCGTGCGGCGCCGAGCACCGCGGTATGCCCGCCGTCCCGCGCGAGCAGGACGGTGATGCGGGAAGTGCGGATCGGGGGATCCGGCTCATATTCAAGCCCGCTCAGCGATGCGACGGCGGGCGCACCGCCGAGGAGCCTGTCGGTCACCTGGGATACCTGTTCGCCGTTCCCGAAGACCAGCCAGTCGTCAGTGACGGTGGCGGCCGTGTAGTGCCGCAGCGGGTCGTGCCCGGTGGCCGTAGTCGGGCCGACCACGAGCTCCTCGCTGGCCAGCCGGAGCGCACGATCCTTGGAGGCGGCGCTGCGACCCGTGAGGATATAGCTGCCCCAAACGGCCCCTCCCATTCTGTCTCAGGCTCGGCAGGAGTTCGCAGAGTCTGGCGAAGCTTGCCAGCCCGCTGCTGCCGGTCGGCGATCACACGGGGCCTCGTGTAGGTGTTGCGGGCGGGTCGGCTGTCGGCTGAACCAGATCGTCGACCCGTAGGAGGTACTCAGCCTGCTCCTCGTCGGTCAGCTGGTACTCCTTCGCACAGGCGACGAGGGTCGCGCCGCAGGCGGTCAGGGACTCAGCCGTGTTGCGCAGGATGCCGGCAAGCTGGTTGCGGGCCTCGTCGAATCGCTGCGCAGACCGTAGGAAATAGGTGCCGGATGATTGCAATGGCGTGCACAGGGCGAGCGTCGCCACGGCTGCGGCGTACTCGCCCGCGGCGCCGGGCAGGTTGACGTAGCCCGCCTTGTAGAGGTTGACCAAGGACACGACGACGTTGAGATTCATCGGCACGTCGTATTTGTCGATGGTCAGCGTTCCCATCGTTGCGGGCCCGTTCGCCAGTTCGGGGCGCTCAAGACGCAAACCTGGGCTGGCGAATCCGGTGGGACTGTTTAGATCGTGGTTCAACGATTCGGCGAGCGTCCGGTCCAGCTCGGCGAGCCCACTCTCGACGTCTACGACCAAATCGATCGCCGTCCGAAGGACCTGCGGAGCAACGGTGCCCTCGATCGGCGCCTCATTAGGAGCCTCGAACCGCTTGCTCCGCGCGTAGCCGACGATGGCCGTGCCGAGTGAGATGGGGCCAGCGATCGGAGACAGCGGGGGGAAAAGCGACAACGCACCGGTGATCATCGAGGCCCAGGACAAGACCTCGACGTCGTAGGCCTGTCCGGGAGCACCGGACTCGCCGGAGAGTCGCGCGATGCAGGTGTCCGCGATGGTCAGCAGGTACCGGTGTGCGGTGGTCACCGCCTCGTGGTACGTCTGCGGTATCACGGCGAGGATCTGGGCATATGACTGCTGTTGCCGCGCCGCGTCGTAGAAGTGCTTCAGGAACTCGTCACGGAACTTCGTCGCGGCCCCACCGGTCCATTGCTCCTCGGTGATCAGGCCGTCAACGGGCAAGATCCACTCGCTGAACGCGACCTCGATACGGTCGTAGACACTGCTCGGCGACCACCCGTCCTGGTGTGCCACCTGACGGGTGGTGCCGCCGAGGTGGCCGACGAAGACCGTGAAGTCCAACGGGTCCAGGTCGTAGAACGCCTCGAAGCGATAGCGCAACGTCATCAGTAGGTCGTTGAGGAGCTGCCACTGTTCCCGCATCGGCCGTGCCGCCTCGTCGGGGCTGAGAGCCTCGGAGCCGAGGAGTGGTCCGTCCGGCTTGCCCGGAGCGGGCACTATGTTACCGTTTTCGTCAAATTGGTAGTCGTTGAGCTGCAGGAAATTCTTGAACCACGCCAGCGCCAGGCGATCGATCTCGGCCAGCTTGGGTGGCATGTCCTCCGCGTACCGCGGCGGAATCAAAGTCGTTAGCACCCCCATCGAACCTGCCCTCCCCGGATTCGGTGCCGGTGGTATCTCCGTTCACGCCGTCCAAGTCTCACCGGCGCGACGGTCGACATGAATGCCATTTAGCGGTGGCTTAAAGGTGGTGAGGTCGGACGGCGGCGGCGCTGGCAGTCAGGGCTTTAGCTTTTGTCTATGGAGTTTCGAACCGCTCCCCGAAATCCCCAAAATCAGGTTTTCGTGATCCGGTATCCGATGCCGGCCGCCTCGATTTGGGCCAGGTCGTCGGCGGTGATGCCTCGGCCGGTGAAGCGTTCGACCGCGACCAGGCCCTTGCCGGTCCGGCTGCCCATCTCGCTGAAGTCGAGCCCGTCGAGGGCGGCTGCGACCGTCTCTGGCACGTCGAATTCCGCACCCCAGGGTTCGAACGCGGCCAGCAGTACGCCGCGCTCCGCGAAGGACAGCTGGGTGAGAGCGTTGACGTTCCAGTACCAGCTCGCCGCCCGTCCGCACCGCGACGCACCGCACACAATTGACGCCTGTGCGCCCTGGTAGCCGTTGTATTCCACGGCGAGTACCGCGTCGGCGGTGTCCAACACGGCCACCCAGGGATCGATGGCTCCTCGGTTGCGTAGGTTGTCAGCGATCTCGCGCATCGGCTCGGGCCGCGCCGGGTCGGCGCCGAACGCCTCCAGTACCTGCTCTACCGTCGCCCCGGTGACCACGGTGATCGTCGCGGCCATCGCCAGGGTGCTGTCGCGGACCCATCTGTAGGCCCTTTCGGGCCGGTGCCGCGGCGGTGGCTCGGGTTCGCCGCGCAGCCGGTGACCGAGCCGGTCCGTGCGCCGGTGCACCACCTGGGGCGCGGCCGGCGCTTGCCAGACCACCAGGTCGTAGCTCTCAGATGCCGCGTCCTGCTCGTCACGGCCGGTCGCGCTCACCCGCAGCCGATACTCGCCTGGCCAGGGCGGTGTCTGCCTGCTAAACCGCCCGTCCCCCTCGCCGTCGGCGCCGACCACTGACGCCCGACCCTCGGCCGCGCGCCAGCTGACCTCGACGACCTCCTCCCAGCCCGCCTCGACGGCCGGCGGCGGCTCGGCCAGCACGCGAAGCATTACCGACACGCGGCCGCTCTCGACGCCGGTGCGGACGACGACGCCACCATCCACAACGGACGCTAAGCCGTTGGCGGCGAAGTCCACCACGTCGGGAACCGCGCCTTCGATCAGCGCGAACCGATGCCCGGACACCTTCACCGAACCAGCCGTGTGACGAGGCAGCGCGTACTCGGCTCGCACCTTCGCCAGCACCGCCGCCGCGTACCCGGCAGGCATCGGAACCTCGCACAGCAGCAACGCCGCGGCGCCGACCGCGACACCCACGGCGGCGGCGGGCCCGTCGACCAGCGGCGGCAGTTTCAGCTTGCTCAGGACGGCGCCCGCCGTGGCCACCGTCAGAGCCAGGTACGCCCGGGCGTGCTCGGCGGCGATCGTTGGCTCGTCGACGGCGTCCGGCCGCACCGTGAGCAACTCGCTGACCGCGGCGTCAGCGGCAAGACGCCGGGACAGCGAGGTCACCAGGTCCGCCGCGCCGGGATACAACCGGTCCACAAGCGACGATGCGCTGACCGCCTCGCTCTGGTCGCTGGCCACGACCAAGCCGAACCGGCCAGCGGGCGGATCACCGACGTACGGCGACAGATCCGGGACGTCCGGGAATGCCAGCCCCGCCACCGTCAGCTCCAGCGCGCCGAGCAGGCGCTCGACCACCAGCGGCGGCAGCCCACTCAGAGTGTCCACTGTGGCCGAATCGCCGCGCGGACGGACGGCGACGTGGCCAGCGGGCATCGGCGGGGCCGTGCCGGGCTTCGGCTGGGGCGCGTCGGGTGGCGCGGGCATCGCTCGGACGCGCCGGCGCGCCGCCGGCCGGCGCATCCTCTCGACCATCCGCACCGTGGACCCCAGACCCAGGCCTGGATCGGGCGGCGCCGCCAACCGCCCCAACACCGCCGCCGGTGCCGCCGGAATCCGGCCCACGACCATCCGCATCGCCGAAGCGACCGGCGCAGCCAGCCGCGTCACCACCGTGTCAGGAATCTCACCCATGATGCCGGCCATCGTAGAGCGCCAGCACGGCCGGCGCGGGCTTCGGGCGGCACCGCACGGAGGGCAGATGGTAGGGCGAACGGCGGTCACGCCTCGTCGGCGAGGCGAATGTTGAGTTCAACCTGCCATTTGGTCTTCATCGGCTGGGATCGGGGGTCGGTCAGGTACGCCTCGTATCGGCAGGCGAAGCGGTCGCCGGCTGGTTCGTTCCAGCGGTCGGCGGTGAGGCCGTTGTCCCGGATCCAGGTGAGCAGAAGCTGGTTGGCACGCCGCGCGTGGTTGATGTAGGTGAGGCTCGCGTACTTGCCCGCCGGTAGGGTGCCTGGGCGGACTCGGCCGTCGCCGTCGAGTGTCTGCTTCGTGGTGATGCCGACTTCGATGTCCATCGGCCCGTTCATGTCGATCACGTGGAGGCGGAAGAAGGTGCTGCCGACGTCGACCGGGTCGCGCTTGTCGAGCCAGTCGTAGAGTTCCACCATCAGCTTGTCGCGGACGGCCAGCATCCCGCGGAACGGGGTGACGAGGCGGATGCCGACGTAGGGTGTCTCGGGCTTCATCACGATCCGCGGTCCTTCGACGATGTCCACCCGTACCTCCATCGCAAAATGACTCTTTGGCGTTCAACCTAGTCGATGGTTTGAGCAGGCACGTCGCGTTGATCCAGCGACCGTGGAGTGTCCGCATCGGCCGCGATCCGCTCGCACACCGAAGTGACCGCCTGGGCGGCCCTGCGTCCCGACAAAGCCGGTGAGCGCATGTCCATCAATCGACGATTACCGAGCCATCCGGCTGGATCTTGATCCACTCACCGAGATGGCTGGCGCCATCCACACGGAGGATGACCTCGGCCACGCCGTCGCGGAACGGCCGCACAGCCCGGAACCGGTCGCTGAGCGGGAGGAGCCACGATCCCGTACGGCTGATCAGTCCGTACGACCCCCTGTCGCCTTTGACCCAGCACAGATCGAGATCGGCGGCGCTGTATGGGTCCTGGTCGTAGGAGCCACCCAGGGAGTGTGCGAGCAGATCGTGGGGGTCGGCTCGAGCGGTCGGTGGGTTGGTGACTGTCGACTGGTCGCGTTCGCAGATGCGTTGCTCGTGCTCACCGAGCTCCGCGGTGAGCCATTCGGTGAACGTGCCTACCGCCTCGACCGGCCCGCCGTCCTCGACGATCCACACCGCGATCTCGTCACCGCCCGCGGCCGGGCCGAACGAGTAGCCCTGGTAGTCGAGCAGGTCAAAACCGGCGAAGAACGCCTGCAGGCAGCGGGTCGGCCGGCCTGGGACCGGCCGGGGAAAGACGAGATCCGGGTCGCACTGATTGACCGACTGCACGGCCATGGCCTCCGGCGGAAGGAATGAGAGCCCTTCCCGGTCGGGGTCGTAGGACAGTACGGGGTAGCCGATCTCGGCCGCAAAGGTTCGGTAGTCGGCCGGCAGCAGGTGCTCCAGTTCGGCCCCATGCGGATGCTCCGCGTCGCGTGCGTAGCGCAACTGGGCCGGAGCGGAGCGTAGCGCCCAATCAAGCCCTCTTTCGCCGAGCAGCCGCTCGAACTGCCGCCAGCGGGCCACGACATCCATGACGCCGCAGGGTAGCCGATTTGCCGCGGGCAGCGTGTGCGGCGTTAGCCGCGATCGGTAGTCAACGCCGCGGAAACTACTTCCCGGCGAGTGACTGCGAGGGCTGGCAGCATGGCGATGGCGGTGAGCAGGAATGCGGCGGTGAACCCGACACCGGATACCAGCAGTCCGGCACCGATGGCGCCGACCGCCATGCTGAGGTCGTAGGCGGCGTTCCAGATCGCGCTGACGGTGCTGTATCGGGTCTCGTGCACGCGTGAGTACATCAGCGCGAGGGTGGCGTTTTGTAGGATGCCGAATCCGCTGCCGAAGGTTGCGGCTCCAGCGAGCACTGCCCAGGGTGAGGCCGTGACGGCCAGTGCGGCCATCCCCACGATCGACAGGGCCAGCCCCGGTGTGAGCAGACCGGTCTGGCCGCGCCGGTCGCCGATCCGGCCCGCGATCCACCTGGTGAGGGTCGCAGCTGCGGAGTGGAGTAGCAGGGCTGCTGGCGCGATCCACCCGGCTCGTTCCCGCAGCGCCAGCGGCAGGTAGGTCACGACGACGCCGGCGGCGCAGGCAGATGCGGCGAAGACGGCGGCCGGACGCATGAGGGCAGCCTCCCGCAGCCCTCTGAGCGGGCCGTGCCGCCGTCCGGTCGGTGCTTGCGGTACGGCCAGTGCGAAAATTGTGGGCAAGGTGAGGATCGGTGCCAGCGCGGTCACGACGAAGACGACGTCGAAACCCCACCGCTGGGCGACCCAAACGCCGGCCGGCAGGGCAAGCAGCGAGGGGACGCCGGTGACCAGGCCCACGATGGCCAGGCCTTCGCCCCGGCGTTCGCTGGGGATCAACGCCGCGGTCAGAGCTCCGCCGGCGACGACACAGATGGCGAACCCGATCCCGCGTACGACGCTGACGGCCACTAGCAGGGGTACGGATGCGTCGGCGAGCAGTGCCAGGGCCGGGGCGCCCAGCAGCACCAGGCCGACCGCGAGAGCCGACCGGTATCCGATCCGGGCCACCATCCGGGGCGTGGCGAGTTCACAAAGTACGGTGGTGATCAGCAAGCCGCCGGTAGCTAAGCCTGCGGTTGCCCGCGCGCCGATGGCGTCGGCGTAGAGCGGGACCACCGCCAGCGGTAGGTAGAAACTGATCGACGAGCCGACCAGCGACACGAACCGCAACAGCAGGGTGCGGCTCAGGATCGGTGGTCGAACAGCGGGAGCGGGTGCCGTCATGTGCCTGGGCCCTGGCCCCAGTAGACCGCGAACAGGAACAGGACGAGGACGGACGTCATCATCAGCCCGATGACCCATCCGATCAACAGGCCGATGCCGAAGCCCCGCTCGTGCCGGGTCATCCACGCGATGCTGACCGGGAGGCACACGAGACCCAGAATCGCCTCCGCGACTGGCCCGGCCAACATCAGTCGGAACGGGCCGCCGCCCACCGCGCCGACGAACCCGGCGACACCGATGACGCCAGCGACGACGTGCCCAAGGACGGCCACGCCGATGCCAACCACCACCATGCCGGGCCGCATCCGCTCATCCGACGGCGGCGGATCCGGCACCGTCCACTGTGGCAGGAACTGCGACGTCATGCGTCCGCCCGACCGGGGCGGCCAGTGACTGGGTACATGGCCCGCAGCGTAACGCTCGAAACCCGCTCCTCGACCGCTATGGAGGCACCACATGAGCAGCCGGTCATCGGGCGACCCGGCGGCCTGCCACTTCGGCGACCGCCGGGATCGCAGCCTATGATCGGCAGGCAGTTGCCTCGGCCGTCGGCGCACCCGCCGAAATGGATCGTGGTGGAGCCGTCGGCGTTGCGAGCGCCGGTGACGCTGTTGACGCTGTAGGCGTTGCGGTCGTTGGGTTTTGAAGAAGCCGTCGGGGCCGTAGAGCGAGATGGACCAGAAAGAACGGCTATGGCTCGCGACGATCGATGCGGGCGCTCAAGGGTCGCATGTCGGTCCACACCGTCTCGATGTGCGCTAGGCACTCCTCCCGGCTGCCGGCGAATCCGCTGGGCCGCCAGCCGGCGGGTGGGTCCTCCTCAGCCAGCCAGATCGAGTGCTGCTCCTCGTGGTTGACCACGACGGCGTACCGGTCACGATTGTCCATTGCCTTCCCTTCCACGTCGACGGGCCTCCCACGCTTGTAGGCCGACCAGGTCATCCGGTGGTGCGTCCGGCACTTCGTCGTCGAAGCGTGCCAGATTCCGCACTCCGAGCGAGACCGCCACCACCACGGCGATGCAGAGGCCGCACAGGACATAGAGCAGGCCGATGCCGCGGCCCGGCCCGACGCCGAGCACCTGCCCGACGGTGCTGGCGAGCGCGCCGTCGGCGCGCAGTAGCGGCTCGACGCGCGGCACCAGTGTCGGCGCGAGCACCGCCTGTCCGATGGGCATCGTGGACAGTGCGATCACCATGTTGAGGGCGATCACCCGGCCGTGTAGCCGCTGCGGCACCTTGGTCTGGACGATGGTGAGCCAGATTCCGTTGATGATGGACAGCGACATCGACATGCCGAGGGCGCCGAGGGCGACCACGGTGACGCTGGCGTCCAGCCCGGCGACGATGCCGGCGGCCGCGAAGCCGAAGGTCATCAGCAGCATGCCCCGCATCCGCCGGTGGCGCGGCCCGCCCCAGGCGGTCATGACCAGGCCGCCAAGCACCGCGCCGGCGCCACCGGCGAGGGAGACCCGCGCCACCGAGGCGAGCGGCGCGAACGACAGCACGAGCGGCGACAGCAGCAGGAACAGCGGCGCAAGGAACAGGTTGAAGGCGGCGAAGAACAGCACCATCGCGCGGATGCCGCGGTGCCGGACCGTGTATCGCAGACCGCCGGCGATCTCGGCGGCCATGCTCTCCCGGCGGCGGCGCGCCATGGTGTGGGGGAACTTGACCACGATCAGCACCGTGATCACGAACAGGTAGCTGACGAGGTCGACAAGGAGGACTCCGCCCAGTCCGATGGTGGCGATGAGCCCGACCGCGACCAGCGGCACGAGGAACTGGGCGACGCCGCCGGCCAGCTGCACCATTCCGTTGGCGTGGCCGAGGTATCGCTTGGGCACCAGCTGCGGCACGGCGGACAGGTACGCCAGGCGCTGGAAGGTGAGCGCGACCGACAGCCAGCCGACGAACGCGTACACGTGCCAGGGCGCGAGCCCGCCCGTCCAGTACAGGGCGGCGAAGGCGGCGATCGCGCCGAACGCGGCCACGTCTCCGGCCAGCATGGCGCGCCGGCGGTCGACGCGGTCCACGATCGCGCCGGCGAGCGGGGCGGCAAGGATGCCCGGCACCTGTCCGAGGACGGCGAAGAGCGCGAACCGGATCAGCGAGCCGCTTTGCAGGTATGTCCACAGTGGTACGGCGAACGTGGTCAGCGCCGACCCGGTGGCCGATACGATCTGCCCGGCGGCGACGGCCAGGAACCGCCGCATCCCCGGCTGCGGTCCGGTGGAGCCCGGCGGGGCGGAGGCCGCCTGCCGGGAGACCTCGGCGACAGTCCAGGAGGAGTCGGTCGATGGTGCCGGCTCATCGAGCCGGCGGTCCACAGTGGTGAGTATCTCGGCCAGCTCGCCGGCACGGAACTTCGCGAAGTAGTGTCCGGCCTCCGCCAGCACCACCAGGGCCGTGGTGTCGCTGAGGAAGTGCCACTCCCGGTACCGCTCCTGGTGGTACTCGGTACCCGGATCCCATTCGCCGACCACGCTCACGACCGGCGCCCGCAGCGGCGTGACTCGCCGATGCAGCAGGTCGGTGAAGTAGTCTTCGGCGGCCTCGGCGTCGTGCCGCATGGCCCGGATGAGGAACCGCCGCTGCTCCTCGTCGAGGGCACCCAGGTCGGCTCCCATGCCCTGCAGCCAGTTGGCGTAGACCCGGTCGCCGCGCAGCCGTTCGCGCCACCGCAGCCGCGCGAGCCGGCCGAGCACCCCGCCGACCGGCCTGGCGAACGGGAAGATGCCGCCGAGGTACACGGCGTCCAGCTCGCGGCCGACCGCCTCCAGGCGGCGCGCGATCTCCACCGCGAGCGCCCCGCCCGGCCCGCAGTGCCCGTAGATCACCAGCGGGCCGTCGATGCCGGCCAGGATCTCCTGTACGCACCGCTCGGCGGTCACCTCGATGGGCTGGATCTCGTCGGCGAGGCCGATGTCGTGGCCGGGCACCGCGACGGCGTAGAGGCTGTGCCCGTCGGGCAGGGCGTCGGCGAGCGGCTGGTACACGACCGCGCTGGCCCCGCCGTACGGGACGCACACGTACGAACGTTTCCGCACGCCGGTGGGCGGCCGGGACAGCTCGTGCAGCAACCGGTCGGGCGGCGCCGGCGAGCCGTCGGCGGCTAGCTCGGCCAGGGCGCGTACCGTGCGGCAGCGGAACAGGTCCAGCACGCTGATCGGCCGCTCGGCGTCGATGGTCCGGCGCAGCCGGGCCACCACCTGCGTGGCGAGCAGCGAGTGGCCGCCCAGGTCGAAGAAGTCGTCGAGCGCGCCGACCGTGGGCACGCCGAGGACCTCGGCCCACACCCGGGCGATCGCCTCCTCCACCGGACCGTCCGGCGCGACCTGCTCTATTGTGGACACTGCGGCGGTCGGCTCGGGCAGCGCCCGCCGGTCGACCTTGCCGTGCTCCTGTAATGGCAGCCGGTCCAGCCACACATAGTGGTTGGGGATCATGTACTCGGGCAGCGACTCGGCGAGCTGCCGGCGCAGCGCGGCCGGCGGGAGCTCCGGCGCACCGGGTTCACGCTGGAGATACCCCACCAGGCGGTCTCCGCGCAGCATGGCCACGGCGGCCGCTACGCCCTGGCAGCCGGCGAGCGCCGCCTCCACCTCGCCCAGCTCCACCCGGTACCCGCGCAGCTTGACCTGCCCGTCGCTGCGGCCGAGGAACTCCAGCGCGCCGTCGGCGCGCCACCTGCCGAGGTCCCCGGTGGCGTACATGCGCGCGCCGGGCCGCCCGGCGTAGGGGTCGGGCAGGAACCTGGCCGCGGTGAGGCCCGGCTTGCCGAGATAGCCGCGGGCCAGCCGGTCGCCGCCAAGGTAGATCTCGCCGGGCACGCCCACCGGCGCCGGCCGCAGCCGCTCGTCCAGGACGTACGCGCGGGCGTGCGGCAGCGGCGCGCCGATCGGGGTGGCGCCCGGCCCGGCGTCGGATGCCGCCACCCGGTAGGTGGTGACGCCGACGGTGGCCTCGGTCGGCCCGTAGTGGTTGAAGACGGCCGCCGACCCGCCCGCCAACCCTGCCGCCCAGTCGAGCCGGGACGCCTCGCCGCCCAGGATCAGCGCCCGGGCGGGCACGAGCCGGGCGGCGGGCACCTCGGCGGCCAGCGCGGCGAGGTGCGACGGGGTCATCTTCAGGTAGTCCACCCGGTGCTCGCGCAGGTAGTCGGCCAGTTCCTCGCCGGTACAGCGGCGGGGGACCAGGTGCACGCATCCGCCGGTGGCGAGGCCGAGGTAGAAGACGGTGACGGCGAAGTCGAACGACAGCGACTGCAACAGCGCCCAGCGGGCGCCCGGCGTCACCTCGAACCGCGCGGCCACGCCGTCGAGATAGTGCCGCACCTGGCGGTGCGCGACCGCGACGCCCTTCGGCCGGCCGGTGGAGCCGGAGGTGTAGATGACGTAGGCGAGGTCGTCGGGGCCGGCGGTGGGCGGCGCCGGGGTCGCCGGCTTTGCGGCGATCTCGTCCCGCACTCGGTCCAGGCACACCGCCGGCGTCGAGCCGAACGCGCCGGCCATCTCCGGCGTGGTGAGCACGAGCGCGGGGCAGGCGTCGTCCACCATGGACACCAGCCGGGCGGGCGGTTGCTCGGCGTCCAGCGGCACGTAGGCGGCGCCGGCGCGTAGCACGCCCAGCAGCACGGTGGCCAGCTCTGCCGACTGCCCCAGGCACACGCCGACCAGGTCTCCGCGGCCGATGCCGCGGGCGCGCAGCCATGCGGCGATGCGGTTGGCGCCGGCGTCCAGCTCGGCGTAGGTGATGACCGTCCCGGACGCGACGAGCGCGGGCGCGTCCGGCGTCGCCGCCGCGTGCGGCGCGCTCACCTCGTCCAGCGTGCGGGCGGCCGGTGCCGGACCTGGGGCCGGCGATCCGGTGCCGAACGCGAGCACCGCCGCCCGCTCCGAGCGGTCCAGCAGCGGCAGGTCGCGCAGGGCGGTGTCGGGGCCGGCGCTCGCCGCGGTCAGCAGCCGCAGGTACTGGCTGGCGAGCCGCGCGATGGTGCCGGCGTCGAACAGATCGGTGCGGTACCCGAAGACGCCCCACATGCCGTCGGCGCGTTCGTCCACATAGAGCGACAGCTCGTGCCGGGTGCTGGTGATCTGCAGGCCGTACCGCATCGCGTCGAGGCCGTCGGGCCAGCTGCCGGCCGGCCCTTCGGAGTTGTGCATGCCGAACAGCACCTGGAACAGCGGGGTCCGGCTGGTGTCCCGCGCCACGTTCAGCTCCTGCACCAAGCGCTCGAACGGCAGCTCCTGGTGGCTCAGCGCGGCGAGCACCCGCTCCCGGGTCTGTGCCACCAGCTCCGGGAACGTCATGCCGGGCCGGACGCCGGCGCGCAGCGTGAGCATGTTGACGAAGAGCCCGACCACCGGTTCGAGCTCGGGCCGGATCCGGCCGGCGGCCGGCGACCCGACGGCGAAGTCGCGCTGCCCGGTCACGCGGTAGAGCAGCGCGTGCAGGCCGGCCAGCAGTGTCATGAACAGCGTGGCGCCGTGCTCGCGCCCGAGCACGCGCAGCGCCTCCAAGAGCCGGTCCGGAAACCGCACCTTGTATCCCGCGCCGTCGCTGCCCTGTTCCGACGGCCGGGGCCGGTCGGTCGGCAGGTCCAGCGGCGGCACGCCGGCAAGCGCCTCCCGCCAGTACGCCAGATCCCGGTCGGCGGCCGGGCCGGACAGCCGCTCGCGCTGCCAGGCCGCGTAGTCGCCGTACTGGATGGCCAGCGGCTCCGGAGCGGGGCCTTGGCCGAGGCGTGCGGCGTAGAGCCGCGCCCAGTCCCCGAGCAGCACCGGCCGCGACCAGCCGTCGCTGATGATGTGGTGCATCGCGACGTGCAGCACGTGGTCGTCCGGGCCGATCTCGACGGCGAGCGCGCGCAGCAGGGGGGCGGCGGCGAGGTCGAACGGTCCGGAGTCGGCGGTGGCGAGCGTACGCGCCCAGCCCAGCACGTCCGGACCCGCGTCCGGAGCCAGCGGCACCACCCGGAACGGCACCCGCACCCGATCCGCGACCCGCACGAGCGGTCGCCCGTCGTCGCTTGCTGGGAAGTACGTGCGCAGGCTGTCGTGGCGGGCCGCGAGGTCGTCCAGCGCGTCCCGCAGCGCGTCCAGGTTCAGCCGGCCCCGCAGCCGGGTCGCTGCCCGCATGACGTACGCGGTGCCGCCCCGCGTGAGCTGCTCCATGAACCACAGCCCGTCCTAAGTCCG
>NZ_JAIBNX010000051.1:0-11732 GCF_026130045.1 Micromonospora sp. CPCC 205371
CCTCACCCCGCTGGCCCCCCGCCTCCCCGGCCGCGCCCCCACCCGCGCACGGCCCCGCCCCCACCCATGCGCGGCCGCGCCGCCGGCGACGCACCCCGCCCCCGCCCCTGCCCCGGCGGGCGGCGGGCAGCGGGCAGCGGGCAGCGGGCAGCGGGCAGCGGGCAGCGGGCGGACTATGCCTGGGGTGCGGGTGCCGGCTCGGGGACCGCGGCCGGGGCGCTCGACCTGTAGTGGTTGCTCAGGCGGTGGTACGGGCGGCTGCGCAGTGCGATCCCCGTCGCGATCAGCCCGATGACGCCGGTCAGCATGAACACGACGGCGATGCCGCGGTCGATCCCGGTGCCGAACCAGTCGCCGACCGCCCGCGCCCCCGCGCCATCGGTCATGAACGGGATGAACACGAACTGCGCGATCGGCGAGATCAGGAACGCGGTCAGCGGTGACGCGGCCTGCTCGACGCTCTGCGCGAACCCGAACACCCGGCCCTGCCGCTCGTATGGGACCACCTTCTGCAGGACCGTCTGCTCGGCGGCCTCCGCGTAGGGCATGAGGACCATGTACGCGTACATGCCCACCGTCAGCATCAAGATCGACGAACGCAGCGGGAACAGCACCATCACCGTCCACAGCACCACGTTGATCAGCAATAGCAGCCGGATCGGGTTGCTACCGAGGCCGGTGCGCGAGATGAGCAGCCCACCCACGATGAACCCGGTGCTCAGAATGCCCCACAGCAATCCCCACGTTTGCACCGACACAAGCGACAACCCGTAAGCGTCCATCAACGCCATGAACACGCCGCCGAGGAAGTTGTTGAACGCGGAGAACAGGATCAATGCCATCAGGCCCGGCACCTCGCGCACCACCCGCACGGTGCCCCGCAGGTCGACGGCCCGGCCCCCGCCGGTCGCGGCCTGCGCGTCCGGCGCCGGCTCCGCTGGGCGTTCATTCACCGGTACCAGGGCCAGGTGCCCCACCGCGACGGTGAGCACCACGATTGCTAGCACCAGTACCCAGAACATGCCCCCGATTGCTACGAGCACGCCACTGATGACCGACGTGACCAGGAAGGTCACGCCCGACGTGGTGCCGACCAACCCGTTGGCCCTGTCCCGCGTCTCCTCGGCGATCAGCACTGTCACCAGCGTCGGCAGCGCGATGGTGCGGATGTTGCCCGCGATGACACCCACCATCAGCAGCAGGATGAGCAGCCACAACGAAACGCTCGTCGGGTCCTTGAAGGACTCTTTCGGGGTGACCTGGTAGGCGACGAACGCCACGGCGTACGCCACGAGCGAAACGCTCGCCGACGCCTGCATCATCGTCTTCTTCGAGTGGTGGTCGACCAAGCTGCCGAACCAGATGCCGGTCAGCGCCGTCATCACCAGGAAAAGCCCCGAAATGACGCCGGTCGCGAACACCGAACGGGTCTGGAGGTACACGTAGAACGTGATCGCGAACCAGACGGTGAAGTTGATGACCGATACCAGCAGCGTGCTTACCAGCAGCTGGAAGAACGTCCTCCGGTCTCCCTGAATCCCCATGGATCACGACACTACGACCTGAACCGGGCTTCAGGTCCAGCAAATTCCGGGTGATCCAGCCCGCGTCACCGTGCGATGATCGCGCGGTGATCGAGGTCGAGCGGCACACCGAGCACGGTGACCGGGTGGCTGCCATGGGCGGTGAGATCCTGCGCACCGTGGTCGGCTCCGGCGTGCACGGAATCGCCATCGCCGGCACCGACGACCACGACGAGACGTGTGCCTGTCCCGTAGGCATGGGGCGCCTCAACGCGGAGGCGTAAGCATCCGGGCCGGTCGAAGTCGGTGTTGTCGACGACGATGTCCGCGAGCCGCACCGGGTCCACTTCGGACAGATACAGGCGCTCGGCGACCAGATAGCGGTCGCGGTGCACCGCCTCGTCGCCATCGCGGTCCTTGCCCCGGCGCACTGAGGTTTCCTCGTCGACCGCCAGCCAGATCCTGAGGTTCCACAAGTCGTTGAGTTCCGGACGGAACGCGAACACGCCATCGACGATGAGCACCGCGTCAGGCGGGGCCGAGGTCATGACGTCGCGGTGGTCGACCTGGGTGAGCGGATCGATGGCGCACAGGGCGCACTCGCCGGTGCCGTCCGGCCCTGCCGGCTCCAGCAGCAGGTGTGCGACCGCCTCGTAGTCGAACGCGTTGCGGTAGTAGCCCTCGCCCGATTCCCGGTCGTAAAGGTGCCGGTCGCGCCAGGGCTTCTTGAAGTCGTCGAGGCTGGCTCGCAGCACGGGACGCCCCCGCGCGCTGATCCGTTGGGCGAGCTCGTGACCGAAGCTGGTCTTGCCTGCGGCGGTGAACCCATCGACGCCCACCCGCAGGCGCCCACCGCCAAGGGCGAGCACCCGCTCGGAGATCTCGGCGAGCAATGCTGTCCGTCGCGGCGATGCGGTGGCCGGGAGCGGCTGCTGCCAGGTCGACACTGACAGGTGCACAGCCGCCCGACCACCGTCCATGATCACCAATGTAACTGGGTCACCGCACCGGACGGAAGCGGCGCAGGCGCAGGCTGTTCGCGACCACGAAGACCGAGGAGAACGCCATCGCGGCGCCTGCGATCATCGGGTTGAGCAGTCCGGCGGCGGCTAGTGGCAGGGCGGCCACGTTGTAGGCCAAGGCCCAGAACAGGTTGCCTTTGATGGTGTGCAGGGTACGCCGGGACAGGCGGATGGCGTCGGCGGCGACCATCAGGTCTCCGCGTACCAGGGTCAGGTCGGATGCCTCGATCGCGGCGTCGGTGCCGGTGCCCATGGCCAGGCCAAGGTCGGCTTGGGCGAGTGCGGCGGCGTCGTTGACGCCGTCGCCGACCATCGCGACGACCTTGCCGCCGGCCTGTTGCCGTTTGACGGCGTCGACCTTGTCGGCGGGGAGTACCTCGGCGATGACCTCGTCGATGCCGACCTCGGCGGCGACCGCGCGGGCCACGGTCTGGTTGTCGCCGGTGAGCAGTATCGGGGTCAGGCCAAGACGGCGCAGCGCGGTGACGGCTTGCCTGCTGGTTGGTTTGACGGCGTCGGCGACGGTGAGCACGCCGCGGACCTGGCCGTCCCATGCGGCGAGCACGGCGGTGCGGCCAGCGGCCTCGGCGTCGGCCTTAGCGCGTGCCAGGTCGTCGGGCAGGGTGTGGTCGGCCAACAGCGGGGTGCGGCCCACCGTGACTTCCCGGCCCTCCGCTATGCCGCGCACGCCCAGGCCCTCAAGGTTCCTGAACTGGGTCACGGCCGGGAGGGTGTCGCCGGCGGCGCGGGTGATGGCCTGGGCGATGGGGTGTTCGGAGGCGGCTTCGACCGCGGCGGCCAGCCGCAGCGTGTCGGGGTGGCCGGTCACGTCGAGCAGGGTCATGCGGCCGGTGGTGATGGTGCCGGTCTTGTCCAGCAGGACGGTGTCGATGCGGCGGGTGGACTCCAGTACTTCCGGTCCTTTGATGAGGATGCCGAGTTGGGCGCCGCGGCCGGTGCCGACCAGCAGCGCGGTCGGGGTGGCCAGGCCGAGCGCGCACGGGCAGGCGATGATCAGGACCGCGACGGCGGCGGTGAACGCGGCGGTGGCGCCGTTGCCGGTGCCGATCCAGTACCCGAGGGTGCCGACCGCTAGTGCGATGACGATGGGTACGAACACGCCGGAGATCCGGTCGGCGAGCCGTTGCACGGCTGCCTTGCCAGCCTGCGCCTGCTCGACCAGTCGGGCCATCTGCGCCAGTTGGGTGTCGGCGCCGACCCGGGTGGCCCGGACGACCAGGCGGCCGCCGGCGTTGACGGTGCCGCCGATCACTGGCGTTTCGGGGCCGACCTCGACCGGCACGCTCTCACCGGTCAGCATGCTGGCGTCGACGGCCGAGGAGCCGTCTTCGATCACACCATCGGTGGCGATCTTCTCTCCCGGCCGCACGACAAAGCGGTCGCCGACAATGAGCTGCGACACCGGCAGGCGCACCTCGGTGCCATCTCGGAGCACCGCGACATCCTTTGCACCGAGTTCGAGGAGCGCCCTCAGTGCACTTCCGGCGCGGCGCTTCGAGCGTGCCTCGAAGTACCGCCCCGCGAGGATGAACATCGTCACCCCGGCCGCCACTTCGAGGTAGATGGCGTCGGTGCCCGCACCGCGCTCGATCGCCAGGCTGAACGGGTGTGTCATGCCGGGCTCGCCGGCGGTGCCGAAGAACAGCGCCCACAGCGACCAGCCGAAGGCGGCCAGGGTGCCCATCGAGATGAGGGTGTCCATGGTGGCGGCGCCATGCCGCAGGTTGACGGCCGCGGCCTTGTGGAACGGCCAGCCACCGTAGACCACCACGGGAGCGGCGAGCGTCAGCGAAAGCCACTGCCAGTACGTGAACTGCCAGGCCGGCACCATGGCCAGTACGACGACGGGGACGCCGAGTGCCAGGGAGACAAGCAGCCGGGTCCGCAGCTCGTCACGGGGCTTCTCGGGCCTGGCCTCCGGCGCGGCGGGCAGCGCTGCCGAGTACCCGGTCTTCTCGACCGTCGCGATCAGGTCCTTCACGGTGACGCCGCCCTCGACGGTGGCCGTGGCCTTCTCCGTGGCGTAGTTGACCGTGGCGGTGACGCCGGGCATGCGGTTGAGCTTCTTCTCGATCCGCGAGGCGCAGGAGGCGCAGGTCATGCCGCCGATCGCGAGCTCGATCCGCTGGGGCGCGCTCTGGAGCGCCATCGTGACCTCCTGCTACTCGTGGGTGTGGCCGGGGGCGCCGTGCCCGGTCGGGCTCGGCGAGGCGGACGGTGGGGGCGTGGTGGCGGCGGGCTGCGGCCCGACGGTCACGGTGAACTCGGCGGTGCGGACCTTGCCGCCGTGCTGGAAGTCCAGGTACAGCCGGTAGGCGCCGGCGGACGGGACCTCGGCGAAGAAGGTGACCTCCGGTCCGGCGGCCGTGCGGCCGTCGCCAGGGGCGCCGTCGGGGTGCACGTGCAGGTACGCCAGGTCGCCGTCGCGCAGCGCCACCAGGTGACCGTAGGCGCCCAGGTACGGCTGCAGGTCGGTGACCGGCGCGCCCCCCTTGCTCACCGACAGGGTCAGCTTCGACGAGCTGCCCGGCACGAGGTCGCCGGCCAGGGTCACGGTGTATCCGTCGACCTCGGCGGTGCGGTCCGGCGCCGGCAGCGGCCGCGGCTGGTAGTCACCGGCGGCGGGCACGTCCACGCCGAGGGTCAGGCCCTCGTCGCGGGCGGCGGGCTGGAAGTCGGCGAACACCCGGTACTGCCCCGGGGTCGCCACCGACAGCGGCAGCGACCACGTGCCGTCGGCGCCTAGGGTCGGGTGCAGGTGCTGGAAGCCGGACAGGTCGCGGCGGACCACGATCAGGTGCAGGTCCTTGTCGTGGCTGGTCGTGTACTCGGTGACCGGCTCGCCGTCCGGCCCGAGCACCCGGAACGCGAACGGCCGCTGGCTACCCACCGCCAGTGCGCCGGTGACCGGCACCAGCCGGTACCCGTCCTGCGCGACCTGCAGCCCACCCGGCACCTGCCCGACGGCCGTGCCCTCGGCGTCGGTGTCACCCGAATGGGTGTCGTGGGATGCCGGCGGGGCGGCCTCGCCGGGCCCGACCACGTTGCCGATGCCGGCCGCGGCGGCGAACACCGCCACCAGGCCGACCGCGTAGGCGCTGAGCTTCACCGGAGTCCTCATGCCGGTCACATTACCCTTACCCCCCAGGGGTATGCAAGCGGGCCGGTCGGCTGCGGCTGAGCGAGCCGCCGCCACCAAGGCGCACGGCCTGGGTATGTTAGGCCGATCAAGGGGCCGGCCAGGGAATTCACCTGGCCGAAACCTAGTACAGCCCGAGCATAGGTAGAGTCCCGCCATCCTCGACGACATCGACCCGTTCATCGGGACCGCCGCGACCGACCTGCCCCGCGCGCGTGGCCTGGCCGCCACCTGGTGGTGGCCCAAGCCCCAGGTGGGAAACACCCACCCGGGCGCCACGTCGCCCTTGGGCATGGTGTCCGCGTGCGCGTACTCAGGCGCCTACCCGACCGGGTACGGCCGGTACACGAAGAACACCGAGGGCGTGCCCGAGGAGATGTTCGACCGGGTGCAGGCGTCCGGGTTCACGCACTTCCAGCAGTCCGGCACCGGCGCGATCCGCAAGTACTACAACTACGTCCGGGTCACCCCGATGCTCGAGCCGCTCGACGAGCTCGGGCAGGCGTGGGCGCTGCACGACGAGGTCGCCGAGGCGGGCTACTACGCGGCGACCCTCGACACCGGGGTGCGCTGCGAGATCACCGTCGGTGCGAAGGTGGCGGTGCATCGGTACACCTTCCCGGAGCACCGCAGCGCGCGCGTCGTGATCGACCTGTCGTGCGGCGGCCTCGACATCGAGCTCGGCCGCACCGTGCCGCTGCGGGCGCAGGTGGAGAGCATGGGCCACGGCCGCGCGCAGGGCACGGTCGTGATGGAGGGCGTGCCGCTGTCGGTGTACCTGGAGGTCGACAGCCCGGGCTGGCGGCAGATGCTCTGGTACGACCGGCGGCTCATCGACGGCGGCACCCGGCTGGACTTCGACAGCATCCGGCACACCAACCTGCGCCCGTTCGGGATGCTGTTCATGGGGTCGGCGGTGGCGGGGCAGACCGTCGAGGTGCGGCTGGGTTTCTCGCTGCGCGGCTGCGACCAGGCCAGGCAGAACCTGGAGCGCGAGTGCTGGCCGGCCCAGCCGGGGTTCGACGGGGTACGCGTCGCGACCCGGGCACGCTGGGCCGCCCACCTCGGCCGCGTCCATGTGGATGGCGGCACCCCGGCCCGGCGCACGGTGATGGCGACGGCGCTGTACCACTCGCTGATCAAGCCGTGCTTCGCCGACGACGAGAGCCCGTACTGGCCGACCTCCGGCCCGTGGGCGTTCGACATCTGCACGATGTGGGACATCTACAAGACGCAGCTGCCGCTGCTCGCGGCGATCGTCCCGGACCGGGCCACCGACCTGCTGGAGTCGCTCATCCGGGTGTGCGAGGAAGAGGGCAACTTCCCGATCGGGTACCGGATGGCGCGCGGCGCCGACCGGTTCTTCCGCCAGGCCAGCTCCCTCGCGCACACCGCGCTGGCCGACGCCCACGCGCTCGGCCGGCCCGGCATCGACTGGAGCTGGGCCCTGGTGCACATGGTCGACGACATGCGCCGCATGTATGGCGAGGACTTCTTCGAGCACGGTGTGGTGCATCCGATCGCCCACACCCTCGACCTCGCCTACGCCCACCATTGCACCGCGCAGGTGGCCCGAGCGCTGGGCGACAAGCACCTCGCCGACGACCTCGACCGGCGCAGCCACCAGTGGGCCAACGCGTTCGATCCGAGCACCGGGCTGCTGCGCGACTCGGAGTTCTACGAGGGCGGCAAGTGGAACTACTCGTTCCGGCTGTTGCACGACATGGCCGCCCGGATCGCGCTCGCCGGCGGCGACGCGGCGTTCGTCGACAAGCTGGACCGGTTCTTCGGTTTCGGCGCCGCGCCGGTCACCCAGCCGGGACGGCGCCCATCGCCAGCGGAGATGGCGGCCGGCTTCGCCCTGAACCGCTTCGAGGGGCTCAACAACGAGCCCGACATGGAGGCGCCGTGGGCGTACCACTACGCCGGCCGGCCCGACCGCACCGCGCGGGTGGTGCAGTCGGCGCTGACGTGGCAGTTCGGCACCGGCCCCGGTGGGCTACCCGGTAACGACGACTCCGGCGGGCTCAGCTCCTGGTACGTGTGGGCGTCACTGGGACTGTTTCCGGTCGCCGGGCAGAGCCTGTTCCTGGTCAACGCGCCCGCGTTCGAGCGGGCCGTGCTGCGGGCCGGTGACGCCGAGTTCGTCATCGAGACCAGCGGCCACCGCGAGACGCCGATCGGCGTCGACGGACCGGACGGCGATCCGGCGCCGCAGTACGTGCAGTCGGCGACGCTCAACGGCGAACCCCTGCACGACACCCATCTGAGCGCCGCCGACGTGCACCGCGGCGGCCGGCTACACCTTCGGTTGGGCCCACAGCCGTCGGGCTGGGGATGCGAAAGCCGCCCACCGTCCCTATCGGACCCACGCGCGATCCCGGAGGACGCCCGATGAGCCAGCCCACGCGCCGTCTCGTCATCGTGGTCAGAGCCGACCCCGTCATCTGCGGCCACTCCGGCGAGGCGCGCAACCTCGCCGAGGTCGCGCTGACCCGCGGGTTCGACGACGTCCGGCTGCTGACCTGGACGGTGCCGACCCTGCAGGCGGCCGGTTTGCCGCTCAAGCCCCTCGACCGGCTGCTTCCGTACAGCCCCGGGATCACCGTCGAGCGGCCCGAGGCGGTCGGTGACTACCGGGTGCCGGACGGGCGGCACCTGGCCGGCCTCACCGGCCGCCTGGTCGAGCTGCTGGCCGAGCCGGTGCCCACCACCTGCCTGTCCATGTACCTCGTTCCACACACGACGGTCGTCAACGACGCGGTCGCGGCGGCGCGGGCGGCGGGGTTCGCGCCGGACGTGCACACCGTCGCGAAGGCGGTCGGCTCCGACGTCACCAACGTCATCAAGTCGTGCCTGCGGGAGGGCCGGTTCGGGGCGGCGACCGTGCTGTTCACCACGTTCCTGGCCAGCGACGAGGTGGTCGCGGTGTCCGAGTACACCCGCGACGAGATCGTGAGCTCGGCGGAGCAGGTCGACGCGCATTGCGGCACCCGGTTCGCCGAGGAGTGCCGGCGCCGGGTCTCGGTCAGCTATCCGCCGATCGACGCGTCGGCCTACCTGGACCTGGATCCGGCCGATGTGGACGCCGCCCTCGCCCGGCGCGGCCTCGAACGCGACGGTTACATCCTGTTCCTGTCCCGGGTGGCGCGCGCCAAGGGCATCTACGACCTGGTGATCGCGTACGGCCAGATGGCGTGCCGCGACCGGGTGCGGCTGATCGTCGCCGGCAACGGCCCGGCGCTGGATCACGTACGGGCGATGTCCAAAGAGGACGACCGGATCACGTTCCTCACCGACGTCGACGACCGCGAGAAGCCGCTGCTGATGGCCGGCTGCGCGGCGTACGTGTTGCCCACCAAGCCCGAGCCCGACTTCGTCGAGACCTTCGGCATCGCGCTGGCCGAGAAGATGTTGGCCGGCGGCGGCCCCATCGTCACCACGCTGACCGGCGGCACGGGCGAGGCGGTCGGCGACACCGCCGTCATCGTCGAGCCCGGAGACATCGCCGGCCTGGCCGCCGCGGTCGACCGGGTCGTCCTGGCGATGCCGGCGGCCGAGCGCCGTGAGCTGGAGTCGCGTGCCCGGGCCCGCGCGATGGGCTTCGACCGCGGCGCCGTCTTCGACAGCCTTTTCCCATCGGCGCGGCCCGCCGCCGCGGTCGCCTAGGCGGTGCGGGGGGAGCGGCGTAGGCAGGTGGCGATGGTGGGCTGGTCGTCGCGGGCGGGGGGGGCCGGCACGGGTTCCAGGCAGGGCGGCCGGTCACCGCAGTACGCCGTGCCGCCCTGCTCGCCGAAGACCAGGCTGTAGAGGCTGCGGCTGGTGCCGGTGGCGTGGTGGCGGCACGGCAGCCGCACCGCGATCTGGTCGGTCTTGACGCTCGTCACCGCCCGGGTGCCGTCGATGACGGTGGTGACCCGCTCCTCCGAGGCCACCAGGTAGTACACGGACACGGTGCCGTCGTCTCGCACGGCCACCTCGCGGGGCAGGGCGTACAGGGTGCGGGCGGCGACCACATCGGACACCGAGGACCAGCCACCTGGACCCCAGAGCCATACGCCGAACGCGGTGGCCGCGACGGCGACGGCGGTGACCGCGTGCCGCCTCGCCCGGCTGCTCCCCCGCAGCCGCACCAGCGCGAAGAAGGCAGCCAGCAGTCCGAACTCGACGATCGCGGCGTTGAGGGGCGTGAAGACCAGAAGCGCTCCGGCGACGGCCAGCGCCGGCAGGGTCGCGGTGCGGAACACGTGCGGCGCCAGGTACCGGTCGATGGTGACGAACACCGCCGGCGCGATGAGCAGCGGGAGGAACGCCTGCAGCATCGCCACGAAGATCGCGACCAGGTTTCCCTGCCACAACAGCACCCGGAGGACGGCCGGGTCCTCCAGGAGGCTGATCGCGACGAGCGGGACGAGGAACGGCACCGCCGTGATCACGTACGGGACGGGATCCAGCTTCGGCCCGTCACCCTCGGCCACCTCGCTGGGACGGCCGCCGCGCGCGGGTTCGAGCAGGCCACTGGGGCGTTGGACCCACTGACCGTCTTCCCGGTGAACCATCTCCAGTCCTCACTGTCGCGGGCCGCCCGGCATACTACCCGCGGCTGTCACGTACATCGGGGGGATGACTCCTCCGGAGCGACCGGAAATCGCTAAGGCGACCGACGCGCCACACCGCAGGTCATTCCTAGCATCGACGCATGACATTGTTTTCACGGGGGCGCTTGGCCGTCGTCGCCATCATGGCCGCCACGCTGCTGTCGCCGGCGGCGAGCGCGACGCCAGCGCGGGCCGCCGACACCCTCCATCTGCCGCGACCGACCGGCCCGCACGCGGTCGGCGCCACCGACCTGTATCTCAAGGACACGTCCCGCCCCGACCCCTGGGTGCCCGAGGTCGACGCCCGCGAGCTCATGGTCACCGTCTGGTACCCGACCAGTGCCCGGCACGGCGCGCGAAACCAGTACATGACGCCGGAGGAGTCGAAGCTCTACATAGAAGGCAAGCGGATACCGGACCTGGCGCCGGATGCCCTGAGCACCGTGCGGACGCACGCGTACGCGGACGCCAGGCCGGCCGGGCGCCGGCTCCCGCTCGTCGTGCTCTCCCCCGGCCACACCCAGCCCCGCGCCCTCCTCACCGGCCTCGCCGAAGACCTCGCCAGCCACGGCTACGTCGTCGCGGTCATCGACCACACCTACGAGACCTACGCGGTCACCTTCCCCGACGGCCGGGTCGCGTCGTGTGCCGCGTGCCTCGTCGACGGGCCGCCCAGCTTCCGCGCCAAGCAGCACCAGGTCCGGGCGGCCGACGTCTCGTTCGTCATCGACAGCCTGACCGGACCGCGCGCCGCCTGGTCCGGCGGCCGGCTCATCGACGCGTCCCGGATCGGCATGTCGGGGCACTCGTCCGGCGGCGCCAGCGCGATACCGGCAATGCTGAACGACACCCGCATCGACGTGGGTATCAACATGGACGGCACCACCTCGAAGGCGATCCCGGCCACCGGCCTGTCCCGCCCGTTCGTGTTCCTGGGCGCGCCGCCTCACGTGCCCGGCGGCCCGGACGAAAGCTGGAACGTCGACTGGAGCCTGATGACCGGGTGGAAGCGGTGGCTCGTGGTCGACGGCGCCGTACACGGCTCGTTCCACGACGCGGCCGTCCTCGCCGAACAGCTCGGCATCCCCTCCGGCGCCGCCATCACGGGCGCGCGCTCGATGGAGATCACCCGGCGGTACAACCGGGCGGTGTTCGACCTGTACCTCAAGCACCGGCCGCAGCCCTTGCTGGACGCGGCGTCCACCCGGTACCCGGAAGTCGCCCTCGCCGCGCGATAGCCACGCGCGCTTGCCCAGGGGACCTACCTTGGCTGCCAGCCATCCAGTCGCGGCCCAGGGAGAGTCCATGTCGGTACCACCGGAGGGGCCGCCACGCCACGGCCCCACCGATCCCACCGATCCCAGCTATCCGCCGAGTGCGGTGCCGCAGTACGGGGATGGGCCGCCACCACCGCCGCCGCCGGGGGCCG
>NZ_JAIBNX010000051.1:11742-42495 GCF_026130045.1 Micromonospora sp. CPCC 205371
GCTCGGGCGGTGGGGGGGTCCCGCGTAGGGGGAGGGGCCCCCCACCCCCCCCCCCGCCGGGGTCGGGGTGCGGGCCGGCGGCGCCTGGCGGCTATCCCGCTGACCCGCTGATCAGCCACGACTTCGCCGGCTGGTGGCAGCGCGGCCTCCTGGTGGTGCGGCGCTCGTGGCGCCAACTCGCCATCCTGCAGGCGATCGTCGCCGTTTTCACGCTCGCCTTGCAGGGTGCAGCCGCCATCTCGCAGTCGTTGTCGCTGCGCGAGCTCAACAACCTCTCCGAAACGGACACCCCTCCATTGGGGACGATGCTCGGCTCCAGCGCGCTCACGTTCCTCGCCAGTATCGGCGCCGTGCTGATGTCCACACTGGTCACGCTCGCGGCGGTCCGGGTCGTCGTCGTGACCGCGACCGGCGGGCAGCCCAGCGTCGCGGATGCTCTGCGCGGGGCTGCCAGGCGGCTCTTTCCGATGATCGGGTGGTCGCTGCTGGCTGGGTTGATCGTCGTGGCCGGCGTCTGCGCCTGCATCCTGCCCGGGCTGTACTTCTGGGCGGTCTTCAGCGTGCTCGCGCCGGTCGTGGCGTTCGAGCGGGGCGGCGCCATCGGCCGCTGCTTCACCCTGTTCCACGGCGATCTCGGCAGGTCCCTGGCCCGGATCGCCACCGTCATCGGCATCCTGTTCGCGGGCACCATGGTGGCCGCCCTGGTAGCGGTGTTCGGCGACGTGTTCGCCGATCCCCTCACGGCGCCGACGCCCGCGCTGGTGACCGCCGCGCTCGTGTCGACGGCGATCAGCGTGGTGGTGGCCGGCGCGCTCCGCATCCTGACCGACCCGCTGACCGTCGCCGCGTACGCCGACATGCGCGCGCGAATCGAGCCGCTCTCGTCGGCCATGCTCGCCCACGAACTCGACGTGCGCTGATCGCCCCGACGGCCGGGCCGCTCACGGGTGGCCCGGCCGCGCAGAGCGTGCTTCACACCTGGACGCGCTGCCAGTGCTGGTTGGTGCCGCCGTCGCAGGCCCACTGCACGGCCTGCGCGCCATCGTTGGTGCCGGCGTTCAGCACCTCCAGGCACTTGTTGCTGTGCCGGGCGATCAGTTGCATATAGCCACCACCGGCGTCCTGGATGCGCCACTGCTGGTTGGTGCCGCCGTGACAGGTCCACTGCGCCACCCGAACGCCGTCTCCGGTCGCGCCGGTGCCGCCGTACACGTCGAGGCACTTGCCGCTGTTGGCGCTCACCACCGTGTAGTAGCCGCCGCCGGCGTCCTGGAAGCGCCACCGCTGGTTGGTCTGCCCGTTGGCGGCCCACTGCACCACGTCCGCACCGTCCGCTGTGGACGCGTTGTAGACGTCGAGCAGCTTGCCGCTGTGCCGTGCGGCAAGGGTGTACATGGCCGGCGTCGGCGTGGTCGATTGCGGCGCCAGCCGGTACAGCCCGGCGCCGTGCGCGGGTAGGGACCGGGTGAGCGTGCCGGTGGCGGTGCCGAGGCCGGCTCCGGACCACAGGTCGGTCACCGTGGCGGACCCGATGCCCAGGTCGGCGAGGTTGACCGACACGTTGGCGGCCGCGCCCTCGCGGTTGAACAGCGCCACGTACTTGTGGTCGGTGCCCGGCACGTCGGCCACCCAGACCTGGCGGGTACCCCCGACGAGCTGGCGGTTGTTGGCGCTGTTCTGGTCGACGGCGAGCACCGCGGCGTTGGTCATCAACGCCAGCTCGGCGGCGCGGTTCTCGACCAGGTTGCCACCCCACATCAGCGGTGCCCGGTTGATCGCCCACAGCGTCATGAGGGTGCGCTGCTCGTCGGCGGTGAGCCCGGAGTACCGCGGCGAGCCCACCGGCCCGTACTTCGACAGCCGCCCGATCGGGATCATGTCTGGGTCGGGCCAGGCGCCCCGGGTCCGGTACGGCGTCCAGTCGCGCAGCCGGTCGAACAGCGCGTCGAGGGCTCCCCAGTTGTCCCACAGGTCGTTGACGATCCGCCACATGTGCGCGTTGTCCCGCACGTGCGCGCCGCTGGCGAGTGGCGTCGGGCCGGGCGACAGGCTGAGCACCATCGGCCGCCCGCTGCGCTGGATCGCCAGCCGGTACCCGTCGACCTCCGACTGCCGGTACGTCGGCGCGGCGATGTCGTCCACCTTCACGTAGTCCACGCCCCAGCTGGCGAGGAGCTGGAACACCGAGTCCAGATAGGACTGGGCGCAGGAGTTGGACATGTTGAGGCCCCACATGAGGTTGAGCCACGCCGCGGTGGTGCTGTTGTTGATCTGGTTGGCCCGGCAGCTCGTGCCGAGGATCGGCACGTTGTCGGCGACCGCCTGGCGCGGGATGCCGCGCATCAGGTGCACGCCGAACTTGAGCCCCTGAGCGTGCACATAGTCAGCGAGGGGCTTGAACCCGTTGGTGCCGGTCGCCGACGGGAAGCGCGTGGTGTCGGGCAGCAGCCGCCCGTTGGCGTCCATGCGCAGCCGCGGGTTGAGGTTGGCGTCCTGGTTCGGGCTGTTGTTATGGCGTCCCGGGTAGTACCACGCCCAGTCGATGACGATGTACTGCCAGCCGTGCTGCCGCAGGTTGTCCCGCATGTAGTCGGCGTTGGCGCGGACGTCCGCCTCGGTGACGCTCCAGTTGAACGAGTCGTAGCTGTTCCACCCCATCGGCGGGGTGCTGGCGGTGCCGTTGTCCCACGCGATCGCCGGCTGCTGGGGCTGGACGACGAGACCGAGGGCGAGCAGGAGCAGGGCGACGGCGAGGACACGTCTCATCGAATCCTCCAAATAACGATGGAAGTGCGTCGATGTTACCGGTCACATCACGCGCGTCAAGGGCATACCCCAGCGGAGGTACGAAGAAGCGCCTCCGCAGAGGGACGAGACGGCGTCGCCCCGCGCCTACCTTCACCACATGACCACCGCCAAGTTCGCCGCCCTGGGCATCACCGGCGCGCTCGTGCTCGCGCTCGGCTACCTGAACCTGCGCTCCGAGCACACCCTGGCGGTCCCGGCCGGCGCGCTCGCTGGCGAACTGGACATGTCCCCCTGCACGTACGACACCGAGGCCGGAAGCGCGGCCGCCGACTGCGGCACGCTGGTCGTGCCGGAGAACCGCCGCGACGGCGGCTCCGACCTGATCGCCCTGCCGGTGATCCGGATCCGGGCCAGCGGCGGGCAGCCCGCCGAGCCGATCTTCCGACTCAACGGTGGACCAGGCGCGACGAACCTGGAGTTCCCGCAGGCCAGCCGCCTCACCGACAAGCACGACGTGGTCCTCGTCGGATACCGCGGCGTGGACGGGTCACGAAAGCTGGACTGCCCCGAGGTGACCTCGGCGCTGAAACGCTCCGCCGACCTCGCCGGCGCCGAGTCGCTGCGCGACACCACCGAGGCGTTCTCCAAGTGCGCGAAGCGACTGACCGGCGACGGTGTCGACCTGACCGGGTACTCGATCGCGCAGCGCGTCGACGACCTCGAAGCGGCCCGCACCGCGCTCGGGTACCAGCGAATCAACCTGATCAGCACCAGCGCCGGCACCCGCACCGCGATGGTGTACTCGTGGCGGCACCCCGCGTCGCTGCACCGCTCCGTGATGATCGCGGCGAATCCACCGGGGCACTTCGTGTGGAACCCTCGGATCACCGACAGCCAATTCGCTCAGTACACCCGGCTCTGCGCCCAGGACGCGAAGTGCGCCAACCGCACCGACGACCTGGCGGCGACGATCCGCGCCGAGGCCGGCGACATCCCCAGCCGGTGGGGTGTACTGCCGATCAAGGAAGGCAACGTCCGCGTCGCCGGCATGTACGGCATGTTCCACAGCACCGGGGCGGCCGCACCACTGAACGCACCGACCATGGTGGACGCCTGGCTGGCCGCGAAGGAGGGCGACGCGGCCGGGATGTGGGCGATGTCGGTGCTGACCGACCTGACGATCCCAACCTCGTTCGTGTGGGGCGAGTTCGCCTCGTTCGGCATGATCGACGCCCCGGCCGCCGAGCGGTACTACGGCGCCGGCGGCGACCCGGGCTCCACATTGGGCAACGCGGCGGCGGACATGCTGTGGGGCGGCGCGGACGGCTTCTACAGGGTGTGGCCGGACAGTCCCGACAACGCCGATTACCAGGCGCTGCGGCGCTCCGACGTCGAGACGCTCGTGATCAGCGGCACGGTCGACTTCACCACCCCCGCCGAGTTGTCGACCGACGAGCTGATGCCGTCGCTGGCCAAGGGCCGCCAGGTGACGCTGGCCGGCATGGGCCACACCGCCGACTTCTGGGGCAACCAGCAGGAAGCCGGCGCACGGCTGCTGACCCGGTTCTTCGACACCGGCGAGGTGGACGAGTCCGGCTACCGGGCGCAGGCCGTCGACTTCAAGGTCGGCTTCGCCACGATGACGCGCATGGCGTGGATGCTGGCCGGTGCCGCCGCGGGCGGAGCGCTGGTGGCCGTGCTACTGCTCGGCTGGATGGCGCTCCGGGTACGCCGGCGCGGCGGCTTCGGCCCGCGAGCCGGTGCCTGGCTGCGGTTCCTGACACCGCTGCCGCTCGGCATCGGCGGCTGGCTGCTCGCGGTGTGTTTGATGTGGACGGTGTGGCCGCGGCTGTTCATCGGCGACCCGGTGCTGGCCGTACCGTCGGTCGCGCTGGCCGTCGGCCTCGGCACCTGGCTGGCATGGAGCCGCCGCGACCGCCCGCGCCGGCTCGGCTTCGTAGCGGCATTGGCCGGAGCGTTTCTCGGCGGGGCGCTCGGTTTCGGTGCCGCCACCGGCCTCACCTCGCTGCTCGCCACGATCGCGGGCGCCGCGGCCACGGCCAACCTGGCCCTCCTCGCGCTGGACCGGCCCCGGGGCCTCATGGGCCCCAGGGCGTCTGAGTCGCTGGCACCATCGCGCCGGCGCGCACCGTCACGGTCAGCGTGACGGCGGGGCGCTGCCGCCAGGACCGCCCCCACCGGGGGCCTGGCCGCCGCCGCCCGCCGAGGTGCTCGTGTCGACACCGACGGAGAGCAGGACCGTGTACCCGGAGCCGGTGTCACCGGACACGGTGGCGAGCTGGCTGGCACCGCCGTCGTCGCTGAAGACGTTGTCGCTGGAGAGCGAGACCCTCGACAGGTTCGACACCGACTGCTCGTACCCGGACGTCGCGTACACCTTCTCGCAGACGTCCTTGGGCAGCGCCACCTGAGAGGTCGCGATCACGTTGCCGGAGTCGGTGATGCTGGCCTGGTCGGGATACACCTCGAAGTGGATGTGCGGCCACCGGCCGTCGTAACAGGCCGGGAAGATGCTGGTGAACCTCACCTTGCCCGAGGGGTCGGCGATCTGGACGCCGCGCAGGTAGTTCTGGTCGGTGACGCCGCCGGAGTACATCGAGTACCGGCCCTCGCGGTCGCAGTGCCAGACGTAGACCGCCACGCCCGCGAACGCGGACCCGCCGTTGGCCAGGTCCTTGATGTCCAGCTCGAGCGTCATCGGCACGCCCTCGGCGGTGCCGCTCGCGTCGCCGAAGCTCTTCGTGATGTCGGCGCGCACGATGCCGCTGTCGTCCAGCACGTTCGGACCGTTGGAGCCGTCACCCGGGTACGGGCCGGCCGTCTCCTCGGGAATCTCGGTGGTCGCGCCGGCGGCGGTGGTCGCGGCCGCGGACGGCGAGGAGGCGGCCGACGACGAGGGGGCCGGTGAGGAGGACGGCGTGCCGTTGCTCGGCCCGCCCGCGGCGAGGCCGACCCCAGCGGTGCCCAGTCCCAGCGCCTGCAGCATCCGCCTGCGCCCCATCACGGTGCCGAGGTCGAAGCCGAGCCCCTGGTCGACGAGCTCCTCGTCGGGCCTCGGTAGCGGCCGGCCCTCGTAGGTCGGGACCGACTTTCGCGGCTGGTGCGGCATGACTCCTCCGATCGTTGTGGTGACGCTAACCGGCGTCACGACTCACTTTCGGCGCCACTCCGGTGAGCCGGTTGTGGCTTGCCTGTGAACCACCTGTGCCATCGGCTACCCCGCGTAAAGCATCCTAGGACACCAGGTCCCCGGTACGTTTCTCGGATGACCGCCTGGATCCAGCGCTTCGACCCGCCGCTCGGAGCGCCCAATGGAATGCCGCGAGTGGCCGTCAAGGACGCCATCGACATCGCCGGCATGATCACAACGGCGGGGTCCGCCGCGGTGCGCGACCGGGCGGTGGCGGCGACCGCCGACGCCGCGTGTCTGGCCGGCGTCCGCGCGGGCGGGGCCGCTATCGTCGGCAAGACGACGCTGACCGAAATGTGCGCCAGCCCCACCGGCGAGAACGCGACCTTCGGCGTACCGGTCAACCCCGTGGCGCCGGACCGCATGCCGGGCGGCTCGTCGAGCGGCAGCGCGGTCGCGGTCGCCGCCGGTGGGGCCGGCATCGGCCTGGGTACCGACACCGGCGGGTCCGGGCGCATCCCCGCGGCCCGCTGCGGCGTCACCCGGCTGGGACCCCCCCCGGGGCGGGGGCCCACGGCCGGGGTCTGGCCCCTGTCGCCGACACTGGACACGGTCGGTCCGATCGCCCGCACCGTCACCGACGTCGCCACCGGAATGCGCCTGCTCGCACCGGAGTGGACGGTCGCGCCGAGCGCCGCCGGCACGGTCGGCCGGCTGCAGGTCGAGGGCGTCGACAGCGCCGTCGAGGAGCCCGTCGACGCCGCCCTCGACGCGGCGGGGCTGAAGACGCGCGAGGTGCGGCTGCCGGGGTGGGACGCCACCAACTGGGCCCTGCACTGGATCATCACGGCCGAGCTGTGGAGGGCGCACCACGCGCTGGTCGACGCCGACGGCCTGGGCGACTTCGTCAACCAGGGACTGCACGCGGGGCGAGCCGTCACCGAGGAACAGCTCGCCGAGGGGATGGCCATCCGGCGGCGCTGGCAGGCGGAGATCGCGGCCGTCCTGGAGGAGGTCGACGTGCTCGCGCTCCCGACGCTGGTGGGGGTGCCGCCACTGGTGACGAACTATCAGGCGTTCCCGTTCACCCAGCTGACGGCGCCGTTCAACCTCGCGGGCGTACCGGCGCTCTCGATGCCGGTGCCCTCCCCCGGCCTCCCCGTGCCCGCCAGCCTGCAACTCGTCGGGCCGATGGGCGGCGAGGGCCTGCTCTGCGCCACCGGCCTCGCCATCGAGGCGGCGATCTCGGTGCACCCGTAGCCGGGACCGGCCGGGGGCGGCGGGCGCCGCGCCCCGGCCGGCCTTCGCGTCAGGTCAGCATCGGGTACCAGCCATCGCGGTACCGGACACCGCGGCGCTGGAGCCGGACCTCGTCGTGCCAGGTGCCGGGCCACTGTTCGGTGTGGACGGTCTCCGGCCGCTCCACCACGACGCACACGTCGTCGCCCGGCCACCACCAGCCGCACGAGCGCGCCACGGCGGCCCAGTCACCGAGTTGCCCCGTCTCGTCCGGCCCGTACCGTGCCAGACCCAGCCGGTGTAGGACGTCGTAGTACGCCACCCACGCCACCTCCTGCTGCCCGTACCAGCACACCGGCACCGGGCCGTCAGCGGCCAGCGCGTCCCGGACGCGCAGCGCGAAACCGGTGGCCAGGCTGCGGTGCAGCGCGCCGCGCACGCCCTGGTGCAGCACGACGCCCAGCGGTACGCCCGAGTCGAGCGCCCGTACCGGCGGTAGGTCGGGCCACGGCTCTTTGTTCTTGCCCCGGCGCGCCGGGGACAGCTCCGGGTCACTGTGGACGACACCCGCGCTCAAGGCGGCCCGCAGCCGGGACACCGCCATCGCGAGCGCGCTGGCCAACGGCGGCGGTCCGGGTGGGCGCGGAGCCCTTACCCAGCCGTAAAGCTGGTCGAGCGTCGGCAGACCGTCCACCATGGGCAATGCCTTGGCTGGCGAGTCCACCCACTCGAACCGCGGTCGGGGACGGGACATGGTCGCGTAGATCGCCGCCAGGCTGCGCTCGGCGGTGGTCCTGTCGGCTGGTTGCGTGCACAGCCCGTGCTCCAGCCACTCCCGCCTGATGTGGGCAGCGCGCTGCCACAGGTCGTGAGCGGTGGTGTTACGGAGGCCAACCAGAGACGGTGCGGCGTCACTGCGCCGCACGGGCGCGGTCATCGCGCGAGGGCGTGGACGCCCTTTCGGTTGAGGATCATCCCACGATGATGGACGACGCTCCCGGCACGCGCAACCCGCTGTGGCCTGGCCGTGATCTTCGGGCCGATTGATCGTTACACCCCGTAACTAGCGATCGAGCCGGGAGCCGCTGTGTCGTCATTCCTCTACCGGTTGGGTCGGACCGCCGTGCGGGCTCGCGGGCTGGTCCTCGCGATCTGGTTGTTCGCGCTGCTCGCGATGGGCAGCCTAGGGTCGACGTTCAACCAGGGCGCGGACGACACATTCGCGATACCCGGCTCGGAGTCGCAGGAGGCCCTCGACTACCTGAGCCGGGTGTTCCCCGAGGTCAGCGGCGCGTCGGCGCAGCTGGTGCTGGTCGTGCCGGAGGGGCGGCGGGTCGACACGGCGCAGGCGGAGGCCGCCGTGTCTGCGGCGGTGGAGCGGATCAAGGGCGTGTCCCAGGTGGCCACGGTGGCCGACCCGGCCGTGTCCGCCGACAAGCGGGCCACCCTCATCGCGGTGCCGCTCACCGCCGACGTCGCCCAGGTCACGGCGGCGACGAAGAGTGATCTGTCGGCCATCGCCGCCGACCTCGCGACGACCGTCGGCGGCGGTGCCCGGGTGCACACCGGCGGCGACGCGTTCGCGGACCGGGTACCCAGGCTCGGCCCGACCGAGGGGATCGGCCTGGTCGTCGCGCTGCTCGTGCTGCTGCTCATGTTCCGGTCGCTGATCGCCGCCGTGATGCCGCTGCTGACGGCGGTGCTCGGTATCGGCATCGCGGTCGGGGCGATCTACATGGCGACGCTGGTCACGCCGATCTCGTCGACCGCCCCGATGCTGGCGGTGATGCTCGGCCTCGCGGTCGGCATCGACTACGCGCTGTTCCTGCTGTCGCGGCACCGCGACCAGCTCGCCGACGGGCTCGACGTCGAGGAGTCGATCGCGCGGGCCACCGCCACCGCCGGATCGGCGGTGATCTTCGCGGGGCTGACCGTGGTGATCGCCCTGCTGGGGCTCGCGGTCGCCGGGATACCGTTCCTCACCACGATGGGCGTCGCCGCGGCCGGCGCCGTGGGCCTGGCGGTCGCGATCGCGGTCACGCTCGTGCCGGCGCTGCTCTCGTTCGCGGGCGGGTGGGTGCGCCCGCGTACCCGCACAAAGGCCCGCCGGACGAGGCCGGCGCTCGCGCGCGCCTGGGTGCGCGCGGTCACGCGGGCGCCGCTCGTGACCGTGCTGGTCGTGGTCGCCGGCCTCGCCGTGTGCGCGCTCCCGGCGGCCGGCCTTCGGCTGGCGCTGCCCGACAACGGCACCGAGCCCGAGGGCAGCCCGCCGCGCGAGGCGTACGACGCGATCACCGAGCACTTCGGGCCCGGGTACAACGGCCCGCTGATCGTCACGGCGGACATCATCACCAGCGCCGACCCGGTCGGCCTCCTCGACACGATCGCCGCCGAGATCCGCGCGATGCCCGGCGTGGCCTCCGTGCCGCTCGCCACCCCCAACCCGAAGGCCGACACCGGCATCATCCAGGTCGTCCCGGCCGGCGCACCGGACTCCCCCGAGACCGAGCGGCTCGTCACCGCGCTGCGGGGGCAGGAGCAGCGTTTCCTCGACGCGTACGGCACCCGGACAGCGGTCACCGGCATCACCGCCGTGGGGATCGACGTGTCCGCCAAGCTCGGTGGCGCGCTGCTGCCATTCGGCATCCTGGTCGCCGGCCTGTCGCTGATCCTGCTGGCGATGGTGTTCCGGTCGATCTGGGTGCCCATCACGGCGACCGCCGGGTACCTGCTGTCGGTGGGTGCCGCGTTCGGCGCGACGTGGTTCGTGTTCGGGCAGGGACACCTCGCCGAGCACCTGAACGTGACGCACACCGGCAGCGTCATCAGCTTCCTGCCCATCATCCTCATGGGTGTCCTGTTCGGACTCGCCATGGACTATGAGGTGTTCCTGGTCTCCCGCATCCGCGAGCACTACGTCCACCATGGAGACCCGGACCAGGCCATCGAGTCGGGGTTCGTCTCCGCGTCGCGGGTCGTGGTCGCGGCCGCCGTCATCATGTTCGCCGTCTTCGCCGCGTTCGTGCCCGAGGGCAGCGCCACCATCAAACCCATCGCGTTCAGCCTCGCCGTCGGGGTATTCGTCGACGCGTTCCTGGTCCGCATGACCCTGGTACCGGCTGCGCTGGCCCTGCTCGGTCAACGCGCCTGGGGTCTGCCGCCCAGACTGGACCGTGCCCTGCCGGTCTTCGACGCCGAAGGCGACGCCCTGATCCACGAGCTGCGCCTTGCCGACTGGCCCGGCACCGACGAGGCGGTCAGTGCCCGTGACCTGCGCCTCGACGACGACCGCGGGCGCACGGTCTACGCCGACGTCGGCATCCGCCTGCCGCGCGGCGACGTCCTCGTCCTGCACGGGCCGGGCCCCAGCGGCAAGACCGCGCTGCTGATGACCCTCGCCGGCCGCGTCACGGCGCACAAGGGCGACCTCAAGGTGCTCGGCCGGGTGCTGCCCCAGCACGCGCACGCCCTGCGCCGGTCGGTCACGGTCGCGCGCTGCCACGAGGTCCCCGATCCGTCCACTGTGGTCAACGCCGCGCTCGACGAGGGCGTCGACCTCGTCCTGCTGGACGATGTCGACCTCGTGCTGCGCACCGATGCCCGCACCGCGCTGCGCGACATCATCGCCCGGCGCCGCACGGCCGCCGGCCGGCACGTCACGGCCGTGCTCACCTGCCAGGACCCGGACCGGGTACGCGACCTGCTGCCCGAGGGCAGCCACCTGCTCACGCTCGCCGCTTCGCCCGCGGAGGTTCCCTGATGCTCACGCCGTTCGCCAACTCCGCCCGCGCGCTCGCCTCGGGCCCGCTGACCTGGCGCACCTGGACCGGCCTTATCGTCGTGCCCGTCCTCATCGCCGGCCTGCTCACGTGGGCGTTCTGGGCGCCGGACACCGACCACGGCACCGCCACCGCCGCGGTCGTCAACGACGACGAGCCGGTCACGGTGAACGGCCAGACCGTCCCGCTCGGCCGGCAGCTGGCCGGTGACCTCACCCACAACGCGGACTCCGCGTACGCCTGGGTCCTCACCAACAGCGCGGACGCCGCCGACGGGCTGGCCAGCGGCGCGTACGCGGCCACGGTCACCATCCCGAAGGACTTCTCCGCGCGGGTCACGTCGCCGGCCACCGGCGAGCCGCTCGACGCGACAAGGGCGGAGCTGCGCATCCGTACCTCCGACGCCGCGGGCGTGGCCGATCCCGCGCTGAGCACTGAGGTGGCCGAGGCGACCCAGCGCACGCTCAACCAGCAGGTCGTGCGGACCTATCTGGACAACGTGTATGTCACGTTCGGCACGATCCACCAGCGGATCGGCGAGGGCGCCGACGGCGCGAACCGGCTCGCCACCGGCACCGGGAAGCTCCGCACCGGCGCCAAGCAGATCGACGACGGCGCGGCGCGGCTGGCGATCGCCGCCGGCGAGCTGGCCGCCGGGGCAGACGAACTGGCATCCGGTACCGCCGAACTGGCCGCCGGATCGGCGCGGCTGTCCAGCGGACTAGCCCAAGCCGAACGCGAAACGGCGAACCTGCCGGGGCTCACGCGCCAGCTCGCGGACGGCGCCGCGCGGGTGGCCCGGGGCAACGAACAGCTGGCCGGCACCGTCGTCCCGCTCGCCAACCGGATCATCGCAGGGATCGACGCGCTGCCGTCGGCTCGCGCGGCGGCGGCCGAGTTCCAGCGCCTGGCGGACCAATGTGGACCGAGCGGCGGTGGCCCGGAGTTCTGCCAGCGGCTCGGCGGCGCGGCGCGGCGCTTCGCGCGGGAGGCCGACGAGATCGACGGCGCCAAGGCGCGCATCCGGGCCGCCGCCGTCGAGGCGCGCGACTCGGTTACGGCTCTCGCCTCCGGCGCCCGGCAGGTGGCGGGCGGCAACGCACAGCTTGCCGGCGGCGCCGAAAGCCTCGCCAGCGGGATCGCCAGCGCGGCCAGCGGTGCCCGCGCCCTCGACGACGGGATACAGAGCACGGACGCCGGTGCGCGGCGGCTCGCTGACGGCGCCGACCGGGTGGCGGCCGGCGCCACCGACCTGCACACGGGCGCGGGGAAGGTGAAGACCGGCGCGGGCCAGGTCGATGACGGTACCAAGCAGCTCGCCACCGAGCTGGTCAAGGGGCGCGACCAGGTGCCGTCCTATTCGGACGATGAACGGGCACACCTCGCCGCCGTCGTCGCGGACCCCAGCACCGCCAGCACCGACCGCACGCCCGTCGGCACGCTCGCGGTCACGCTGGCCGCCGCGCTGGCGTTGTGGGCGCTCGCGCTGGCCACGTACATCGTCACCCGGGCGGTTCCCGACGCGGTGCTGACCGCCCGCGAACCGACCTGGCGCATCATCGTCCGAGCCGCGCTGCCGGGCGCCACCGCCGCCGCCCTCGCCGCGCTCGCCATCACCGCGATAGCGGCACCCGTGCTGGACCTCGGCGCCGGCCGATCCTTCGGGTTCCTGGCCGTCGCGCTGCTCGCGGCCGCGGCGTTCGTCGCGCTCAACCAGGCGGTGACGGCGATCTTCAAGTGGCCAGGGCGGCTGGCGTCGGTCGCGGTGCTGGTGCTGACCGCCGCCACCGGCGTGGTGTCCACACTGCCCGGTCCGCTGTACGCTGTCGCCGGTTACCTGCCGACGCATGCCGCGACCCTCGCGCTGCGCGCCGTGGCCACCGGCGGCCCGGGGCTGCTGACCGGCGTCACGCACCTGTCGGCCTGGCTTGCCGCCGGCGCCTTCGCCACCATCCTCATCACCGACCGCCGCCGCTACCTGACCGGAAAGCAGCTGCGCCGCGGCGCTTCCCTGCCCGCGACCACGACGTGAGTCAGGCCTGCTGGTCGAGACGGACACGGGCCTTGTCGGCGTCCGGGTGGTCCAGCTCGTCCAATATGGACGCGGCCCGGCGCCACGCCTCGCCGGCGCGGTCGGCGTCGCCCTGGGCGTACCGGGCGTCGCCGAGCCGGATCAGCGTCCACGCCTCGCCGTACCGCTCGCCGCCGTCGCGCCGCAGCGCGAGAGACGCCTCGTAACAGGCGATCGCCCGCTGCCCGTCCCCGAGGCGCTGGTGCACGTACCCCAGGCTGTCCCACGAGGTGGCCTCGCCGTACGGGTCGCCGATCCGCTGCTGCAGGCTCAGCGCCTCCGCGCACAGCTCCAGCGCCTGCCGGTACTCGCCGAGGCGGGCGTGGCACCAGCCGGTGGAGTTCAGCGCGAATGCCTGCCCGGCAACGTCGTTGACGCTGCGGAACAGGCGCAGCGCGCGCTCGGCGTGGTCCAGCGCCCCGAGCAGGTTGCCCCGCATGTCGGAGAGCTGTCCGAGCGCGTGGTGCGTGTAGCCGAGCCCGCCGCGGTCGCCCAGCTCGCCGCTGAGCCGCAGGGCCGTGCGCAGGTGTGCGTGCGCGTCCTCGATCCTGCCGAGCTGCCGGTGCGCGCGGGCCAGGCCGCGGTGGGCGCGGGCCTGCTCGTACCGATCACCCAGCCGCTCCAGCGCGTGCAGCGCGGCCGATTGGGTTGCCACCCAGTCCTGCCACCGGCCGCTGCGCGCCAGGTAGCCGCCAAGCGCCCACGCGAGCTGCCAGGCGTGCCCGTCCAGTCCACTGTCGACCGCCGTGCGGACACAGGCCAGCAGCACCGCGCGCTCGGTGGCGAGCCACGCCAGCAACGCGGGACGGTCGCCGAGCCGTTCGGGTGACACCCCGGGCGCGGGGTCGGTGGGCGCGCCCGGATGGTCGCGGTGCGGGTTGAGCCGGTACGCGGCCGCATGCGCGGTGTGCAGGTAGTGGTCGAGCGCCCGGCGGACCGCCGCCCGGCGCTGGTCGCCGGTCTCCCACCGGGCCGCCAGCTCGATCGCGTAAGCGCGCAGCAGGTCGTGCGGGGCGTACCGCCCGTGGGTGTGCTCCGCGAGCATGTGGATGCGCACCAGCTCCGCGAGCAGTTCGCGCACCCGCGCCAGCGGCAGGCCGGCGAGGCTGGCCGCCGCCGGTGCGGAGATGTCGGGGCCGGGGTGCAGCCCGAGCAGCCGGAAGAGGCGCGCCGCTTCTCCGGTCAGCTGCTGGTACGACCAGTCGAACACCGACCGCGCGTCGGTGACCGCGTCTTCGCCGGCGAGCGCCGCGATGCGCCCGCGCGCGTCGCGAAGCTCGCCCGCCAGCGCGGCGAGCGGGAACTCCGGATGCGCGACCGCGCGGGCCGCCACGATGGTCAGTCCGAGCGGCAGCCGCCCGCAGTGCTCGGCGATCTCTTCGACCGCCCGCCATTCGCGGGCAACCCGCTCACGGCCGAGCCGCGCCTCCAGCAGTCGCATCGCCTCGCCCGCGCTGAGCACGTCCAGGTTGAGCAGGTGGGCGCCGTCGTGCGCGACCAGGCCGGTGAGCTGGTTGCGGCTGGTCACGACGACCACGCTGCCTGCGGTGCCGGGCAGCAGCGCCCGCACCTGCTCGGCGTCGCGCGCGTTGTCGAGCAGCACGAGCATCCGCCGACCGGCGACGAGGCTGCGGTACAGGCCGACCTGCTCGCGGGGCTCGTCGGGGACGCGGTGCGGTGTGACGCCGAGCGCGTGGAGGAAGCCCCGGACCGCCTCGTCCGGCCGCATCGGCGAGTTCGAGGGGTCGAAGCCGCGCAGGTTGGCGTACAGGTGGCCGTCGCGGAACCGGTGCCCGACCCGGTGCGCCCAGCGCACGGCGAGCGCGGTCTTGCCGACTCCGGCGGTGCCGGCGATCGCGGCTATGACGACCGTGGCCGGATTCGCGTCCACTTCGGACGGCAGGAGCGCGTCGAGCCGGGCGAGGCTGCCGGAGCGGCCGGTGAAGTGGCCGGTCGCGGCCGGCAGCTGGCGCGGCGGGGGCAGCGCGAGCCAGCCGCCCGCGGCCGCCGGGTCGGGCGGCGCGTCGCCGCTGGGGATGCCGCGATGGGTCTCGGCGAGCGGCTGGCTCGGCTCGCTGGCCAGCTCGTCGGCGAGCAGCCGGTACAGCCGCTGGTATGCCTCCAGGGCGTCGGCGCGCCGGCCGGCCCGGTACAGAGCGGTCATCAGGTGGCCCCAGAACCACTCCCGCAGGGGATAGAGCCTCGTCAGGCTCTGGAGCTCGGCGACCAGGTCGGCGCCGCGGCGCGTGGCCAGGTCCAGCTCGATCCGCCGTTCCAGCGCGGCCAGGCGCCGGTCGACGAGGCGCGGCGCCTCGGCTCCGTCGAGCCAGGGCGAGCGGGCGCCCTCGAACGGCTCACCGCGCCAGAGCGCAAGCGCCTCCACCAGCAGCGCCCGTTCGGCCTCCGGGCCGGCGGCCGGCGCGGCCTCGTCGAGCAGGCGCGTGAACCGCACCGCGTCGACCCGGTCCGGCTCGACGTCCAGCAGGTACCCGCCCGGCGCGGTGCGGATGACCTCGGCCCCGAGCCGCCGGCGCAGCCGGGTCACGTAGAGCTGTGCGGTCCGCCGCGCGTCTTTGGGCAGATCCTCTCCCCACACCGCCGTGGCCAGCCGGTCCACGGTGACCGGCTCTCCGGCCGACAGGGCCAGCACCACGAGCACCGTGCGCAGGCGCCCCGCCGTCAGCGTCACCGGACGCCCGTCCACCGACAGCTCGAACGGCCCCAGCACAGCGATCCGCTCCCCCGCCACCGCGTCCCCCGTCGTCACCGCGCACCGTCGCGCATGGTCCACAGTGGCGCGCCATCCACCGGTGCGCATACGTCCCTCGACGTATTCGGTCCGGTTCCTTGGGGCGACGGTCGGAAAACCTGGGCTTGCTCGGCATACCCCCGGATGGTATGTTGCCACTCACGTCACACCGTACCCCCCAGGGGTATAACCGAAGGGGCAGGCATCATGAAACGGCACTTCATCGAGATGGTCGTCGCGATGTTCGTCAGCATGGGCGTCTTCGCGGCGGCGTGGGCGGGCACCGAGGCGCTGACCGGCCTGTCGCTCCCGCACGCGCCGGAGGCGATGGCCCTCCGGATGGCGTTCGACATGTCGGTCGGGATGGTGGTCTGGATGCGCTACCGCGGGCACGGGTGGGCCCCGACCCTGGAGATGGTGGCGGCCATGTTCGCACCCGCCGTGCTGCTAGCGCCGCTGAGCATGGCCGGCGCCATCTCCGGCAACGTGCTGATGATCGCCACGCACGTCGCGATGCTGCCGCTGATGTTCGCCGTCATGCTCCGCCGCCGCGCCGAGTACCAGCACACGCACCGCGGCGTCGAAACAGCCACAACACCCTCCTGACCACCCGGCCGTCCAGTCCGGCGCGTCAGGGTCGTGTCAGCGCGCCGCCCAAGGGCGCAACGCCGTTGACGTGAGCCCCCGAGCCACATGTCAGGGTGGCCGTTCCACGACGAGTTGCCCGCCGCGCGGATCGGGATAATCCGGTCGGTGTGCGGCGCCTAGCGGCGCCGGGCCGTCCGCAGCGTCAGGCTTGACAGGGCGCCAGATCCCTCAACTCAACGGCGTCGATCAAGGAGATCTCCATGGATCAAGGGCGAACGCACGCGGAAAAGAGATCCAACCACGTGCGTTCGCCCTTGATCGGCGCGGGCCGGGTCGCGCGGGCCGGGTCGCGCGGGCCGCGCGGGAGGCGCGGCGAGACCCCGCGCTAGCGGCGGTTGTACAGGCGCATCGTCAGCGCGCCGAAGACCACCGTGAACAGCACGCCCGACACGGTCACCCAGGTCATGGCACCGGTGTCCCAGCCGCCGTTCATCAGCGCACGCACCGCCGCCACCAGATGCGAGATCGGGTTGACGTCGACGAACGCCTGAAGCCAGCCCGGCATGGTGCTCGGGTCGACGAACACGTTGCTGAGGAACGTCATCGGGAACAGCACCATCATGCTGACGCCCATCACGGACTTCTCGGTGCGCAGCAGCAGCCCGAACATCGTCCACAGCCAGGAGAACGCGAACGAGAACGCCACCAGAACGCCAATACCGGCCAGCACGCCGAGCACGCCGCCGTCGGGGCGGAAGCCGAGAACCAGCCCGACCAGCAGGATGACCGTCGAGGCCATGGTGTACCGGAACGCATCGCCCAGCAGGTAACCGACCATCGTGGACGGTCGCCAGATGGGCAGCGTGCGGAACCGGTCGAACACGCCCTTCTGGATGTCCGTGTTGACCGCGATCCCGGTGTACATGGTGATCATCACGACGCTCATGACCATGATGCCGGGCAGCAGGAACTGCAGGTACTCGGTCGTCGAGCCGGCGAGGGCGCCGCCGAACAGGTACGTGAACATCAGCGTCATCATGATCGGGAACGCGGTGACGTCGAAGAGCTGCTCAGGAACGTGCTTGATCTTCAGCATCGCCCGCCAGCCGAACGTCACCGACGCCGACAGGGCGCTCGGTCGCGGTGGATTGGCCCCCGGCGCGAGGACCGCGCTGAGGGTCTCCGGCGAGAAGGTGTAGGTGCTCGGTGCCTCGGTCGTGGTCGCGGTGCTCATGCCGAAACCTCCTCGTTCTGTGCGGTGGCGGGCTTGTCGGTCAGGGCCAGGAAGACCTCGTCCAGGCTGGGCTGGCCGAGAGAGAAGTCGTCGACCGTGATGCCGGCCTCAGCGAGCGCCACGAGGGCCCGCGACGCCTGCTCGGCAGCGCCGCGCTCGGTCTCGTGCCCCGATATGCGCGCGGTCAGTGCTACGGGGTCGGCGTCCAATTGCACCGGGGCGGAGAGCGCCTCCGACAGCACCCATTCAGCCTTACCGCGCTGATCGGCGTCGCGCAGTCGCACGTGGATCGCACCGCGACCGACCGACGATTTCAGCTCACCCGGCGTGCCCTCGGCGATGACCTTGCCGTGGTCGATCACCGCGATCCGGCTGGCCAGCCGGTCCGCCTCGTCCAGGTACTGCGTGGTGAGCAGCACGGTCGTGCCGTGCGCGACGACGGCGCGCACGATGTCCCACACCTGGTTTCGGCTGCGCGGGTCGAGCCCGGTGGTGGGCTCGTCCAGGAACAGCAGCTTGGGCGTGTTGAGGATGCTGGCGGCGATGTCCAGCCGCCGGCGCATACCGCCGGAGTAGTTCTTGACCTGCTTGTTCGCCGCCTCGGTCAGCCCGAACGCGTCGAGCAGTCGCGCGCCGCGCTCGCGTGCGGCCGCCTTGCGGTGACCGAGCAACCGGCCGAGCAGCACCAGGTTCTCGGCGCCGGTGAGATCCTCGTCGACCGAGGCGTACTGCCCGGTCAGGCTGACGAGGCCGCGCACCGCGTCGGCCTCGCGCACCAGGTCGCGGCCGAAGACCCGGGCGTTGCCCGAATCCGGCCGCAGCAGCGTGGCCAGCATCTTGACCGCCGTGGTCTTGCCGGCGCCGTTCGGCCCCAGCACGCCGTACACGGCGCCGGCCGGTACGGCCAGGGCGATGCCGGCGACGGCTCTGGTGTCGCCCCACGTCTTGACGAGACCACTGGTCTCAATCGCGAACTCTGTCATGATTTCTTTCCCCTTCAGGACACGTAAGGACGGGCGGCGCGGGCGTACCGCAGCGCCTCGCCCCACCAGATGAGCTGGTCGAGCATGGTGGTCACGGCCCGTGCCTCGTCGGGCAGCGGCCGCATCAGGTCGACCCGCACCTCGTCACGCACCGTCACGGCGTGCAGCTCGGTGAAGACGCCCCGCAGCTGCTCGACCGCGTGCACGCCGTCGGAACCGCTGCCGTACGACACGAAGCCGACCGCCTTGGCCCGCCACTCGTCGTAGGCGCAGTCGATCGCCTGCTTGAGCGACGCCGGAAAGCTGCGGTTGTACTCCGGCGTCACGACCACGAAGGCGTCCGCGCGCCCGATGCTCGCGGCGAGCGCGGCCATCGCCGGGGTCGCTTCCGCCGGGTACCGGGACGGCAGCTCGTAGTCGACGAGGTCGACGACGTCCAGCTCGACCCCGTCGGGCCGGCCGGCACGCGCGAGGAACCAGCCGGCCACCGCGTCGGCTGCCCGCCCCTCCCGGGTGCTACCGATGATCACCGCGACGCGTAGTGCTGCCACCGGCCCACCTCCTCTCACCTGGAAGGCGCGAGAAGGAGTGCGAGATCAGATCTAGCGGGCGTCTGGCGGGGCTGTGCGACGCTGGCACCGTGACGCGCTGGACATGGCGCGCCTGGCCGCTGCCGTGGCCAGGCGCCGGCAGGTTGCTGGCCGGCCTGGGCGGCGCGGCGGTCGTGCTGGGTTTTCTCGCGGCGTTTCCGGCGTTGCGCCACAACGCGCTGATCGGCCTGGCCGCGATGGGCGTGCTGTGCGCGGTGGCGCTGCTCGGGTTCGTGGCCGCGGCGGTGCTGCCGACGCGGTCACCCACCCGGATCGACGTGTACCCGCTCGGGCGGCCCGAGTGGCTGCGCGTGCGGTGCCGGTACACCCGGCGCGTGTACCCGATCAGCACGCTGCGCGGCGTGTGGGTGCGGCACGGCGTGGCCCCCGGCGACGGCACCCGGCTGATCCTCGCCATCGACCGCGGCGCCCTTGGGGTGCGGCTGCTGCGCAGCCGCCCGGGTCGCTACGACCTGCGGCTTCGCTCGCGGACGTCCTCGCGGGCACCGGCGTGCCGGTGGCGCTGGCGACACCAGACGCAGAGCCGGCCGTGACGGACGATGGGACGCTCTGGATCGACACCGCCCTGGAGTCCGCCGCCGACTGGGACGGCGATGGCTCCGCGGAGCCCTAGCCCTGCGGCCGCGCGACGACGATCAAGGAGAATCGCACCGATCGAGGGCAAATGCACATGGTTTTGAGATCAAAGCACGTGCGTTTGCCCTTGATCGGCGGCGAGGCGGGCGAGGTGGACGAGGCGGGCGGGGCGGCAGCGCGGCGGGGCGAGCGGGGCGGGGTTAGTCGGTGCCGGCCTCCATGGCCGCGTTGTCGAGCAGTTCCTCGTCGGCGGTGCCCTCGCCGCGCGAGGCGATCGCCTCGGCACCGCCCTCGGGCATCGCACCGATCAGCTCGGTGCGCGAGGTCGGAGCGGCGCTGATCAGCCGTGGCCCGACGATGCCGAGCCCGGCGTACTGCTCCAGCTTGGCGCGCGAGTCGGCGATGTCGAGGTTACGCATGGTGAGCTGGCCGATCCGATCGACCGGGCCGAACGCGGAGTCCTCGGTGCGCTCCATCGACAGCTTGTCCGGGTGGTAGCTGAACGCGGGACCGGTGGTGTCGAGGATCGAGTAGTCTTCGCCGCGCCGCAGCCGCAGCGTCACCTCGCCGGTGATCGCCGCACCCACCCAGCGCTGGAGCGACTCGCGCAGCATCAGCGCCTGCGGGTCGAGCCAGCGCCCCTCGTACAGCAGCCGGCCGAGCCGCCGGCCCTCGCTGTGGTAGCTGGCGAGCGTGTCCTCGTTGTGGATCGCGTTGACCAGCCGCTCGTAGGCCGCGTGGAGCAATGCCATGCCCGGCGCCTCGTAGATGCCCCGACTCTTGGCCTCGATGATCCGGTTTTCGATCTGATCGGACATGCCGATGCCGTGCCGGCCGCCGATCGCGTTGGCCTCCAGCACCAGGTCGACCGCTGACGCGAACTCCTTGCCGTTGATCGTCACCGGCCGGCCCTGCTCGAAACCGATCGTGACGTCTTCCGGGGCGATCTCGACGTCTTGGTCCCAGAACCGTACGCCCATGATCGGCTGGACGATCTCGATGCCGGTGTCGAGGTGTTCGAGGGACTTCGCCTCGTGGGTGGCGCCCCAGATGTTCGCGTCCGTGGAGTACGCCTTCTCGGTGCTGTCGCGGTAGGGCAGGTCGCGGGCGAGCAGCCACTCCGACATCTCGGTGCGGCCGCCGAGCTCGGTGACGAAGTCGGCGTCGAGCCACGGCTTGTAGATCCGCAGAGACGGGTTGGCGAGCAGGCCGTACCGGTAGAACCGCTCGATGTCGTTGCCCTTGAAGGTGGAGCCGTCGCCCCAGATCTGTACCTGATCCTCCAGCATGGCGCGGACCAGCAGCGTGCCGGTGACCGCGCGCCCGAGCGGCGTGGTGTTGAAGTAGGCACGGCCGCCGGAGCGCACGTGGAACGCCCCGCAGGCGAGAGCCGCGAGACCCTCCTCGACCAGTGCGGCACGGCAGTCGACCAGGCGGGCGACCTCCGCGCCGTACGCGGTAGCCCGGCCGGGCACCGACGCGATGTCGGGCTCGTCGTACTGGCCGATGTCAGCGGTGTAGGTGCACGGCACGGCACCCTTCTCGCGCATCCACGCGACCGCTACGGACGTGTCGAGACCGCCGGAGAAGGCGATGCCGACGCGTTCACCGACAGGCAGGGAGGTAAGCACCTTGGACACGGTCAGAAGTATATGCGCTCGACCGCATGACGATGCAAGCCACCCCGGATGTGCCGCACGCAACGTCCGGCCGAGCGCGCTTACGTGCGGCGGATCGCCAGGAGCGCCACGTCGTCGGTCGGCTTCTCGGTCGCCACCACCGCCACGACGGTCGCGCAGACGACCTCGGCGGGCCCCGGTTCCACAGTCCGCCGCAGCCGTTCGAGGCCCTCGTCGATGAACTCGCCGCGCCGCTCGACCAGCCCGTCGGTGTAACAGACCAGCACCGACCCGGCCGGCAGCTCGATCGTGGTGGAGCGGCGCCCCTCCGACCGGCCGGTGCCGAGCGGCAGGTCGGTCGGCACCGGAATCATCGCCGTTTCGCGGCCGGGCGCCGCGAGCATCGGCGGCGGGTGCCCGGCCAACGAGATCACCAGGCGCTCCCGATCCGGGCTGATCATGCCGTACAGGGCGGTCGCCAAGCTGCCCGCCTCGAAGTGGTGGATCTTGCGATCCAGCCGCCCGAGGGCGTCCGCCGGGTTGTCGCACTCCAGCGAGTACGCCCTCAGGGCGCTGCGCAACCGCCCCATGACGACGGCGGACGGCAGGCCGTGGCCGGACACGTCGCCAATGACCACGCCCAGCCAGCCGGACGGCAGGTGGAAGACGTCGTACCAGTCGCCGCCGACGCCGGTGTCGTGGCCGGGCAGGTACCGCGCGGCCAGGTCCAGCCCGGGCACCGGCGGCAGCCGGCTGGGCAGCAGGCTGCGCTGCAACGCGAGGGCCGCCATCCGGTCGATCTCGCTCGTGCGGACCTGCGCCGCCACGGTCGCGCGCTCGGCAACGAGCTGTAGCAGGTGAATGTCTTCGTCGGTGAACTCCCGGGGCGTCAGCGAGCCCACGTGCAGGACGCCGACCAGCTCACCGGCGGCGAGCATCGGCACGCCGAGCAGCGACGACAGGCCCTTCTCCCGCAGCAGCGGGTTGGCGATGTCGGCCACCGAGAGGTCCGGGATCACCACCGGCTCCCGGTCGCGCGCCACCCGCCCGGCGAACCCGCGGCCCACCGCGAGGCGGAATCCCTGCTCGACCTCGACCTCGAGGCCCTTGGCGGCGGTGGCGACCAGCTGCTGGGCGTGTACGTCGAGCAGGAGGACCACCGCCGTATCGACCCGCATCAGATCGCAAACCCGCTCCAGCAGCTCGGCGAGCAGATCCTGGGAGCGCAGCTGAGACAGCGTGGCGTCGGTAATCGCCTCGATGCGACGCAACTGCTCATCGCGGCTCGAACCGCCCGATCTGATCACCGCACGAGCCTATCGGGCAGCGCACGGAGCGGGTCACGAGCGGGTCACATCTAACGAGTACATTCGCGGCCGTGGCGGAGGCGGACGGGAAGCACGGCTCGGTGCATTTCGCGGCGGTTCTCGGAGCGATCGCGGGCGCCAGCGTCGGGGCGGGCTGGGGCGGCTGGGCGATCCTGGCCGGTGCGATCGCCGGCGGGGCGGTGCTGGCGGTGGCCGAGGCCGTCGCCCGCTCGCGGCAGAAGCCGGACGAGATACCGCCGCTGTGGTCGCGCATCCTGGCCAGCGGTGCGGTCGCGGCGCCGCTCGGCTGGGCGCTGGGCGCGCTGACCGGCGCAGGCCCGCTCGTGGTCGCGCTCGCCGGCGGTACGGTCGCCGGCGCGCTCGGTATCCGCCCGCAGAAGGTGGCGCTCGGACCGGTCGTCGGCCTCGCCGCCGGGCTGGTGCTCTGGGCGGCGTGGCCGCCGCGGCGGCCGTCGTGGCCTTCCGGTCGCTCGCCGCGCTCCTGTTCCGCGACGCGCAGGTCGAGCTCCTCGCCGAGGCGGTACCGCCGGAGCGGCTCCCCTTCGTCGTACCGCTGGCCGCCCGCACGGCGTACGTCGGGACCGGATACGTCAAGGAGCTGGCCGGGGTGCTGGGCGGCCACTACCAGCCGGACGCGGCCGACGTGGGGATCGTGGCGTCGCTGGACGAGCTGGCCGGACCAACCTTCGATCCCGGTGGCGTCGACCCGCTGGTGCGCGAGTTCTACGAGCACACCACCCGGTTCGCGCTCGACATCGTGCCGCACTGGCGGCTGTGGGTACGCCCCGGCTACCTGCTCTACCGCAGCCTCGTGGCGCGCCCGCTGGGACAGGCGAGCGTGCCGATGAACCAGCGCGAGGCCCAGCGCGGCGTGCGCAGCCGCATCGACACGATCAGCGACGCGCCCGGCGGCGTGGTGAGCGTGCGCGGCTGGATCCGGTCCTTCGTGGACACCGACGAGCCGATCTACGTCGGCATCTACACCACGTACCGGCGCGACGGGCACGGATACGTCAGCGTGGGCTTCCCGGTGCCGGAAGGCAGCTTCACCGCGACGCTGGCGCCGGCCGCGCGCCCGGGCGGCGGCCTGGTGCTGACCAGCCGCAGCGACCTCGAGCAGCCCGGCCACTACTTGACCTATGTGGACTCAGGCAGCGGTGAGCTGACCACCTTGGCGGTGCACGGGTTCGCCGAGCGGCTCGACGTGTGGGCGGACGGTGCCGAGCTACGGGCCGAACACGCTTTCGCGCTGTTCGGCATGCCGTTTCTCGTGCTGGAGTACCGCATCCGCCGGAAGTAGCAGGCGCTCGCCGAGCAGCGCCGCCACCGCCGCGGCGACCAGCAGCGCACCCACCAGCGCGACGCTGCGGATGCCGCTGCTGTCCACCAGTACACCGCCGAGCAGCGACCCGCCGGCGATGCCCGCGTTGAACGCGGAGCTGATGCCGGCGCTGGCCATGTCTGTGCTGCCGGGCGCGATCCGGAGCGTCCGGTTCTGGATCGCGGCGGCCATCGCGCTGAACGAGACCCCGTAGATCGCGAGCGCACCGACCACCGCCACCGGCACGGTCCCGGCGGCCGACATGATCGCGAGCGCGGTGGCGATCGCACCGAGCGGCACGACCACCGCCGCCCACGGCCGGCGGTCGAGGTGCCGGCCGACCGTCACCGCACCGACCGCGCCCGACACGCCGATGACCAGCAGCAACGGCCCGAGCGCCGACGGCTCGAACCCGGTGACGTCGAGCACGAACGGCGTCACGTACGTGTACGCGGTCAGCGCGCCGGTCACGCCCAGCGCGCACGCGACGACGAGGATCGCGAACCGCCGCCCGTCGGGCTGCGTGCCCCGCGCCGCGCCACCGTCGCTCGGCGCGAACGTCGGCACCAGCACCGCGATCGCCACGCACGTGACCAGCCCAGCCGCCGCCATGACCAGGAACGCGACCCGCCAGCCCGCCTGCTGCCCCAGCCACGTGCCGGCCGGAATGCCCAGCACCGGCGCCAGCGAGGTGCCCATGGCCAGCCGCCCGATCGCCCGACCCCGCACCTCCGGCGGGAACAGGCCGGTAGCGGCGGCGCCGACCACCGACCAGAACAGCGCCTGCGTCAACGCGACGACCAGCCGCGCCACGAGCAGCATGCGGTAGTCGGTCGCCACCGCGGTCAAGATCGCACCCAGGACGAACACACCGAGCGTCACCGAGAGCAGCAGCCGGCGCGGCACCCGCTGGGTGAGCCGGGTCAGCGGCAGCGACACCAGCACGACCACGAACGCGTAGCCGGTGACCAGCAGCCCGATCTCCGACGGCGACCGGTGGAGGTCGGCAGCCATGACGGTGAGCAGGCCGATCGGAAGCACCTCTGTCGTGACGTAGACGAACGTCGCCACCGACAGGGCCGCGAGCGCACCGTTGGCGCGCCGGTTCGAGACCACCATGATGTTGTCTCCAGTCATCCGGCTTATGGTGGTAGCATCACAGGCATGACGGAACCGCGCAAGCCGGAATTGCGGATAGTCGGCGGCCACCCGGCACTCGACCTGGTCAACACCGTCGCGCCGCGGGTGCCGGGTGGCGGGGCTCACCTGGAATACCTGGAGAGCCCGGCCGACCTGCTGGCGTGGGCGCTGCGAATCGGCGTCGTCGACGAGGCTTCGGCTGAGGCCGTGAGCGCCGCCTGGCAGGCCCAGCCGGCGACCGCGGGGCAGGCGCTGCGCGCGGCACTCGACATCCGCGAGTCCGCGTACACGGTGCTCAGCGGCTCTGGCGACGACATCGGGGCGGCCCTAGACCGGCTGGCACTGCGCTGGGCGGCGGCCGCCGCGCGGTCGTCGCTCGTAGCCGGCGGCGGTCAGGTCCGGCTGGTCGTGGGCACCGATCCGGCACTGTCCATTCCCGACCGGCTCGCCCACGCGGCGGTCGAGCTGCTGCGCACGGTCGACGCCGCGCACCTCAAGGCGTGCCCGCTCGACGAAGGCGGTTGCGGCTGGCTCTTCCTCGACCAGAGCCGGAATGGTTCGCGCCGCTGGTGCGCGATGGCCGACTGCGGCGCCCAGGCCAAAGCCCGCAAGCTGACAGCCCGCCGCCGCGCTTCCCGCGCTACCTCCGTAACCCCATAAAGGCGGTAGCGCATCCGGCCGCATCCACGCTGGCCCCCATCCTGACGCCGCCCCGCGCCGCCCCGCGCCGCCCGCCCGCCCGCGCCCCAGCCCGCCGATCAAGGGCAAACGCACGTGCTTCGATCTCCTTTCCACGTGCATTTGCCCTCGATCCATGCGATGTTCCTTGATCGGCGCGCCTCCTCCGGAGGGCGCCGTTCGGTCGCGGCACCGCGCGCGTACAACGACCGCCGCCGGCTCAAGGGACGACGCCGCGGCCTCGACGCCGCTAGCGCGTGGTAGTGGCCAGACGCACGCCGAGGGCGACGAGCACGGTGCCGCTCACCGCTTCGAGGCGGCGCCGGATCCTCGGCCTGCGGAACCACGCGCCGGCGCGGCCCACCGCCGCCGCCAGGGTCAGGTAGAACGCGGTTTCGATGAGCACCTGCGCCGCGGCCAGCAACGCCGTGGTCGCGAGCAGCGGGCTGTCGGCGGGCACGAACTGCGGGTAGAACGCGACCATGAACACGGCCGCCTTGGGGTTGGCGAGCATGACCACGACGCCCTCGCCGAACGCCTTCCACCAGCCCTGCCGGCTCATCGTCGGCGGCGCATCGTCGGCCGGCGGAGGGTTGCGCCATGCCGTACGCCAGGCCTTCACGCCCAGATAGATCAGGAAGATCGCGCCCGCCACGCGCAGCACGACGAACGCGACCTCGGACGCCGCGACCAGCGCGGCCAGGCCGGCGCCGGCGCACAGCGCCCAGATGTACAGGCCAGCCTCCAGCCCCAGCACCGTTGGCACCGCGGCACGGAGGCCGTGCAGGGCCGCGCGCCGGAAGATCAGGGCCATCGCCGGCCCCGGCGAGGCGGAGATGAGCAGTACCGCCACCACGAACCCGGGCAGCAGCGCGACAAGATCCATCAGCCGATCCTGCCGCAACGCCGCCGCGTGCTCAACGGGATTGCGGTCCGTCACACGGTGACGCGGACGTCGTCGACGCCGGCCTCGACAACGCTGGGCGGTGCTCGCGTCGGCCGCCTCGATCGGCACGCGGGCGAGACTCCACGAGCCGGAGGCCCAAGCAGCGTCCGTGTTGCTGGCCGATAGCCTCGGGGCGATGGTGATCAAGACGGGGGAACCAGCCACACCGGGGTCGCTGTGGCGCAATCGCGGCTTCAACGCGTTCTGGGCGTCGCAGATCCTGTCGGTACTCGGCGACACGTTCACGCATCTGGCCGTGCCGCTGCTGGTGCTCGACGCCACCGGCTCGGTCGCGACGGCCGGCCTACTGACCGGCATCGCGGGCACCACCGCGGTCATCGCGGGGGTCTTCGCCGGGGTCCTGGTCGACCGGATGAACCGACGAATGCTCCTGATCGTCTCCGACATTGCCCGGATGTTGCTCTTCGCAGTGATCCCGATCGTCTGGCTGGCGCCGCACCCGCCGATCTGGTTGCTGTTCGTCGTGCTTCCGCTGGCCTCGGCGGTCGGTATGGTCTTCCAGGTCGCGGCCGTCACCGCGGTACGCAGCCTGGTACCCACCTCCAAGCTGACGCAGGCCAACGGCCGGCTCTACGCCGGCACCGCGCTGGCGTCCGTCGCCGGTCCGGCGCTGGCAGGCGCGGTGTCGGGCTGGATCGGGCCAGCGGGCGCGATCGCCGTCGACGCCGGCAGCTTCGGCCTCTCCGCGGCGTTGCTTCTCTTGGTACGCCTTCCGGCGCGCGTCCTCGCGGAGGGCGGCCGCACCCGGCCATGGGACGACCTGCTCGCCGGGGCCCGCTTCCTGCTCCGCCATCCGGTACTGCGCCCACTGACCGCCCTGCTGACCGCGTTCATCCTGCTCACGTACGGCATCGACGACGTCGTGATCTACCACCTTCGGCACGGCCTGCAGCAGCCCGACGGCACGATCGGGCTCGTGCTCACAGTCGGCGCCGCGGGCACCGTGACCGGCTCATTGGCCGTACCGTGGCTGCGCCGCCGGCTCGGCTTCGGCGCATGCTGGACCGGCGCGGTCGCGCTGTGCGGCGTGGCGATCGCGGCGCTCAGCCTGACCGGCCGGGTCGCGGAGGTCGGTGCGCTGATGGTCGTGTACTTCGGCTGCCTGAGCATCGGCGGCATCTGCTCGATGACCCTGCGCCAGGAGGTCACGCCCGAGCACCTGCTCGGCCGCGTCACGTCGGCGTTCTGGACGATTCACTTTTCGCTGGGCGGCCTGGGCGCGGCGGCGTTCACCTGGCTGGCGCAGCATCACGGCACCCGGCTGACATTCGCGGTCGCCGGCGCCGGCGTCCTGGCCGTGGCCGCCGCCACCCTAGCGACCCCCATCCGCAAACTACCCCCGTAACCCACGCGTCCCCCTTTCCGTCGCCCGCCCGGCCCGCCCGCCCGCCCGGCCCGCCCGCCCGGCCGGCCGCCCCCTTTCCGCCGATCAAGGGCATATGCACGTGGTTCGATCTCTCTTCCACGTGCGTTCGCCCTTGATCCATGCAATCTCCCTTGATCGACACGCCGCGCCACGCCAACGCGCCACGCCAGCGCGGCCCAGCGCGCCACGCCAGCGCGGCGTCCTCCAACGCCGCCGCTACCCCGCCGCTACTCCAGGACGGCGCCGTCGCGCTACTCCGGCGCCGCGTCCTCCGGCGCGGCGCGGGCCAGCCCGGCGAGCACGTCCAGCGCGCTCTCCAGCGCGTCCTGCGCCGGCGTACCGAGGGCGATCCGCACGGCGTTCGGAGCGTGCCCCGCGCCAACCGCGAACGCTGCCGCGGGTGCGACGGCGATCCCCCGGCGGGCGGCGGCGGCGACGAAGGTCTCGGCCCGCCACGGGTCCGGCAGCTCCCACCAGCAGTGGTACCCGCACCTATCACCGCGAACGCTGAACCCGGCGAGCCGTTCGGACACGACCCGCTGCCGCCGTTCGGCGTCGACGCGCTTGGCCCGTGCGATCTCGGCGGCGGTGCCATCGGTCAGCCACTGCGTCGCCGCCTCCAGCGCGTACCTGGACGCCGTCCACGCGCCCGAGCGCAGCGCGGACGCCACCGTAGGTTCGCTGCCGCGCGGCGGTACGACGAACCCGACGCTAAGGCCCGGTGCCAGCCGCTTGGACAGGCTGTCGACCAGAAACGTGTGCTCGGGCACGAGTGCGGCCAGCGGAAGGAGGTCGGGACGGAGGAATCCCCAGACGGAGTCCTCGACCACTGGTACGCCGGACGTGCTGATCCGCTCCGCCAGCCGCGCCCGGCGCTCCAGCGACATCGTGGCACCCGTCGGGCTGTGAACGGTCGGCTGCAGGTAGACCGCGCGCAGCGGCAATGCGTCGGTGAACGCATCCGGATCGAGCCCCTTCTCGTCCATCGCGAGGGGCACGAGGCGGATGCCGGGCCGGGAGGCGAAGCCCCTGACGACCGGGGACGTGAGCCGCTCCACCCCGAGCCGCACGCCGGGCCGGACGAGAGCCGCCAGCACCGCGGCGATCGCCTGCCGCCCGCTGCCGGCGAAGAGGACCTGGCCCGGGTCGGGCGCCCAGCCACCGCGGGTGAGCAGCGCCGCTGCCGCATCCCGCGCCGACGCGGTACCGGCCGTGCCGGTCGCCTGCAGGCCAGCCGCGAGCACGTCCGGACGCAGCATCCGGGTCAACCCGGCTGCCAGCATCTCGGCCTGGTCGGGCAGCGTCGGGAAGTTGAGCTCAAGATCGACGCGGGCCCCGCCGGGCTCGGCCAACGCCGGTTCGGGGCCGGGGGCGGCGGCGCGGACGAAGGTACCCCGTCCGACCTCGCCGGTCGCGAGCCCGCGCCGAACCAGTTCCCCGTACACCCGGGACGCCGTGGACGCGGCGATGCCCCGATCCGCGGCGAACCGGCGCTGTGGAGGCAGCCGCTCTCCCGCCCGTAGGTTTCCGGCGGTGATGTCCGCCGCGATCTCGTCCGCGATTGCCCGATAGTCGTCCATCATTGCTCCGAGATCAATTCTTCTATTGCACCGAGATAGTGGGACCAATAGCATCGAGTTGTCAAGACGGCGCGGGAGGAATGGCGATGACCACGGTGACGCTCGGCGACATCACCATCGGGTACGACGACAAGGGCAGCGGCCCGCCGCTGGTACTGATCCATGGTCACCCCTTCGACCGGTCGATGTGGACACCGCAGGTCGAGGCGTTCACGGCGCACGGCTGGCGCGTGATCGCCCCAGACTTACGGGGCTACGGGCAGAGCACAGTGGTGCCCGGCACGACAAGGCTGGGCGACTTCGCCCGCGACATCGCCGCGCTGCTCGACCGCCTCGGTGTCGACGGCTTCGTGCTCGGTGGCCTGTCGATGGGTGGCCAGATCGCGATGGAGTGCTACCGCCTCTTCGGCGAACGCATCCACGGTCTCGTGCTCGCCGACACCTTCGCCGCCGCCGAGACGGACGAGGGCAAAGCGTGGCGCAATGCCCTGGCAGACCGGTTACTGCACGAGGGCATGGCTCCGTACGCCAGCGAGGTACTCCCCAAAATGATGGCACCGCACAACGTCGCCGCGCAGCCCGCCGTCGCCGCGCATGTGCTCCGGATGATGCGCGCCGCGCCCGCAACAGGCGCGGCGGCAGCGCTACGCGGACGCGCCGAGCGCCCCGACTACGTGCCGCTACTGCCAACGATCGCGGTGCCCACGCTGGTCGTGGTCGGCTCCGACGACGAGTACACGCCCGTCGCGGACGCCGAAATCCTGCAAGGGGGCATTCCCGACGCCACCATGGTGGTGATCGAAGGCGCCGGCCACCTGCCCAACCTCGAACGCCCAGCGGAGTTCAACAAGGCCGTGACCCACTTCCTGACCCACCTTCCCACCCTCCACTGACACCCCCGAAGCCGCGGCCGCCGCGCGCCACGCCGGACCCATGGCCCACAGCCCGCCACCCACAGCCCGCCACCCGGGCGAGCGCTGCACGACCATCTACGGCGAAGACCTGGCCATCGCCATGGACCGCGG
>NZ_JAIBNX010000052.1:0-5464 GCF_026130045.1 Micromonospora sp. CPCC 205371
CGAGGGTGGGGGCGCCGGCCCCGCCCACCCGCCCCCGGTTCCCGCCCACGGGGGGGCTGAGCACGGGCGCCGGGCCGGCCGACGGCGCCCGGAAGCCGGAGCCGTCGATCAGCGGACGCACCTGGTCGTTGCCGGCCACGAAGAGGGCCGCCGCCGTGGCGACGTAGGTGGCGCCCACGTTCTGCTGCTGGTCGGGCGTCAGCCGGTTGGGCGAGATCGTGCGGCACACCGGGTCGTACGGGCTGGGGTAGTCGTCGAACGACTTCGCCACCGACAGGCCCGGCGTCCACTCGGTGTTGAAGTAGTTGTGGTTCGCGTAGAGCACGAAGACGGCGCTGTGCAGGGCGAACCCGCGGCTGACACGGCGGGTGGCGTCGAGGTACATCTGGCCTTCAAGGTCGGACACGTCGCCGTCGCAGCTCGGCAGGATCGTCATCGTCGGCACGTCGGGCACCGGGTTGTGCATGAACGTGGTCGGGCCGATCAGCGCCAGCCCCCGGATCGTCCATCGCACGGTGCCGGTGTACCCGTCGCCGGTGGGCGGCGGGCGGAGGCTGTCGATCGCGGCGCGGTTGACGCCCTCACCGCCCCGGGAGTGCCCCATCAGCAGCACGCGGGTCATGTCGGGCACGGGGGCGGACTGCACGATGGCGGGCGCGGTCGGGCGGCCCGTGCCGGCCCAGTCGGCCCACTTGCCGAGGTGCAGTCGCACCAGCGACGAGCGGGCCTGCGCGCCGCCGTCTTCCGGCGGGAGCGCCCAGCTGTCGCCGCCGTTGTCCTGCGCGTTGATGCCGTTGGCCGAGATGGACACGGTCACGTAGCCCTGCGAGGCCAGCAACTGCTGCTGCCGCTGGAAGCCGCGGTAGCTGGGCAGCGCGCTCCAGCCGGCCGGGCACGGCCACGCGAGGAGCAGGTCTTGGCCCTGGTAGCACGTGTCGTGGCGGCCGTGCAGCAGCAGCACCACCGGGCGCTGGCCGGTCGTGCCCTGTGGGGCCACGACGTAGCCCTTCATCTCCACCGGCACCGGAAGGCCCGGCAGCTGCGTGTCGGGCAGCGTGTATTCGCCCGAGATCGTGGTGTAGGGGCCGGCTACACCCGGATCGACCGGGTTGGGCGGCAGTTGTGCCAGGGCCACTGTGGACTGTGCGGTGCGCGGTGCCACCGCTGGCGGCGCGCCGGCGTCGAGGCGCCGCCCACCCGCCCGGACCTGGAGGTCGGTGAGGGCTTTCGCGGCCACGCCGTCGAGGGCCAGGCGGAAGGTGCGCTGGTCTGCGCTGGCCCACGGGCGGCCGAGCAGCCGATCGCCCGCGTAGAACTCGACCCTCGCGTCGCCGACGGGTACCCGAGCCGTCGCTTGCCAGGTGAGGTCGAAACCGGTTGGTGTCTTTCGCAGGTCCCAGCCGTCGGGCAGCGCCGCCTTGGCGGCGGCCGGTGTGTCGTTGGGTGCTTGCGCGGGACCGGCCCACGCGGGCCCCGCGATGCCGATGGCGAAGACGACCGCAGCCGCTAAAGCGGCCGGGGGTTTTCTGTCGTCCCCGGACGGCCTCCCCCGTGATTTCACTTTCCGCCGTCGGGGGGTGGGCGCGGGACGCCCTCTTCGTCAGAGGCGCCGGCTCGGATACTACGGTGCGGCGAGCACGCCGATCAATGCGTCGGGTGTGACAATCTCTGTCCATATAGGACGGGAGGCAACCGTCGGCCCGCCAGAAGCGTCATACAGGGTATGACCTATGGCCGTGTCCGCGCGATCGTACTTATCGGTTTGCTTACCGTTGTCGGTGGGATCGTCGCGCTGGTGACCCTCGTCGCCGACAACCAAGCCGCCGACGGCGCCTCAGCCGGATGCAAGCCGGGCCAGCCCTACGCCGACACCGAGATCCGGCAGGAAGACAAGATCACCGTCTCCGTGTACAACGGGACCGGCCGGGCGGGCGTGGCCGACGCTGTGGCGGCCGACCTGAGCGACCGCGGCTTCAAGGCCAAGGTCGAGAAGAACGACCCGAACCAGGACGAGGTGGACGGCATCGGGATGGTGCGGTTCGGGCCCGAGGGCGTTGGTTCGGCCCAAGTCGTCCGGGCGTACCTGTTCGGCGCGGCCACCCGCGAGTACGACCCGGACAAGAAGGGCGCGGTCGTCGACCTGATCGTCGGCAAGGACTTCGTCGAGCTCGCCCGCCTCACCGACAAGAACATCGCCCTCGCCGACCTCGGCCAGCCCGAGGCGCCGGCCGGCACCTGTGAGCGCGCGGCCGGCTAGCGGGTCCTAGCGGTCGGTCCACTCGTCGGGCAGGTCCTCGGGCCGCAACGTCGTCAGGTCCGCGGCGGTCGGCGCGGCCTCGCGGGCCAGCCGGTTCGCGTGCTCCGCGACCATGACCTCGAAGGTGCGGCGCGCCATCCGGCCGTTGCCGAAGCCGTGCCCACGGCTCATGGCCGAGTAGTACCCCAGCAACTCCTGGCGGGTGTCGTCCGGCAGCGTGTAGTCGTGCGCGGCCGCCTGGGCCTCGGTGATCCGCACCAGCTCCTGCGGGCTGTAGTCCGGAAACTCGATGACCTGGCCGAACCGCGACCGCAGGCCCGGGTTCGCGGCCGTGAACCGCGCCATCTCGGCGGTGTAGCCGGCCGCGATGACGACCACCTCGTCGCGGTGGTCCTCCATCAGCTTCACCAGCGTGTCGATCGCCTCGCGCCCGAAGTCGCGGCCACCGTCCTCGGGCGACAGCGAGTACGCCTCGTCGATGAACAGCACGCCACCCCGGGCCCGGTCGAACGCCGCCTTCGTCTTCAGAGCGGTGCCGCCGATGTGCTCGGCAACCAGGTCGACGCGGGCCACCTCCACCAGGTGCCCCTTGGTGAGCAGGCCCAGGGCGGTCAGGATTCGGCCGTACAGGCGTGCGACCGTGGTCTTGCCGGTGCCCGGGTTGCCCGTGAAGACGAGGTGACGGCTGAGCGGCGGCGTCTTGAGGCCGGCAGCCGTGCGCCGTTGCCCCACGACGATGATGTCGATGAGCGTGCGCACCTCGGCCTTGACCGCCGCCAGGCCGATCAGCTGCTCCAGCTCGCCGAGCAGCTCGTCCACTGTGGCCGGTTCGGCCGCCTCCGGCGGCGCCGCGATGGGGCGCCCCGCCAGCAGGTCGTCGAGCGCCTCCTGGCGCACCCTCAGCTCGTCCACGACCGCTCGCGCCCTCTCCTTGTCGGCCGGGTCAGTCAGGGGTGCGCCGGGCACCTTGTCGGCGAGGCCACGCAGGATGCCGATGCGGTCTTCCACCTCGCCGAGCAGGCGATCGGCGGCGGCCTGAGCGTCCGGATCGGACAGTACGTCGTCGCGCTTGGCGTCGACGAGGCCGCGCACGGACCACAGGCTGTCTTCGAGGTTGTCGACCATCTGGTCGAACGGTGGCCGGTCGTCGTCGGCGGCCTCGGCGGTCGCGGTCGCGGTGGCGACCACGTCACCCGAGACGGGCGCGCCGTCCTGGATTCCGACGTCGTCGGGCTCGCCGTTCGCGTAGGAGGCGCAGGCGGTCAGCGTGGCCTTCCCGTACATGGCGAAGCCTTCTTCGGCGTTGTGGTGTGCCACGCACGCGGTGAGCACCGCCTCGCCGATCGTGTCGTTCACGTAGAAGCCTGCGCCCTGGCCGCCGCTGACCTCGCACCGGTCGAGGAAGGCGCGGCCGTTGTCCAGCCAGACGCCGGGCTGTGCGGATCCGGTGACGCGGCACCGGGTGAACCGGCCCTCGCCGCCGCTGACGTCGAGCGCCGCCTGGTCACCGCCGTCGATGGTGACGTCCTCGGCGGTGAGGACGGCCCGATCCGACACCGAAAACTGACCACCACCGCGCAGTACCGTCGCGCCACTGACCGTCACCCGAGCGCGATCGGAGGAACTCACCGCGTTGTACCGCACGTCCTCCACGCGTAGCCGGGTGACCGTCGCGGTCGCCTCCTTGCCGCTCACCGAGACGCCGGAGTCCACCCCCGTGATCACGCAGTCGGTCACCGTCGCGCTCCCGCGAGTCCCGACATCGATAGCGGTGCCGTCCGCGCCGCTGATCGTGCAGTTCGTCAGCTCGGCGCTCGCGCCGCGGCCGCCCACCTGCACGCCGCCGTGCTCGTTGTTCTGGAGCGTCGTGCCGACCAGGACGGCGCGGCCGCCCTCGCTGACCTCCATGGCGTGGGACTCCGTCTGATCGATCAGGCAGTCGCGCAGGGTGACCACGGAGTTGGCGCCGGATACCGCCATCCCGTTGAACTCGGACCTGGCAATCGTGCACCCGACCAGTTCGGGCGCACCGCCCCCGGACACCTCGACCCCGGTGAACGTCGCCTCGACAAACTCGCACCGCTCGAACAGCCCAGCGGCGCCCTCGACTACCAGGGCGTTCCTGGAGCCCTCGACGCGACACTCTCGAAGCGTGGGGACCGCGCCTCCGGTGACCTTGATCGCCGCCTCGCTGCCCGCGCCGATCAGGCAGTCCTCGACCAGTGGAGCCGCGCCATCGATCACCAGCGCGCTGCCCCAGCCGTCGTCGCCGACCGCAATCATGATGCTGCGCACAGTGGCGTTGGCGCGGAGGGTCAGCGGGCCGTCGTTGTGCGCCAACCCGACCGTGCCGGTGCCCTCGATGGGGCGCAGCTCGACGGCCTTGTCGACGACCAGCTCTTCGATGTAGGTGCCACCGGCGATCTCGATGACGTCGCCGTCCCTGGCGTCGCGGAGCGCCGCGCCGACGGTCGCGTAACGCCGGCCATCAACCTGGAGCACCCGAGGACCAACTGGTTCCTGTGCCTTACCGCGCAACCATGCCACGGGCGGGGAGTCTACTGTCCACGATCACGTACGCGCGCGCCCCTGCCGCGGCGCCGGAATCTGGCGAGCTTGCGCCATGGCGCAACCTCGCCACGCCGCGGACATTCCCCTGGCAGCGCGGCCGCGATACACCCTTGATCATGTCTCTTCCCACATGGCGGCCGGTCTTCGCGGCGGCGACCCTGCCGCTGATCGCCGCCGGCCTCGCGGTGCTTCCGGCGTCGGCGTCCGCGGCGCGTACGCCCGCGCCGGCAGCGACGGCAACGACACACACGGTCACGCTCATCACCGGTGACGTCGTCACCATCCAGACGCTCGCCGGGGGCCAGCAGGTCGCGGACGTCGAGCGCCCCGACGGTGCCACCGGAGGGGTACGCGTCGAGAGCGGCGGCGGTGACCTGTACGTGCTGCCGGACGAGGCGGTCCCGCTGGTGAACGCCGACCGGCTGGACCGGCGGCTGTTCAACGTCACCGACCTGGTGGAGATGGGATACGACGACGCCAAGGCCGGCGGGATACCGCTGATCGCGACGGGCACGGCACCCGGCGCGACGGTGGTGCGGCGGCTGCCGAGCATCGGCGCGGGCGCGGTGCGGGGGGGCAAGCAGCAGGCTCGGACCGTCTGGTGCGCGGCGGGGTCTCGCGGAGGCGGGCAAGTCG
>NZ_JAIBNX010000052.1:5474-5709 GCF_026130045.1 Micromonospora sp. CPCC 205371
GGCGCGGACGTTCTGGAGCGCGCCGGTTCCACGCGATGCCGGCAAGCTCTGGCTCGACGGCCGGGCCCGGGCCAACCTGAAGGAGAGCGTGCCGCAGGTGGGCGCCCCGCAGGCGTGGGCCGCCGGATATGACGGCACGGGCGTCACGGTTGCGGTGCTGGATACCCGCGTGGTCGCCGGGCCCCCCCGCCCGGCCCGCAGGGGGGAGGAGGGCGTGGGGTTCGGACCGGGCGGG
>NZ_JAIBNX010000052.1:5719-12988 GCF_026130045.1 Micromonospora sp. CPCC 205371
GAGGCGGCAGCGGCGCCGGGGGTGCGGCGGAGGTCCCCGGCGCCCACGCCGCCCACCCCGACCTGGCCGGCAAGGTGGACGAGGCGGTGAGTTTCGTACCGGGCGACGACGCGGGTGACGCGAACGGCCACGGCACCCACGTCGCCTCCACGGTCGCCGGCACCGGCGCCGCGTCCGGCGGTGTCTACAAGGGAGTCGCGCCGGGCGCCGACCTTGTCGTCGGCAAGGTGCTGGACGACGACGGCTTCGGCAACGACTCGTGGGTGCTGGCCGGCATGGAGTGGGCCGCCAGCACCGGCGCCGACGTCGTGAGCATGAGCCTCGGCGACGACACGCCATCCGACGGTACCGACCCGCTGTCCGCCGCGGTCGACGCGCTCTCGGCGCGGTACGGCACGCTCTTCGTCATCGCCGCCGGCAACTCGGGACCGGAGACGATCGGCGCCCCCGGCTCGGCCGCCTCCGCGCTGACCGTCGGCGCGGTCGACAAGTCCGACGCGCTCGCCGACTTCTCCAGCACCGGGCCGCTCGCCGGCAGCGGAGCGCTCAAGCCGGACATCACGGCGCCCGGCGTGGACATCACCGCCGCGCGCGCCCAGGAGGGCGGATACGCCACCCTCTCCGGCACCTCGATGGCCACCCCGCACGTGTCCGGCGCGGCCGCGATCCTGGCGCAGCAGCACCCGGACTGGTCCGGCGAGCGGTTGAAGGCCGCCCTGGTGAGCAGCGCGAAGGGGCTCGCCGGGCACTACTCCGGGTACGAGGTGGGCACCGGTCGCCTCGACGTTGCCGCCGCGGTGTCGAACACCGTGCACGCCACCGGATCGGCGTTCTTCGGTAACCACGACTGGCCGCACGAGCCGGGCGACGCTCCGGTCACGAAGCCGGTCACGTTCACGAACTCGGGCACGGCGCCGGTGACGCTCAACCTGGCCGTCACGGGCGGTCCGTTCACCGTGAGCAGCCCTTCGGTCACCGTACCGGCCGGCGGCAGCGCCGACGTCCAGGTCATCGGCGACCCCACAGTGGACGGAGCCGGCCGGTTCACCGGCTGGCTCGTCGGCACCGACGCCGTGACCGGCGCCCCGCTCACCCGTACCACCCTCGGGCTGCTCAAGGAGGACGAGCGGTACGACCTCACCATCCAGGTGCGGGACCGCGCGGGCAAGCCGGCGAACGCCTGGGTGGTGCTGAGCAAGGCCGACGAGCCGGCGCCGTACCGCGTCGAGGGCGAGACGACCCTGCGGCTGCCGCCCGGCACCTACGCGGCGTCGTCCTATCTGGACATTCCGGGCGAGAACCCGGACGCTCTGGGCCTGGCCGTGCTCGTCGCCGGCGACGTGAAGCTGGACAGGTCGACGACGGTCTCGCTCGACGCCCGCCGGGCGCGGCTGCTCCAGACGACCACGCCGCGCCGCACGGAGGACCGCCAGCGCAAGATCGACTTCATCGCCGGCGGGTACCGCAGCGGCTACCAGGTGCCCGTCAAGTACGACGACCTGTACGTCTCGCCGGGCGCCTACGACCTCGTGACCCGCTGGCGCAAGGGTGAGCCGGCGCTCAGCCTCAGCGGGGGCGGCCAGGCCTTCGACACCGTCACCCAGCCGGGCAGCTCGTTCACCGCAGGCTGGGAGTCGCACCGGAGCGTGTACGCGGGCACCGGCGCCGCGAGCGAGTACGCCGGCCGGCCCGCCGCCGGGCGGATCGCGGTGGTGACCCGCAGCGACGCGGTCTCCGCCGAGGAGCGCGCCGCGGCCGCGGTGGCCGCCGGCGCGAAGGCGCTGATCGTCGTCAACGACGGCATTGGCGTGCTCAACGAGTGGGTCGGCGAGGCACCCATCCCGGTCGCCACCGTGCACCGGGACCAAGGCGCGCGCCTTGTCGCGCTGGCCCGGTCCGGTGCGCGACTCGGCCTCACCCGGGCCCCCTACGCCGGGTACGTCTACGACCTGGCCCGCAACTACGCCGGGCAGGTGCCGGACCGCCCACTCACGTACCGGCCCAGCCACCAGGACCTCGCCCGGATCGACGCCCACTACTACGCCGTGCGGCCCGCCGAGGGCGCCGGATACCGGTACGACATGACGTTCACGCCGTCGGTGGGCTTCCGCGAGCGCGAATGGCACCCGGGCGTGCGCACCGAGTGGGTCACGCCGGGGCAGGAGTGGTTCGAGACCCACCAGCAGGGTAGCTGGAGCGACTCGTCGTACCGCAACACGTACCGGGCGCGCAGCGCCACGCGGCTGAACTGGTTCGCCCCCGCCACCCGACCGGCGTTCAGCCGCGCGTTCGCGGTCCAGAATGGACGGTACCGGGACTACCTCACCATCAACGTCAAGACGTGGAGCCCGTCCGGCGCCCCGCTGGAGCACGGCGGCGACATCGACTGGGGCGAGGTGCCGACCACCCTCAAGCTGTACCAGGGCGACAAGCTGATAGACGAGAACCCGTACTACTCCGATCTACAGTGGACCGAGATGCCCCCCGGCACGCTCCCGTACCGGCTGGTGCTCGACGCGTCCCGCCCCGCCGAGCGGTGGCGGCTGTCGACCCGCACGCACACCGAGTGGCGGTTCGTGTCCGGCTCCAACGAGGCTGACGACTTCGTACCGCTCGCGCTGCTCCAGCTTGACTACGACCTGCCCACCGACCTGCACGGCGACGTGCCGGCCGGCGCCACCCAGCGGATCGCGCTCACCGCCGGCCCACAACCGGGTGGCAGCGGCACCGGCCGGGTCACCACGGTGACGCTCGACGTCTCGTACGACGACGGGGCCAGCTGGCTGCCGATCAGCCTCCGCAAGGACAGCGATGGGCGCTGGTCGGGCACGTTCAAGCCGTCGAAGCAGGCAGGCTTCATCTCGGTACGGGCCAGCGCCGCCACGAAGACCGGCTGGCGCATCGACCAGGAGATCATCCGTGCCTATGGCGTCCGCTGACCCGGCGATGCTGGGCGCTGTCGGGCTCAGCGCGAGCGAGGAAACCATCTACCGGCTCGCGCTGGGCCGGGCGGACGTGGACGCCGCTGGGCTGGCCGCCGAACTGGCGATGCCCGGCCCGGCGGTCGACGCCGCACTGGACCGGCTGCTGGCCTGTGGCCTGCTCGTCCGGGTCGGTACCAGCGGCCTCGCCGCCGCACCCCCGGCGGTCGCGCTCGGCGCGCTGATCACCGACCGCCGCGAGGAACTGCGGCGTGCCGAACTGGCCATGGCCGCGTTCGCCGAGGAACACCGCACCGCCGCCGCGGACCGCGGTGCCAGCGAACTCGTCGAGGTGGTCACCGGTGCCGACGGCATCCGGCACCGGTTCCTTCAGGTGCAGGCGGCCGCCCGGCAGCAGGTGCGCACCTTCGTCACGTACCCCTTCACCGTGGTCGCGCCGGGCGACAACCCGGCGGAGAGCGCGGCGGTCAATCGGGGGGTCCGGTTCCGGGCGGTCGTGGAGCGCGCGCTGCTCGCCGAGCCCGGCGCGGTCGGCGAGGCGGTTGATTCGTTGCGTAGCGGCGTGGAGGTGCGGATCGCCGACTCCCTGCCGATGAAGCTGGTCATCGCGGACTCCGACCTCGCGCTCGTGCCGCTCGCCGTCACACCGGGCGGCGAACCGGCCGCGGTGCTGCTGCACCGCAGCGGCCTGCTGGCTGGCATGGCCGCCCTCTTCGAGACGGTCTGGCGGCAGGCGTACCCGCTGGAGCTGTCGGGCGACGCGGTGGCCGAACCGGCCGCGGACGCCCCCACCGACCTCGACCGGAAGATCCTCGCCCTGCTCCTGGCCGGCCTGACCGACCAGGCCGTCTCCTCCCAGCTCGGCATCTCCATGCGTACGCTGCAACGCCGGCTGCGACGGCTGATGGACCTGGCGGGCGTCGGCAGCCGCATGCAACTCGGCTGGTACGCCGCCCGCCATGGCTGGGTCTGACCCACCGTCCCTCTGGACACTTATGCGACGTCGGGCCGGGTCATCAGCGGCGAGCGTAGGTGCCGCTCCAGGATGGGGCCGGTCAGGGGCACGGTGGCCCAGGTCGCAACCGCCGTCCTGGCGCCGGCGTCGACCACCAGCCGTACCCGGTGCGGCGTGGTGATGACGTAGAGATCGGCGACGAACGTGTCGCCCTGCCAGGCGCCGGCCGCGACGACCGGGCGGCCGAGCGGCGAGCTTTCCCGCCAGGCACCGTGGCCGGCCGCGATGGTGATGGATTCCCCGAGCCGCAGGTGCCAGCCACCGTCCGCCGGATCGACCGCTATCGCGATTCCGTCGGGCAGGGCCGAGTCATCGGCGGAGGCGTCGATCCGCGCCGTGACGGAACGGGACGGATCGGCCGATCCCGACACCGGCGCGAGCGCCAGCCGCCGCAGCCGCTGGGCAAGGATCTCGTCGTCCCGGCTGCTTCCCGGATCGTCCATGCCGGGCAGCAGGCAGTCCCACAGGGCGCCGGGCATCGCCACTTCCGGCGACTCGGCGCCGGTCACGACGACAACCAGATCATGCGACGGGACGACCACGCACTGCTGGCCGAAGGCGCCGGCACCGCGGTAACCGTGACGCGACATCCAGAACTGGTATCCGTACCCGCAAAGGGCGTCCGGGTTCTCCGACCAGCCCTCGGTCTGCCTGGTCTCGACGTGGCGGCTGGTCGCGAGCTCCACCCACTCGCGCGGGATGAGCTGCCGGTCGCCCCAGACGCCGCCGCGCAGCAGCAGTTCGCCGAAGACGGCGACGGCCTCGGTCGTGAGGTGCAGCCCGTGGAATCCGAAGGTGGCACCGCTCGCCACCCGGTCCCATTCGGTGTGATCGATGCCCAGGGGCTTGAATAGGCGGTCGTCGAGCAGTCCCGGGAGGTCGCGGCCCGTGACCCGTTCCACCATCCGGGCCAGCACGTACGTGGCCGCATTGTCGTAAGTGTGGCGCGTCCCCTCGGGCTCGGTGAACGGCACGCGCAGGAAGCCCTTTACCAGGTCATCCGGTTCGAGCAGCCAGGCCTCGGCGAGGCTGTCCGTGGGGTGCCCTGCCGTCATGGACAGCAGGTGGTGAACGGTGATGCGGCGCCCCTGCTCCGAGACGTCGGCCGGGACGCGGTCGGGCAGCACGTCCACCACCCGATCGTCCAGCGAGAGCAGACCATCGGCGATCGCGAGCCCCACGGCGACCGAGGTGAACGACTTGGTCAGCGAGTAGAGAAGATGCGGGCGTCCGGCCGAGTAGGGCGCCCACCAGCCCTCGGCGACGACGTGACCATGGCGCACCACCATGATCGAGTGAAGCTCGACGGATTGCTCCTCCAGCCGGTCCAGCAGCGCGGCGATCGAACGCGACGAGACCCTCGCGGCCGCCGGTGTCGTGCGCGGCAGCAGCGCCGGCTGGGAAGACATCTGCGCACCCTAACGCCGCGTCCGCGAACGCGCGACGGGTTTCGCCGGTGAACGCTGCGGCTCGTTTGACGTGATCGTGGTCGCACACCAAGCTGGATGGGTGTTCGACGTGATCGTTGTGGGAGCGCGGGTCGCCGGTTCGCCCACCGCGATGCTGCTCGCGCGGCAGGGGCATCGCGTGCTGGTCGTCGACAAGGCGCGGTTTCCGAGCGACGTGATCTCCACGCATCTGCTGCACGTGCCGGCGGTGGCGATCCTGCGCCGGTGGGGCCTGCTGGGGCGTGTGCTTGCCTCCGGCACGCCGCCGTACGAGTACTTCCGGATGGACTTCGGCGAGTTCGCCATCAACGCACCGGCGCCGGCGGTCGACGGCGTCCAGCACCCGTACTGTGTGCGCCGCACCGTGCTCGACAAGATACTCGTCGACGCGGCCGCCGAGGCGGGCGCGGAGGTGCGCGAAGAGTTCACTGTGGACGGCCTTGTGGTTGAGGACGGCACGGTGGTCGGGATACACGGCAGGGACCGCACAGGAGCTCAGGTTGTCGAGCGGGCGCGGATCGTGGTGGGCGCCGACGGCCTGCGGTCGACGGTGGCGCGTGAGGTCGGCGCCGAGCCCTACCACGCCACACCGTCGCTGACAGCGACCTACTACGCGTACTACCGGGGTGTGGCCGCTGGCGGCGGCGAGATCTACAGCCGTGGCGACCGCGCGGTCGTGGTGTTTCCGACGAACGACGACTTGGCGTGCGTGTTCGTGTCCTGCCCGACGAAAGACTTCGCGGAGTTCCGCACCGACGTGGAGGGCCAGTACGCTGCCGCGATCGACCGGGTGCCCGACCTGGCCGCCCGGGTCCGCGCCGGCGAGCGGGTCGAGCGGATGCGGGCCACGGCCGACCTGCCCAACTTCTTCCGCACGTCACACGGTCCGGGGTGGGCGCTCGTGGGCGACGCCGGCTATCACAAAGATCCGTGCCTGGCCGCCGGCATCATGGACGCGTTCATGTGCGCGGAGACGCTCGCCCGGGCGATCCACGGTGGGCTGGCGGGCGATCGTGGCATGGCTGAGGCGCTGGCGGAGTACGCGGCGCAGCGCGATGCCTGGTTCACGCCGTACCTCGACCTGACTACTCGGCTCGCCGCTATGGAGCCGCCTCCGCCGGAGATGGTGGCGCTGCTCGCCGCGATCGCCGCCGGCCCGGCGGGGGCCACCCCCTACCACCGCGCGGTGCAGGGCAGCACCCCCGTCGGGGAGTACCTGGCGCCCGGCAACGTCGGGCGGATCATGGCGAACGCCAACCCAGCGCGGTAGATAGGCGCTTCCGCCCGGCGATGAGTTTTGGCGTCCGGCGTCGTCTTACCGGTCATGACGAGTATCAGGCCGGTCGAGCCGGCCATCACGTACCGGGAGGCCCAGCCCTACGTGGCCATGAAACGGCTGGTCACGATGGAGACCATCCCGGAGATCGCTGACCGCATCGCCGACGTGATCGGTTGGCTGGTCGGGCGCGGTGTCGCGCCGGCCGGTGCCCCGTTCCTCAAGTACAACGTCATCGACATGGCGCGGGAGCTGGAGATCGAGGCCGGAGTGCCCGTCGAGCGAGAAATCGGGGGCGACGGGACGGTGTTCGGTGGCGTGCTGCCGGCTGGCCGGTACCTGACGGTGACCAACGTGGGGCACCCGGACGAACTGCTCGGCGTGACGGCCGGGCTGCTGTCCCACGCCGAGCGCCACGGCTTGGCGTGGGACATGACCGAAACGGACGCGGGACAGCGCTGGGGTTGCCGGCTGGAGATCTTCCACACCAACCCGCTGGAGGAACCCGACCTGAACAAGTGGGAGTGCGAGCTGGCGTTCCGCCTGGCCTAGAAAAACGGCGGCTGGCCACCGGCGATGGCGGCCAGC